>CAZURF010000065.1:0-7487 GCA_964623555.1 uncultured Akkermansia sp. | reverse complement strand
TGCGGTGATGGGGAAGGTCGACCTGGGTGGGATCGCCGGTGACGATGCATTTGGAATCCGGGCCGAGCCGGGTGAGGAACATGAACATCTGCTCGGTGGTGGCGTTCTGCCCCTCGTCGAGAATGACAAAGGCGCCGGTGAGGGTGCGGCCGCGCATGTAGGCGAGCGGGGCGATTTCGAGGATGCCCTTGTCCATCATCTTCTGGATCTCCTCGACATCGAGCATGTCGTAGAGGGCGTCGTACAGCGGACGGAGGTAGGGGAAGATCTTTTCCTGCAGGTCGCCGGGGAGGAAGCCGAGGGCTTCGCCGGCCTCGACGGCGGGACGGGTGAGGATGATGCGGTTGATCTTGTCCGTCTTGAGGTAAGAGACGGCCATGGCCATGGCGAGGTAGGTTTTGCCGGTGCCGGCGGGGCCGAGGCCGAAGACCAGGTCGTTGCGGCGGATTTCGTCAACGTAGGCCTTTTGCAGGAAGGTCTTGGGGATGATGACGGGCTTTTTTCCGGAGACTTGGATGCGGGTGGACCAGATGCTTTCGAGTTGTTTGCCCTCACCGCGTTGGACCGCCTTGAGGGCGTAGAGGAACTCGTGCCGGCGGATGCGGAGGCCGTGCTGGTGGGCGAGATGGAGCTGGCGGAACAGTTCCTGGGCCGAGGTGACAGAGCCATTGGCACCGTCGATCTTCAATTGGGCGTCCCGGGCGGTGAGTTTGACCCCGAGGGTGGATTCGGTCTCGCGCAGGAGGGTTTCGTCGGCGGCGTAGAGTTCCGAGAGGGCGTGGGCGTTCTCGAAGGTGAGGGTCTGGGCGTGCGGGGCGTTCAAGCTTCTAAGTTTTTTTAGGGCAAGGAGGGCGGGTGGGAAGAAAAGATATTGGATGTCACCGAACCGTCACTGGAGGCGGGAATCGAGGGCGGAAGCCTTTTTCCTGAGGGTGGCGAGAGTTTCCCCCACCCCGCGGGAAGCGCCTTTCGGGTCGAGCGGCAGGGCGGAACCGGGCTCCAGCGAGGGGACGAGGGCGCAGAAGTGATCGTTGACCATGACGCCAAGGAACTCGCCGTTCAGGGAGAGGACCAGGTCCCCGGCCTCGGGGGCGTATTCGCCCTGCAGGCGGTTGAGAAAGCGGGAGTCCATCTCAAGGTAACCGGGAAAGGATGGCTCCAGTTTAAAGGAGCATTCGCCGTACCCCTTGCCGGAAGGGGAAATGAGCAGGGCTTTGGGAAACCGGAAGGGATCCGAGGCGATGCGGTAAGCCAATTCCGGATTTTTTTCGACTAGGGCCAGTTCGACGGGGGCAAGCAAAAGACGTGGATCGGAGCCCTTGATGGATTCCAGGGCTGCCAGGGGTTTTGGAAAGTTGGCAGGAGGCGGCAGGGTGAGCGTTCCGGTGAGGGAGTCCCAGGAACTTTCGGCATCACCGAGTTGGAAGGGTGTTTCCTCCAGGGGAACCAAGGCGGCGGTCCGGTTGCCGTCGGTGAGGAGGATGGCGCGGGACTCCGTCCGGCGGACGCGCTTGTTCTGGACGGAGGGCCGCTCCGCCATGATGCGGACGGTGGCGCGACGGCTGAGGTAGTCGGCGTAAAGGGCGTTGGGGGCGACAGGGCGGTACTCGCGGATCTCCTTGGTGATCTGCCCGGACTTTTCGGCCAGCTGGCTGACGCCCTGCGAGAGGGACTGGTTTTGTTCGATGAGCTTTTTCTTCTCCTCCTCGGCCTGGCGAAGTGTGGCGGTGGTGAGCTTCACCTTTTCCTCGGCGGACTTGGCCTGGACCTCGGCGACGGTGAGCTGGGAGCGCAGGGCATCCGTTTCGGAGCGGAGCTTTTCCTTGGCCTGACGAAGCATTTCCGCCTCGGCTTTGGCGGCCTCCAAGGCGGCGCGGTTGCGCTCGGTCTCGACCTGGGCCTGCTGGGCCAACCGGGCGGCTTCCTGCTCGCTTTTCTGCAGCCGTTCCGAGAGCTCAGTGGTGCGGGTGCGGGCCTGGTCGAGAACGGCTGCGCGGGAGCGGGACTCGTCCTGCGTGGTGGCGAGGTCGCGGGCGAGCTTTTCCCGGTTGGTCTTTTCTTCCTCCAGGGTGAGGCGGAGCGCGGCGACGACATCGTCCTGCGGGGAGACGGAGCGCGCGGCCGAAGGGGCGTTGGGCGGCGGAACCTCGGGCTTGTCCCAGCGGGTGAGGGCCAGGAGGTTCAGCAACAGAAAGTCGCAGAGGATCAGGAGGAGGGTTTTGTTCACAGGGGCGGGCGGAGGTTCGGGCCCGGGGACACCGCCTAGGTTTTGGCGGGGGGGAGAAGAAGCCGCTGTTTGCAGGCGCGGACGTGGAAGATTTTGATGAGGGCGACGCAGGTGATGCCAAACAGGTTGGAGGAGTAGGCGGCGAGAAGGCTGGGCTGGATCACGCCAACCACCTGCAAAACGAGGGCGATGGCGGTGCCCCCGATCCCCACGTAAAGGCCGGAATCAAAGAGGTTGTCCTCGTTTTCCAGCAGGCGGAGCTTGAGCGTGTTGTCGCCGGGGCCGGTTTCGATCTGGCGGATGCGGCGAACACAAATCCGGTACACGGCAATCTGGATGGTGAGGAAGACCACCAGGGTGATGACGTTGGTTGGTTCCATGGAAAAGCGGGGTTGTTCCTTGATTTTAATGAAGGAACCGGGCAGGGCGAGACTCAATCGGTAGGTGGGCAGGGGTTTGGGCCGGGTGACGGCCGGTTCCGGAAGGCTGCCCAACAACAGGGCCAGCAGGACGGCCTGGGCCAGAACAGGCGCCGGGCGCCACGGGCCGGGGCACTCGGGGGACGAGGGGTGGAGGATCCGCCAGAGTCCCTGCACGAAACACCAGGAACCCAAAATCAAAAGGGCCGCGCGAAGAAAAAGGAGGGGCCGTTCCCAGGGCAGGATCCAGGGAACCAGCGGCGATGGAATTGTCAGCGGGTTATTGAAGACGGGGCAGCGGCGCTGGATGAGGAGTTCGATGGAGCCGCGGCCGGCGGCGAGGGCGGAGGAAAGGACGGCCCACGGTTTTTCGGCGGATTCCGGAACGCGGGTGAGACGGTCGGCCGGCCCGGCCCAGAGGGTGGCGGCCAACAGCAGGTCCCCCGGTTCGGCGGGGGAGCGGACTTGGCCGGCCAGCCAATCCAGCGTGGCGAGGGTCTGGGCACTGCCGACCAGTTCCCGCAAGGAGTCGTAATCCAAGCGCCGGGCCAGGGAGAGCAGGGAAATCAGGGCCGGTTGCAACGGGCGGAGGGAGCGCTCCTCGTTGGCGGCATAAGCCGCGGTCTTGAGTTCGCTGGCGAGGGCGGGAGAAAACGCGGCGGTGTCGAGAAGGTGGGCGGCGAGGAGAGTGACGGCTTCCAGGGGTTGTCCGCCGGGCTGGCCGGCCGGCAGGAGAGGAGGCAGGGGCTTGAGGTCGAGGGTCTGCTGAATCGATTGGACCCCGGGAGAGGGATTCGACTTCAGGTTTTGGCGCAGGCGGAGCCGGACCGGCTCCCGGAGAAGCAGAGTCAGGATGGCGGGTGGGGCGCTGACATTTTTTTCAAAGGCGAGCCCGGAGGTGGCGAGGACCTGTTCCAGCCGCGCATCGCGGGTTCCCAGCCACGCCAAGTCGCGCCGGGAAGAGAGAATGGTGTGGGCGGAATCCACCGTTTCCGCGGAGCCGGGGAGATCCATGGATTGGGCGAGCAGGGCGAGACGGAGGCCGGCACCCAGATGCTCCGAGTTGAGAAGGGAGGCCGCCAGTTCCGGGAGAGAGGAGGTGCCGCGGCCCGCTGCCAGCAGGACTTTTTCCTCCAGCGCATGGAAGCGGACCGGCAGGAGGAGGCCGACCGCCACCGTGACGGTGCCGGCAAGAAGCAGAAACCAGGAAGGGGTTTTCAGGAGTAGAGACGCGGGATGCGCGGGGCGATGCGGGTGAAAATTTCCCAAGGGATGGTGCCGGCCTCCCGGGCGAGATCAGCGGCGGTTCGGCTTTTCGTTCCGGAGCGGCCGATCCAGGTGACTTCCTCGCCCCGGCGGGCCGCCGCCACCGAGGTGACGTCCAACAGGGTCATGTCCATGGTGACGCGCCCGAGGATGGGGCAAAGCCGGCCGCGGATGAGGGCGTGACCGCGATTTCCCAGCGAGAAAGGAAGGCCATCCGCATAGCCGGTAGCCACGGTGGCGACCATCAGGTCCCGGGGAGCACGAAAAGTGGCACCGTAACTGACCGTCTCACCCCGGCGGACGCGGCGGACGAGAAGAATCCGTGATTTCCAGGAAAGGACCGGGCGAAGCGCAGCGCGGCCGGTGGGACGGGGATCGAGGCCATACAGGCCAAGGCCGGGTCGAACGTGGGTATGGGGATAGGGGAGGCGGGAGAGAGTAGCGGCAGTGTTGGCGTAATGACGGCGGGGATGGGTGGGGAGAATCCAGGCCTCCTCCATTTGGCGCCGGGTGAACTTGGGGTCGGATCCGGCGCAGGCGAGATGGGTGAAGGTGCCGGCGAGCTCCAGGCGCGGATGATGAAGAATGAAGGAAAGCAAATGCTGGAACTCGGCCGGCTTGGCGCCGAGCCGGTTCATGCCGGTGTCGAGCTTGGCCTGAACCAAGGCGGTGACCCGGGCCTTTTCCGCGGCTCGGGCGAGCTCGCGCGCCTCCTGGAGGGACGAGAGGGTGACGGTAAGCCGATGGGCCAGGGCGGTGGCAAATTCCGGGGGCAGGGAGGAGCCGAGGAGAAGAATCGGCTCTCGGATGCCGGCTTGGCGAAGCTCCGCGCCTTCGGATGCGAAGGCGACGCCGAACTCCTCACAACCGGCGCGGCAAAGGGCGCGGGCGACGGGAACAAGACCGTGGCCGTAAGCGTTGTCCTTCACGACCGCGAGGATCCGCGTTCCCCGCGGCGCGCTCCGTCGCAGCGTCCGCAGGTTTGACCGCAGGGCGGAAAAGGAGACGGTGCACCAGGTGCGGAAGGAAGCGGGCATCGGTCGATCCTAGAAAAGACTACGGAAAAGCAAAAACTGTTCGTTTACGTTTACGGGGGCGGGGGCGAAAAAATTCAAGCTGGTTTTAGGGCGGGGCGGAGATGGATGGGTTCGAGAGGAAGGCCCGGTTCCAGTCCGTGGGCGTGCAGGTAGGCGGCGAGGGAGGTCGCCTCGGGCTTGGCGCTCTGCCCGACTCCCGGCAGCCCGTCGGGCGTGACGGCCAGGGTACAGCGGGAGAGGAGGCGGGGTAGTTCGGCCGCAGGATGAACGGCGGTCGGCCGCTCCAGCTTTCCGGAAGCGTAGAAGGTGGCGAACACATCACCGCGGCGGGCGTCGGAAAAAACGCCCAGCAGGGTCGATTGGGAAAACTGCCACGCCAGCGAGCCGGTGCTGCGGATCGGGAGAACCGGGCAGTGCCAGACGGCGGCCAGGCCTTCCGCCGAGGCAATCGCCGAGCGGATCCCGGAAAAGGATCCGGGGCCCACGCCCACGAGGATCTGATCGGGGCGGGGAGGATTCCGCAGTTCCCGCTGCAAGGAAGGAACAAGGCTGGCAGCGACTGTCCCCACCAGTGTTCCTGCGGCCAGGATTTCGCCTTGGCGGCTCAGCACCCAGGTGCCGGGATTCGACGAGGCCTCAAGGATTAGGCGGGTCATGATTTTGGAACCCAGCGGAGCCGGCGGGTGCCTTCGGGTTGCGGGGTGATTTCCAGGTCCACCACGGACGCGGGCCACGGACCGGGAAAGCGATCGGGCCATTCGATGGCGACCAGTCCTGAAGTCACCAGGCAGTCCGGCCAGCCGAGGGAATCCCAATCGCGGGCATTTTCGAGGCGGTACAGGTCCCAGTGGTCGAGCGGCCATTGGCCGCCGCGCAGGGGCTGGCAGAGGGTGAAGGTGGGGCTGGGGATCTGGCCGGGGACGCCGAGGGCGGCGGCGAGGCCGCGAACCCATTCCGATTTGCCGGCGCCGAGCGGGCCGTGCAACCGGACGATGGTGCCGGGCGCCAATGAGGCCAGGGAACGGGCGGCGTGGGCGCGGGTGGCCTCGGCGGTGGCGCAGATTTCAGGCGAGGTGGTCATAACCCTGAAGAGGAAGGCCGCCGGTGTGAAAGCCGGCGCGGGCGGGCAAACAGATCCCGATTTCGGTGAGACGGGTGGCAAAGGGCCAATTTTTTTTCAACTGTGCGGCTTTGGCACGGGGAACGGAGAAAAGGAGTTCATAGTCCTCGCCCTGGGTGAAGGCCTGGCGGGCACCGGCTCCCGGGGTGCGGGGAAGTTTTTCCGGGAAAATCCGGAAACCGATGCGGGAGGTTCGGGCGAGGCGGGGTAGGTCGGCGCCCAGACCGTCGCTGAGATCCATCATGGCGGAAGGGATTTTTTTCCGAGCGAGCCATCGGCCCTCCTTCAGGCGTGGGGTGAAGGTAAGGTGGCGCCGGGGCCACGACCCGCCCAACCGACCGGTGACAAAGAGAAGATGGCCCGGGCGGGCTCCGCCCCGGTTCGGCGAAGAGCGGTGGGGCACGCGGCCGAGAATGGAGACGGAGAGAAGCAGCTGGCGGGTCCGGACAGTTTCCCCGCCGACGATGGCCACGCCCCAGCGACGGGCGGCCCGGGCCAGACCCCGGTAAACCGACTTCAGGCGGGCGGCGGATTTTTTGTCGGGACAGCCGACCGTGACCAGCGCGGCGCAAGGAGTGGCCCCGGCCGCGGCGAGGTCGCTGAGGGGGCGGGCGAGGGCCTTGTGACCAACCAGCCGAGCGGAGTTGGTGCGGAGAAAGTGAACCCCCTCAACGATGGCGTCGGTTTTTAAAACCAGATCCGTTCCCCGGCTGGGTGGGGCGAGGACGGCACAGTCGTGTCCGAGGCCGTGCCGTAGTCCGCGTCGCGGGAAGGAGTGGAGCGAGCGGGTCCAACGCCCGATCCAGAGGTCTTCGGTGGAGGGGCGGGGTTTCATTCCGTGGCGGTCCGCCCGAGGAGGAGCAGAATGCAGGTGTTGGCGTTGAAGAAGGAGTGGACGAGGATGGCGGGAACAAGGCTGCCGTTCGTCCGGTAAATTCCGGCGAGGAGGGCGCCGAACACGGTGAGGGGAATCAGCGTGGGGCCGTGCAGATGGACGGCGCCAAAGGCGAGGGCGGAGAGCCACTGGGCTTGGGCGACGGGGAGGCGTCCGGCCAGCCAGGGAAAGAGGGTTCCCCGGAAAAAAATCTCCTCCCAGACCGGCGCGATCACCAGGGCGTAGGCGAGAAAGGGGAGCATCTCGCCAAGTTCCCTGGCCTCGAGAAATTTCAACAAGGCAGGCTGGGGCTTGAGGGGAAGTCCCAGAGCGAGATAGAGACTTGAGCTGAGGACCAAAAGAAGAAGGACCGGCCACAGCAGGGTGAGAAGAAGTCGGGCGCTGTCCCGGACATCAGCCAGGGGATTCCGGCGGTGCAGTCCCCAGAATTCCGCCGGGCGCATTCCAGAGGCGGAGAGGAGAAGAAGACCGGCGGCCAAGCCGGCGCCGGGAAGAAGGGCCGGGGCCAGCCAGGCGGCCGAGG
>CAZURF010000064.1:0-7903 GCA_964623555.1 uncultured Akkermansia sp. | reverse complement strand
GCGACTTCCCCAACGCCTGGAATTTCCCCGGCTGGCGCGACATCTGCATGGCCACGGAAATCGTTTAAACTGGGTAGGGCCCGACGTCCCGGCGGGCCGCACCGCAATTTGAAGGCCTGACTTTTAAAGCGGTCTGCCTGGAGGTCAGGCCCTACCGGGGCAAAAGTATGAACCCCGTCTTCAAATCCCCAATCACCTCACTCTTCTTTCCCCGATGCATCCAATGCCACAGGCCGATCAGGGCGCAGAACAGCGCATCCGTCTGATCCTCCACAGGCTTGGACCACCTTTGGGTCAAGAGGGACTTGGTCTCCACATTGATCGCCAGCCGGGGAAATTTTTTCTTTAGGCACTTTCTGATGAGGAGCTGAAGCCTCCGGAACTCTTTCCTTCGCTCCGCCACGCTTCCCTTTTTGTATTTCACAATTCTCGGAATTCCGAACATCCGGACCATCGCCGGATGCGGGTACACTTCCGCCACGGTTTTTTTTCCGACGATTGGCTCCCAGCCAACCCGAAACCCCTCCTTCCGCAGCAACCGCGCAATCCGGGGTGGTCGTGGGCATTTGGTGAGGTTGGCCGGATGACAGGCCGCATGCTCCCGGTGAAACATCCGGTGGGTCAGACGGTCGACCGGACGGGTTCCCGTTCGGTTCGGACAGACAATGGGAGCATCAACCGTCACAAAGGCCGATTTCCGCCCCGCCACTCTCTCCCGGATGGCAGCCAATAGTTCGCGGTCGCCCTGCGGATAGGCGAAGCCTGCCACGGAGCCTTTCCCGCCGTCCCAATCCAGAAAGCATACCCCGTCGTGCTTTTTCTCGCCCCAGGCGAGGTCCACCCCGATTAGGAGGACTTTCAAACCTTCTTTTGCTCGGTGCGCAAAAGCAAAACAGGAATTTCCACCGAATGCCGAACCTCGCTCGAAGCACTGCCAAAAAGCACATCCTCCACCCACCGGTGACCATGCGTGGCCATCGCCACCAGATCACACCCGGTTTCGCGGACCGCTTTCACTAATTCGGGGCCGGGTTGCCCATATCCAAGTCGCCAGGTGGCGGCAATCCCCTCCTCCTTTAACTTTTGCGCACAGGTCTCCAAATATTCCCGGTCCTCACGCACTTCCTTCGAATCGCTCTCCGCCCCGAAGAAGCGGGCAGACCATCCGTCCGCAATATGAATGAGGATGAGCTCACTGCCATGCCGGCGAGCCAGTTCTCGCACATGATTCAGGATGCCCGCATCGTGGGAAGTGCCCTCCAAGGGTACAAGAATTTTACGGTAAAGAGATTCCGTCCTCATTCGGTTTTCCCTCCAAGAAAAGTTTGCGTTAAGAGCCAAAGGTTCAGAGCAACGAGAAGGGCAGCCACCAGCCATGCCACTACCCTGACTTTAGGGCCGATCACAAACTCCCCCATGATCGCCCGGTTGGAAGTGAAGAGGACCAAGGGGATCACGGCAAAGGGCAGTTGGAGGCTCAAAATCACCTGGCTAAGGATCAGCAAATCATAAGTTCCATGGTCCCCTTTCCACAGAATCACAATCACTGCCGGGATCAGGGCCAACAGGCGGGTGAGCGACCGCGAGACCCAAGGGGCCACGCGGAGATGGAGAAAACCCTCCATGACAATCTGACCGGCCAGCGTCCCGGTGAGCGTCGAACTTTGCCCGCTCGCGAGCAAGGCCAAGGCAAAGAGAAAAGCCGCTGCCCCTCCCATCAAGGGCTGCAAGGTGGCGTGAGCTTGCTGCAACTCCTCCACTTGGACTCCGTTTCGGAAAAAGACCGAAGCCGCCACGATCAGGATGGAGGCATTGACCAGGAAAGCTCCGTTTAAGGCGACGGCGGAGTCGATAAAGTTGAACCGGATAGCCTCCCTTTTGCCTTCGGGGGTCGGCGTCACCATTCGGGTCTGCACCAGCGCGGAATGCAGGTAGAGGTTATGGGGCATCACGGTCGCCCCGATGATTCCGATGGCCACGTACAGGGCGCTGGAACCGCCGTCCGCGGGAGTTGCGGACAACTTCGGCGTGAAAAGACCGCGCAGTACACCGCCCCAATCGGGTTGCGCCATCCAGATCTCGATGACGTAACAACCCCCGATGGTGGCCACCAAAGAAATGATGCCGGCCTCCAGCCACCGCATCCCACGGGCCTGCAGAAGAAACATCAGAAAAACATTCAGGGAAACCACCAGCGCACAGGTCAGCAACGGCCAGCCCGTCAGCAGGTTGAGCCCGACGGCTCCCCCCAACACCTCGGCCAGATCACAGGCGATAATGGCAATTTGACAGGGCACATAAAGAAGCACGCCCCAGGGACGGGGTAAAAACTCGCGGCAGGCTTGGGCCAGATCGCGACCCGAGGCGATCCCAAGCCTGGCCGCGAGGCTTTGCAAGAGCAGGGCCATCGCGTTGGAAAGAAGCAAAACCCACAAAAGGCCGTACCCGAAACGCGACCCGGCCTCAATGTCGGTCGCCCAATTCCCCGGATCCATGTAACCGACACTGACGAGAAAGGCCGGCCCACCGAACGCCAGCATTTTGCGCCAAAAGCCCGCACAGTGCGGGATCCCCACGGTGCCGTGGACCTCGGGCAGGGACTTCTTCATCTGAAGCACCTCTTCATCCTATCAGCCCGGGCCGACCGAAAGAAAACCTTCTATCCGATGAAGGAGGAGCCGAACACGTCCCGGATTGCCTCGGGAATCTCGATCTTTCCGTCTTTCGTCTGATACGTCTCCACCAAGGCGATAAACAAACGCGCCAGGGCCGTGCCGGAACCGTTCAGCGTGTGGCAGGGCCGGTTCTTCCCGTCGGACCCCTTGAACCGCAGCCCCATCCGCCGCGCCTGAAAATCCCGGAAGTTGCTGCACGAGGACACCTCAAGAAACTGCTCCATGCCCGGGGCCCACACCTCCAGGTCATAACAGCGCGCCGCTCCGAATCCGATGTCACCCGTGCATAGCTCGATCTTCCGGTAGTGCAGGCCGAGCTTTTGCAGTACCGCCTCGGCGTGTCCGCAAAGGGCCTCGAGGGTCTGCATCGAGCGGTCAGGGTGCTCGATCCAGACCAGCTCCACCTTGTCGAACTGGTGCATCCGGGCCAGCCCGCGCGTCTCCTTCCCGGCGCTGCCCGCCTCGCGGCGGAAGCAGGGCGTGTAGGCGGCATACTTTTTAGGCAAGTCTCCCTCCGCCAGGATCTCATCCCGGTGTAAGTTCGTCACCGGCACCTCAGCCGTTGGCACCAGGAAAAGCTCCCCGCTCTCGGTCGAATACATGTCCTCGCGGAACTTCGGCAACTGCCCGGTGCCGACCATGCTCGCCTCCCTAACCAGGAACGGAGGGGAAACTTCCAGATACCCATGGGAAACGGTGTGCAGGTTGAGCATCCAAGTAATTAGTGCCCGCTCCAGCCGCGCCCCCGCGCCGCGATAAACCGCAAAACCGCTGCCGGAGACCTTGGCCGCGGATGTGAAATCCAGGATCCCCAGCGCCTCCCCCAGCGCCACGTGGTCCTTCGGTTTGAAATCAAACTTCTTGGGCTGGCCCCAGGTCACCACCACCGGGTTGTCGGCCGAGCCTGCGCCCTTTGGGCACTCCTCCCACGGCAGGTTCGGAATCGTTAGCAGCAGCGACTCCTGCCGCACCTCTACTTCCGCGGTCAGCCGGTCCAGCTCGGCAATCCGGTCGGACTTCTCCTTCATCCCCGCCATCAGGTCGTCGGCCGGCTGGCCCTTGGATTTCCGCGCCCCGATCTCCTTGCTGATGGTATTGCGCTCCGCTTTGAGCTTCTCCACCTCCCCGATCATTTTTCGCCGCTCCTCGTCCGCCTCCAGCACCTTGGCCAGCCCGTCGGCCGCCCCTTGGCCCCGCAAGGCCAGCCTTTGCCGGACCCCGTCGGGATCTTTACGGATCAAGGCGATGTCCAGCATCGACGTATTCAACCTATTCAGAGCCTTTCCGTCGAGGCCTGCCAAAGGTTTTGCCGACCTTTTTCCAACCCGCTTTAAAGAATGAATGCCTTTAGCCACGACCCGCGGCGCCGTGCTCGACCTCGGCTCCAACACCTTCAAGTTGCTGCTCGCCGAGCAGAAGGGCGGGGTTCTGCAGATCGCCCACGAAAAAGCCTACCCCGTCCGCCTGGGCGAGGGCGTGGCCGTCACTGGCAGGCTTCAACCCGCCGCCGTCCGGCGAGCTCTCCGGATGCTCTCTTCTCTTCAAAAAAAGATTTCGTCCTACCACCCCGGCAAGATCGTGGCTGTCGCAACTGGGACCCTGCGCCGGGCCCACAACCGGCAAAACTTCCTGCAGCCGGCCGCCAAAATTCTCCGGCAACCCGTCCGGATGCTTTCTGGCCAGGAAGAGGGAAGGTTGATCGCGCTGGCGACACGCTCGCTCAGCAAGCCACCGCGGCCCCGCTACCATATCGACCTAGGCGGCGGCAGCCTGGAGGTGATCGACTCCAAAAATCCAACAAAACCAAAAATCCAGAGCCTGGACATCGGTTGTGTTGCCGTCCGTGACACCCTGCTCCCTCGCCAGCCCCCATCTCCCGATGAATGGATGCGCGCCCGGGGCAAAATTGAGAAGGCTCTCCGCAAGCTCCTCCGCCCAATCCGCTCCGCCCAAGCCACCTTCACGGGCGGCACCGGCCACGCCTACGCCTGCCTCCTTCGACAAAGAAACGTGAAAGCGCGCCGACTGGAAAATCTCCCCATCCGGCGGGAGGAGCTGATCCGGTTGATTCTCCGGCTTCTGCCCCTCTCCGCCCGGGAAATCGCGCGCCTGCCCGGCATGCCGGAAGACCGCGTCACCGTGGCTCTGCCCGCCTTCCTGGTTCTCGATGAGACAATCCAAAGGCTTCGCCTCTCCAAAATCCGGGTCAGCACCCACGGCCTGCGCTATGGCGTCTGGCTGGCCCACCTCGCCCGAATGCCCGTCCGGAGAATCACCCGATGATTCCCAAAACACCGGTCATTCAGGAGGCCTTGGCTCTCATGAAAGACTGGGAAAAGGAGCCGGAGCACGTTCTCCACGTCACCCGCTGGGCCGTGCAGCTTTTCGACGAGCTGCGCCCGGAACACAAACTCGGCAAGCGGGAGCTGGATTATCTCACCGCCGGCTCCCTGCTGCACGATGTCGGCTGGGCCACCGCCACGGAAGAGCGCCCACACCACAAGGAGTCGGCCCGCCGGATCCGGGAACATCCCTGGCAAAACCTGACCCCAAAGGAACGGGAGTTCGTGGCCCTCGTGGCCCGCTACCACCGAAAGAGCCAACCCTCGGCACGCCACCAGCGCTACCTCAACCTCGAATCCAGCCGCCGCGAACCCCTCCGCTGGCTGGCCGGAATCCTGCGCGTGGCCGATGCCATGGACCGCTCCCACCGCCAAAAGTTGCTGCTGGATAAAATCGAGCTGCGCCCCGGTGTTTGCCTCCTTCATGCCAAGGGGGAAGGGCAGGAGGAGGCCCAGCAGGGGCTCGAGCGCAAATCCGACCTCTTTCAGGAGGTCTCCGGCCGCCAACCCTTTCTGAAAATCACCTCCCTCTAGCCGAATCGCCCGCGGAGGCGGTTCTGCTTCAATAACTCCCTGTGAAACGTTGGCGCCCGCAGCTGATTGCCCTGGTCATTCTGGTGGCCTTCATCGGCTTCTCCTACAGCTATGTCCGCTACTTTGTCCGCGCCCGCACCCACGCCGTGATCGTCTTCCTGGTGCCCGGGGCCAGCCAGGAGCTTCTCGCCCTCGCCCAAACCCGTCATCCGAACCGCTATCTTCCCGGGCTCGATTCAGCCGAATCGATGGCCTTCGTCGAGACCCAGGCCTCCGACCAGCTGACCGGCGATACCGCCGCCCTGGCCTCATTCCTGGCCACGGGAGAAATCGGTCCCGCCAACCAGCTCAGCCTGCGTTACGACGGCAAACCGGCAGACACGCTGCTCTACCAGGCCCAACGCCGTGGGCGGGCCGTCGGCATCATCTCTTCCGGACCGGTCACTTCGCCGGGGGTGGCCGCCTTCTACGCTCATCAGCCGGACGCCTCCGTCTCCGCCACCGTGGCCAACCAGCTGCTCGACTCCACGCGGATCGACCTCATCTTTGGCGGCGGACTTGAGGTCATTGAAACGGAAAAGAAAGTCGGTCACCGCGATCTCCTGAAGGAAGCGGAGAAACTCGACTACACGCTGGTGTTCGACCGGGCCGGCCTTGGCAACTTTCCCGCCTGGAACACCCGACGGATCCTCGGCCTTTTTGCCCCGCGCGAACTTCCCCTCGCCGCCGCCAACGAGGATGGGGCCGGTACGGTCCGGCTTTCGGATCTCGTGGAGCGCGCGATTGAAACCCTCGCCTACAACCTGCTCGGCTACTTCCTGGTCATCGAACATCCGCTGGTGGCCAGCGCCGCCGGCCAGAACCAGGCGGAGTTGGCTGTTCGCCAGCTGCACGAGCTGGACCGCGCCGTTGACACCGCCCGGCGCTACGCGGGAAAGAACGCCCTAATTCTGGTCTACTGCCCCTACTCCGTTGGCGGATTCCAATTTCTGGACTCCTCTGCCACCGCCAGAAAAAACCGGTCCCGCCTTCCCTCCCTCTCCTGGCACAACGGTCCCGGTCGATCGGGCTCCGATCCCGCAGGTCTCCGCACCGGCCGGGTGGCCTCACCCTCCGCCGGCTTCGGTTGGGCCGCCGCCTACGGCAAGGGTTCGGACGAAGTCCACGGCATTCTCAATCCCGGCGAGCTTCACGCCATTCTCCAGCGCCAGCTCTGAACACCACCCGGATCAAGGAAATCCTGGCCAGCCGCGGCCTCCGCCCCCTACGCCAGTTGGGGCAGAATTTTCTCGCTGAACCCACCCTTGCCGCCCAAATCGCCGAAGCCGTCGGCGCGGCGGGAACCGAACCGGTCCAGGAGATCGGTCCTGGTCTCGGCGCCCTCACCCGCGCCCTGCTCGCTGCCGGCCACTTCGTCGAGGCGCTGGAAGTCGATCAGGGCTTGATCTCTTTTCTGAAGGAGGATTTCAAGAACGAATCCCGTTTCCAACTGATCGAAGGCGATGCCTTAAAGACCCTTTCCTCCCAACCGCCCCGAAAGATTCTTTGTGGCAACCTCCCCTACTCCATCTCCACGCCCCTGCTCGTCCAGTTGGCCTTACGACAACCACCCCCCGATACCGTGGTGGTCACACTTCAGAAGGAAGTGGCTGACCGCTTTGCCGCCCAGCCGCGGACGCCCGACTACGGCGCCGTCACCGTCCTGCTGCAGACCGTCTTTGATATCGAAAAGGTCCGCTCTCTTCCGCCGGAGGTTTTTTATCCACGCCCCCGGGTCGATTCCGCCGTCCTACGTTTGAACCGCCGGCCCTCGGTTCCGGATGAACTGGACCGGTTTTACGCGTTCGTTCGAAAAGGTTTCTCGCAGCGCCGCAAACAGCTCAAGCGCGTTCTGCCCGTTAATCTCGCCCGCCGCGCCGAGGAGCTCGATCCTTCGGAATGGTGGCAACTCTATGAACAGTGTGGACGAGCGGTTTGATATCGTGGATGCGTCCGATCGGGTGATTGGCTCGGCCCCCCGCTCGGAAATCCACGCCCGTAGCCTGCTCCACCGGGCCGTTCATCTTTGGCTCTACGACATGACGGGCCGAATCCTCCTGCAGCGCCGCTCCCTCTCCAAGGACCGCGAGCCCGGCAAATGGACCTCCAGCGTGAGCGGTCACGTGAATGCCGGGGAGGAATACGACGCCGCCATGCTCCGGGAGATTCCTGAGGAGATCGGCGTGCCCGCCGCCTCCTGTCGTGACTTCGGGCGGGTCGGCTACTTCCCGGCCTGCCGGGAGACCGATCAGGAATTCGTTTGGCTCTACCGCGCCATCCACCCCGGTCCTTTCCAGCCCGATCCGGCGGAGG
>CAZURF010000063.1:0-7959 GCA_964623555.1 uncultured Akkermansia sp. | reverse complement strand
ATTCCCAAACCCCGCAGGGTCACGACGATTTGGACGACTTGCCCTCTCCGCTTTTCGATTTCCCGCCCCCTGACGAGTCGGAGGACTTTTTCTCCCCGCCCCCGCCCGCCTCCTTGGCCGCCTTCTTGTACCCGGCGCTCCGGTAATCGGTGATGTAAAAACCGCTGCCCTTGAAAAGGAAGCCGGCCCCGGTGCCCAGCTGCCTTTGAATCTTGCCCTTGCCCCACACCTTCTTGGGGCACTTGTCCTTCGGGCAGGTCTTCAGCGGGGCATCCTTCATCGACTGAAAAATATCCAGGTGCTCCCCGCATTTCTCGCAGACGTATTCGTAGGTCGGCATGGCAAATAAAAATATCCCGTCCCCCCGGGGAATCCAACCGGAAAGCCTACCCGCGTCGGAAAAGCAGGCAGGCGTTTTGCCCGCCAAACCCGAAAGACGGTTTTAAAACCGTGGGAAGCCCGGATCGGCCCGGGGACGGCACCATCCGCACCGGACATTCCGGATCCTCTCTCCAGTCGTCCGAGACGGTGGCGGGAAACAGATCCCTGGCCAAGGACAGCACCGCGATCACCGATTCCACCGCCCCGCATGCCATGGAAAGGTGGCCAAGGCGTGACTTCGGCGCGTTCGCCCAAGGCTGCCGCCCGCCGAAAACCAGCCGCAGGGCTTTTGCCTCCGCCCGGTCATTGGCCGGCGTGCCTGTTCCGTGGCAAACCACCCCGTCCACCTCCTTTTCCGGAATTCCCGCATCCTGCAGACACGCCTGCATACAGGCAGCGGCCTCCGCCCCGTCCTCCCCCGGATCCGTGATGCGATACGCATCGCATCCCTCCGAGGCCCCGCAAATTTCCGCCAGAATCCGTGCACCCCGCCGGACGGCGGCGCCCCTTTCCTCCACAACCAAAAAGGCCGCGCCCTCACCGACCACAAAACCCGCTCGCCCTTTGCCGAAAGGCCGGCATGCCTCCGCCGGCGAGTCCCGAAATCCACGCGCCAAGGCGCCCAGCCGCTCGTACCCGAGCAGACCTCCCGGATGAACCCGGCCGTCCGCCCCTCCCGCGGTCATCCAGTCCGCCTCCCCATCCCGCACCAACCGGAACGCCTCCCCGATCGCCTGGGTGGAAGCCGCGCAGGCCGCCAAACTCTCCTCCTTCATCCCGTGGAGGGTAAACTCCTCCGCCAAAATCCCCAAAGGATCGCCGCCTTTTATCTCGCCGGGCCCCGGCCAGCCGATGGCCGCTGCCAGGCCTCCGGATCCCGCCGGCCGATTCCCGTCCAAGGCCTCATGCAAAGCCAATCGGGCCATTTGCAAACTTCTCCACCCCTTTCCGGAGATGGTTTCCGGAACCTGCGCGGCCACCTGGATCGGGGCCGATTCCCATCCGCGCCAACCCACCGGGCGCACCGCGGTTTGACCCTCTACCAACCCCTTCCAAAGGGACTCCACCCCGATCCCGTATCCGCTCACCCCCCCGATCCCCGTGACCACCACGCGCTTTTTCATGTCTTCTCCAGCATCCGCTTCAGCCGGTCGGCCAACTCCGCCACGGTCGGCTCGGGTTCGGCGAAGAGAACCTTTTCATCCAGCGCCTTCTCCACTGCCTCCTCCAGCCGGAAGGTCAGGTCGATCCGATCAATGCTTTCAGCCCCGAGATCTTCCGTCAGCCGGTGTCCGTCCAGGATCCCCTCTTTCCGGCGCAGGGTTTCCGCCAACGCCCTTCTCACGATTTCCCGGTATTCCTCGGAACTTTTCATACCGACCAAACCTCCGCCTTCGCCGCACCGCCAGCCAGCCGGACCACCAAAACCATCCGCACACCGCGCTGCTGCCACCGTCGCAGCGTTCGCTCCGTCGTTCGATCATCCTCCGGCCGGCCTCGCCGGCTCTCCACGGGCCCCTTCGCCCCGATCTCAATGGCCAGCTGGGCCGCCGGCAGGTTTGGCAGACATTCCAACAGCCAAAGCGGGGGCCGGGATCTCCACTCCGCGGCAATTTCCGCAGGACCTTTCCCATGGTGCCAGTCCGGCCACGCACCCTCCACCCCGCTGACCAGGATTCCCAGGCATCTGGGGTCCTGCGGCGCGGTTTGCCCCGACTTTTTCCATGCCAACAAACCAGCGCGCACCACGGTCTGTCCGGGCAAGGACATCCAACGGGCGGCTTTGGCGTTGCCCCAAGGGTCTTCAACCTCGCCCGCCCCAGGCCAGGTGGCCTCGGCGACCCTGCGGAAGGCCCCCAGGTCGGGCTTGCCCGCGTCCCCGGGAAAGTTATGATTTCCCTCTTGTGTCTTTCCACCCGGAGCACTCCGGGGGACATGAGAATGAACCCCTAACCGCATGTTACCCATGGCGGCCGAGGAGCCGCCCCGATCCCGGAGCCGCTTCCCAGCCTCCGGACCCAACCAAGAAAAATCCAACCATATGACCAATTTCGAAACTCTTCTCTCCCAGTCGATGCAGAATTTCCGTGAGGGCTCCATCGTCCGGGGTCGCATCATTGAACGCCGTCCCCGCGAGGTGATGGTGGATATCGGCTACAAATCCGAAGGCGCCATCGACGTCGATGAATTCAGCCCGGCCGACGACCTCTCCATCGGCCGCGAAATCGAGGTTCTCCTCGAACGGCTGGAAAACGAGGACGGTCTTGTCGTGCTGTCCCGCCAGAAGGCGGCCCAGAAGCAGAATTGGGAAAAAATCGTCAAGCTCAGCGAGGCCAACCAGACCGTCAAAGGCTACGTCAAAGGCGTGGTCAAGGGCGGTCTCATGGTGGACGTGGGCGTGGAAGCCTTTCTTCCCTCCTCCCAGATCGACATCAACCCGCCGAAGAATCTCCGCGAGTTTGTCGGACAGGAAATTGAGTGCCGGATCGTCAAACTGAACGAGGACCGCAAGAACGTCGTCCTCTCCCGCCGCGAGCTCATTGAGGAGGAGCGCAACGAAAAACGGGCCAAACTTCTCTCCCACCTCGAAAAGGGCGCCAAAGTGAAGGGCCGCGTCAAGAATCTCACCGAATTCGGCGCCTTCCTCGACCTCGATGGTCTCGACGGCCTGCTCCACGTCACCGACATGACCTGGGGTCGCCTCGCCCATCCGTCCGACCTCCTGCAGGTCGGCCAGGAACTTCAGGTGCTCGTGCTCGAGATCGACAAGGAGCGCCTGCGCGTCTCCCTCGGCCTGAAACAGCTCAGCGAAAACCCTTGGGATAAGATCGCCGAAAAGTATCCGGTCAATCTCAAGGTCCGCGGCAAGGTCACCAGCCTCGTCCCTTACGGCGCCTTTGTGCAACTGGAGCCCGGCGTCGAGGGCCTCGTCCACGTCTCGGAGCTTTCCTGGACCCGGCGCATTGCCCGGCCCAGCGACGTTCTCCAGGAAGGCCAGGAAATCGAGGCCATCGTCATCAGCGTCAGCAAGGACGAGCAGAAACTTTCCCTTTCCGTCCGGCACCTCGAGCCGAACCCGTGGGATGAAATCCACCTCCGCTACCCGGTGGGCCGTCCGGTCAAGGGCGTGGTCCGCAACACGACCGCCTACGGCGCCTTTGTGGAGCTGGAGGAAGGCATCGATGGCATGATCCACGTGTCCGACATGTCCTGGACCCGCAAGCCGGCCCATGCGTCGGAAGTCGTCAAGAAGGGTGACAACGTCGAGGCGCAGGTGCTCGGCATCGACAAGGCCAACCAGCGGATCTCGCTCGGCCTGAAGCAGCTCGCCGAGGATCCCTGGAAGAGCGTCGAGGACCGCTTCAAGATCGGCCAGAAGGTCAAGGGCAGCGTCAGCAAGGTCGCCAGTTTCGGCGCCTTCATTGCCCTCGAGGGCGACCTCGATGGTCTCGTCCACATCTCCCAGATCTCCGAGGAGCGCGTGGCGAAGGTGAAGGACGTTCTCAAGCCGGGTCAGGAAATCGAAGCCCGCGTCATCCGTCTGAACAAGGCGGAGCGCCGGATCGGCCTCTCCATCAAAGCCGCCTCCTATTCGGATGCGGAATTTGAAAAGGAGCGCGCCTCCCTGGAGGACTCATCCAAGGGAACCGACTTCCTGGGTGGCATGGAAGCCGCCTTCGAAAAAGCCGAGGAGGAGTACCGCCCCGGCGAAGGCAAATCCAAGGAGTAAGCCGGTCCGAGGTCGCCCTCCGCGATCCCCTTCCGGCCCTGCCCCATGCCGTCCGACGAAATCCTCCTCGAAACCGAGGAGAAAATGGAGAAGACCCTCCGCAAAGTGGAGGAGGATTTCCAGGGCGTCCGCACGGGCAAGGCCTCTCCCCAATTGGTGGAAAACCTGCGGGTCGACGCCTATGGCACCGCCATGCGACTGAAGGAGCTGGCGGGCATCACCGCACCGGAACCACGCCTGCTCCTGGTCCAACCGTGGGACGCAGCCAACGTCGATCCTGTTCGCAAGGCCTTGGAGGAGTCCCAGCTGGGCATCAGCCCGCAGGTGGACGGCAAACTCATCCGCCTGCCCATTCCCCAGCTTTCCGAGGAGCGCCGCCGCGACCTTATCAAGCTGATCGGAAAACTCGCCGAGGACGGCCGCGTCGCCATCCGGCATGAGCGCCGGCACGGCCTCGAGGCCCTCAAAAAAGAGCAGAAGGACGGCAAGATCACCGAGGACGAACTCTCCTCTGGGGAAAAAGAGGTTCAGAAGCTCACCGATCAGTACGTCGGAAAAATTGATGCGCTGGTCTCTGGCAAGGAAACCGAGCTCCTCAAGGTCTAGGTCGAATTGGAAAATCATCCTGCATGAGCGCCATGGTTGAACTCCGGGATGTTTGCAAAAGCTTCCCGCACCCTTCCCCCAAACCCGGCCAGGATCCGATCTTTCGCGCCCTCGACCACGTCAGTCTGGAAATCCAAGGCGGCGAGTTCCTGACCCTGCTGGGTCCCTCGGGCTGCGGCAAAACCACCGCCCTCCGGATGATCTCTGGTCTCGACACGCCCACCACGGGCCAGGTCCTCATCGACGGCCAGGACGTCACCGGCCTACCCCCTTACCGCCGCAACGTGAACCAGGTCTTCCAGAGCTACGCCCTCTTTCCCCACCTCACCGTGGGCGACAACATCGAATTTGGCCTCGAAATGCAGAAGGTGGAGGCTTCCGAAAGAAAACGCCGGATGCTCGAGGCCCTCGAACTCGTTTCCCTCTCCGGCCTCGAGGCCCGCAAGCCGGACCAGCTCTCGGGCGGCCAGCGTCAGCGTGTCGCTCTTGCCCGCGCCCTGGTTTGTCGGCCGAAGGTTCTCCTGCTCGACGAACCCCTCTCCGCCCTTGACGCCAAGCTCCGCCAGAACATGCAGATCGAGTTGAAGAACCTTCAGACCAAGCTCGGCATCACCTTTGTTTTCGTCACGCACGACCAGGAAGAGGCGCTGGTGATGTCAGACCGGATCGCCCTGATGAACAAGGGCAAGATCGAGCAGCTCGGGACCGTTGACGACCTGTACTACCGGCCCAAAACCCAGTTCGTCGCCACCTTCATCGGTGAAACGAACCTCTTCCCCTGTTCCGTCGCCAACCGGAACCACGATTTCGTCACCGTAAAGCTTGGCGGTCGGCACGACCTCCGGCTTCCCGCCGCCCAGATCGCCCCCGGGGCCAAGGAAATCCTGGTCTCCATCCGCCCGGAAAAAATTCAGCTCCAGCACAAGCCCTTCCACGGCGAAAACTGCTATTCCGCCTCTGTGCTCGAGGAGATTTTCAAGGGCCCCTCGGACGCCCTCATTCTCGGGCTCGAGCCCGGCGGGGAAAACCAGATCCGGTTGCAATCCCTGGTGCCAAACTTCGGCACCGACCAGCAGGTGATCCACCGCGGGGACAAGGTTTTCGCCAAAATCCACCCGGATGACGTGGTTGTCGTGGAGGAAAAGACGGACTGACGGAAACTTTAGGGAGTCGGCGCCTTCGCCGGCACCGCGAAATTTTGCAGGTCTTCGCCCATTTTCGGATTCAGCGCGGTCAGCTGATCCAACACCTGCTGGTACTGGGCCATGTCGCCCTTGGTCTTCAGCGTGACTCCCAGATTTGCCAAAACCTCCTCCACCCCCGGTTTCAGCTCGAGCGATTTGTGAAAACACTTCACGGCCTCCTCGTAATCCCCCACCAGATACAGCGATTTGCCTAGGCGGTCCCAGCTGTCCGCGTCCTTCAGGTCCATCGCCACCAACTTCCGCAGGGCGTCGATCTCCCCCCGTTGTTGCTCGTTGCCTTTGAACCGGCCCCCGGGGATGGAGTCGGGGACCGCGAGACTCGGAGTCGGAGCAGGAGATGGCGAGGGCGCTCCGCCCGCGGCTTTTCCTGCTATCGCCCGGGGGGACCGCTGGGGTGCAAAATCTTTCAGATCCCGGGCCATGTCGGCGTCCACCTTGGCCAACTCTTCAACCACCTTTTCATACTCGGCCGTCTCGCCCTTGGTCTTCAGGGTGACACCCAGGTTGGCCAGGATTTCCCGGTTTCCCGGGGCAAGTTCCAGCGCCTTGCGGAAAGTTTTAACCGCCTCGTCATACACGCCCGCCAGGTAAAGGCTTTTCCCCAGCCGGTCCCAGCTGTCGGCATCGTCCGGCTTGAGGTTGACGAGTTTCCTCATCGCCTCGATCTCTCCCTTGCTTTCCACGCTCATGGCCGTGCCGGCTCCCGAGGCCATCAGTCCCTCCGCCCGCCGCCAGATTTTCGACTCATCCGGGGCCACCGGTCGGTTGGTGGGTTCCCCGGGCACGGGTTTCGCATCCGGCCCTTCGGTCGGCAAAAGAATGGCGGGCTGCTCGATCAGGGCGATCCCGGCTCCGATCGCCAGCAAGGTTCCCAGCAGGGAGAAAAGGACGATTTGGATCCGGGCCGTCATCGTCAGACTGCGGAACCACTCCGCAATCCGGCTGTCACTGGGCTCATCTCCAAACATTCCCTCAGATTAGCCCCGGGCCGGTTCTAATCCAAACAGAGTCTGAGAATTCCCTCCTCCAAAGTCCTTCCCCGATCCGCCCCGGAAATCAGTTCGATCTGCAGTTCATGGAGACGCTCCAGCGCCCGCCGCATGCCGGTCACGGGCCGGTGGGCGCACAACGATGTCACCTTCCCCAGCCTCCATAGGTTGGGCTTCTCCCCCTTGGCGTTCCGGGGCAGGACCGGCTCCGCCCCCGGATCGAGGCTCGCCTGCCCGTATCCGCCGGGCGGGGGCACCCGCAACAGCCGCGCCTCCTGGAGCGCTCTACCCAAGGCAGCCAGGCGCAGGCTCGAGGCAAGAATCATCACCAGTCCCACCTCGCTCTCCCCTTGGTCGAGCAGCCGCCGCAGCCCCAACCGGGCCGGACCGGTCCGTCCCGCCACCACCGCGTCGCACCAGTCCCACACCTCCAGCTCCCGACGCCCCGCCCCGATTTCCCGCACCGCCTGCTCGGTCACCTTGGTCTCGGGTTTCAGATAAAGGCGTAGTTTTTCAATCTCCCGTTCCAACGCACGGCCATCCCACCCCACGATCTCCACCAACAGTTCCACGGCCCCCGGTCCCGGCGTCAGCCCCGCCTGCCGGACGCGGTCGGCGATCTCATCCATCCAGTCCCCCCGGTCCTTGCCCCGCCGGAGATCGGGCGGATCAAACACCTCCACCTGTCCCAACTTTTCGAACTGCCGAAAAAAAGAGCGTCGCTTGTCGACCCCGGGTGCGGAGACCAGGAGCTGCGCCTCGCCGGCAGGGATTTTTTCCAGAAGTTCCTGCAGGGATTTTAAGGCATCCAGCACCGCCTCGCTCCGGCCCGCGGGGTTGTCCCCCAGGAACGTCGCGTCGGTCAACCAAACCAGCTTGCGCCCCCCCATGAACGGCAGGGTCTCCAGCCCCTCCCGCGTCTTGGCGATCGCCTGGAGGGCCGCATCCACGGTCTCCACCCGACCGTCCACCTTCTCCGCGTTCATCGGATCCTCCGGCGCCCACTCCTGGAACAGCTCCCGTGCCCGGCGCGAAACCTCCGGCTCAT
>CAZURF010000062.1:0-8293 GCA_964623555.1 uncultured Akkermansia sp. | reverse complement strand
CCCGCATCCCGCCGAGCATCACCGCAAAGAGGCCGAGCGCCAGCAGGGTCCAGACGATGGCGGTGAGGCGGCGGTTGGCGGGTCGGGGGCCGGGTGCTGCAGCCGGGGCCGGCTGGATCACGAACGTCGGCTGACCTGGAAGGCGCAAGCCATCACCAGGACCAGCGTGACGGCAATCACAATGGAAAAGTCATGCGAGAGATCGGCGGGTAACGGCATGCCGGGCTGGGTTGCCAGCAGGCCCTGCAGGGCGTTGTGGGCGTAGCTCAGCGGGTTGAAGCGCATCAGCACGCGAACCCACTCGGCCGCACCCCCCGGCGGGAAAAGCGCCCCGCTCAAGAGCCAGAGAGGGACGAAGAAGAGGTTGATGATGGCGTGAAATCCCTGGGTGGAATCCATCGGCCAGGCAATGAGGAAACCCAGTGCGGTCAGACCGATGGCCAGGACGGAAATCACCCCCACCAGGTAGACGATCACGCGCAGGTCTGGATGGTGATCGGAGTAAGGGGCCAGCAGCACCACTGCCAGAGCCTGCAGGACCGCGAGGATCGTTCCCCCCATCAGCTTGCCGAAGAGAATCGCCGCCCAACCGGCGGGTGCCACGAGAACACCCTGGAGGAAGCCCTCCTTGCGGTCCTCGATGATCGAAACCGTGGAAAGGATCGCCGTGAACAGGACGATCAGGAGAACGATGCCCGGGAAAAAGTAAGAGAGGTAGTCGATCCGCGTGCGTGAGCCGGCTTCCAGCAGCGACCGTCCCACTCCCGAACCCAGCACAAACCAGAAGATCACGGGGGTGGCGAGGGCGCCGATCACCCGGTTTTTCTGCCGGATAAACCGCATCACTTCGCGCAAGGCCAGGCTGTAGGCGGCTTTCAGCATGTCAGATCTCCCCGGGGGTGGAGGACCACGGGCGTCCGGTTTTTTGCAGGAAGAGATCCTCCAGGGTGGGCCGGCAAAGCGTCACCGAGGTGACCTCCTTGCCATACTGACGCCAGAGCCGGATGGCCATCTGGGCAGCCGTCCCCCGGACGGGCAGGACCTTCACGGAGGCGGGCTCGGCGAAGGTTTCCACCTCGCCCTCCTTGCGGATCCGGGCGGCCAATTTTTTCGGCTGGTAGGTGCCGAGCCGGACATATTCCTTCCCCAGGGAGGAGCGGAGTTCGGCCACCGGGCCGGAGGCCACGGAGCGCCCTTGGTCGAGCAGCAGGATTTCGTCCGCCGGCTCGGCCTCCTCCAGCAGATGGGTGGTGAAGAGAACGCTGAGTTTCCGGCTGCTGCGGATTCCGGAGATGATGCTCCACAACTCCGAGCGGATGGCCGGATCCAGCCCGGTGGTGGGCTCGTCCATCAGCAGGATGCTGGGACGGGTCAGCAGGGCCTTGGCGATTTCGACCCGGCGGCGGAGGCCGCCGGAAAGGTTTTCCACAAAGTCCCCTCCCCGGTCCTCGATGCCGAGGGCCTCGAGGTTTTTGGTGATCCGCTTTTCCAGATCGTAGGACTCGAGGCCATACAGGTGCCCATGGTGACGGAGGTTTTCCCGGACGGTCAGCTTCATGTCGACGGCGGGATTCTGGAAAAGGACCCCGATTTTTCGCCGGATCGGTGTGGGGAATTCGCGAAGACTCCGGCCGGCGATGGAAATTTCCCCGTCCTGCAGGGCAAAAATGGTGGAAAGGATCTTGAAGAGGGTGGTTTTGCCGCTGCCGTTCGGACCAAGGACGCAAAACATCCCACCCTCCTCCAACCGGAGGGTGATGTTGTCGAGGACGCGCTTACGGCCGTAGGCATAACCGACCCCCGTTGCCTCCACTGCTGCCAAAGATGCTGCTGCCATCCAAACGCACTCTGATGCGAAGCCCTTTCAGGGTCAAGCCGACGGGGCAGAGCTTGCGAAAAAACCGGCTACCGGAAAAGCGGTAGGAAAGAAACTAGCGGCGGGAGGGAAGTTCCGTCTGGCCGTTGAGCCGGGCGGGAACCCCCTGTTGGCGGAGGAAGCTTTCGATCAGAAACAGGGTCTGGGCCGGGAGCGGGCGGGTACCCAGGGACTTGGAGAGAGAAAGCTCACACTGGTGGGCGATCTCCTGTACGTCCATCCCGCGGGTTTTGGCGTGATCGACGGAGAGCGAGAGACGGCTTTTCCAATAGTTCATGCGGTTGTCGGCACAATGTTGCTTCTGGGCGTCGGCCACCGCCTGGGCAAAACCCCAAACTTCCCGGCGAAGATCCTCGGCCATGCGGGAGGCATGGAGACCCACATGATGTTGAGTGACCCGGGAGATCATGATTTCGGTGCGAACTATTGGTAATTTTTATATCTTTGACAATAAATAAGTTACGGAAAAAGTATTCCTAGGTGTAAATCATTTTATTTCAGCAACTTAAAACAAAAGGCGCGGGAACCTTTTCTCGCGCCTTTTGCCAAACACTAGGAGATGATCTGAAAACTAAAGGAATAGACAGGCGAGGCGCGAAAACGTTCAAACTATTTTCGGCTAATGGAGCCATTTGATGGCCATAAATCCGGCCACCCCCAGGAGGAAAAGCAGAGTAACCGCCACCTCCAGGTACTTTTCGATGTGGGGCCGGATGGCGGGACCGCCCAAACGGATGACCGCCGCCACCAAAAAGAACCTTCCCGCCCGACCAAGGATCGACGCCGAGACCAAGGTCGGAATCGGCACGGCAAAGACGCCGGAAGCCACGGTGAACACCTTGTATGGGATCGGCGTGAACGCGGCCGTCAGGATAAAAAGGAAGGCATTTTTCTGATAAAATCCCTCCACCTTTTGGAAGGTGGCCTCGGTGAAGCCGGGCACGTGGGCAAAGAACCACGGTGCCACCGCCTCCCACATGGCGTGGCCGATCCACCAGCCGAAGACCCCCCCGGCCACCGAGCCGATCGAGCACCAGAAGGCGAAGTGGGCCCACTTTTTCGGATGGGCGAAGCACAGGGCCATCAACAACACGTCGGGCGGAATCGGAAAAAAACTGGATTCAACAAAGGCGATGAAGACGAGGGCTGGCACCGCCTGCGGGGTCGCCGCCCAATGGATCGTCCACGCATACATTCGCCGCAGCCAGTTCGGCTTGGGGGCAGTTTTCATCTCAATCTCCCCTGCTCCCCAACGGATCCGTTTCCAGCGGTCCTTGAGCGCCACGGCGACAAACCCTCCCACCGCCAAGGCCGCCATGGCCAGAATACCGTTGGGCGGGAGGACCCCCTTCCAACCCAGAATCCCCGCCAGCAACAGCACCGCGCCGGAAATCCAAGCTGCCGCCTTGAAGGATCCGTCAGTCCGATTAGCCATACGCCATCAGCATCCAAGCAAACGCCCGGAGAAACAAGCGTCGAGGAGATTACGGGCGGCTGATCTGCAACCGCATGAACCGGCGGTTCGTGGAGGCGGCATCCACCGTATCCTGCACCGTCACGGCTTGGGAAGAGTTGGTTCCCCCGCCATAGGCGTTGGAGGCGCTCGACCAAAGCACGGCGGCGTTGCTAAAGCCGAACAGATCCCCGGCAGCCTGGACCTCGTAGACAACATCCGTCGCGCTTTTCTGACGGTTGAACGTCAGCGCCAGGCGGTTGTTGGTCATCTTCATCTCCGGCAGTCCGTTGGTGGCTGGGGTCAAGATGTTGCTGATGCCCAAGGCATACTTCACCAGATTGGGAATCCCGTCCCCGGCCGGCGCGTTGGTATCTGCACTCAGGCCGCTGTTGTTGGTGGTGCCAAAGTACTGCGTCCGCCAGCTGTCGGCGGGCGAGATCGTGGTCACGTTGATTGTATGGGTGTTGTTGTTGGCATAACCATCCCCTCCCCCGGAAAGCGTGAAGGTGGGTTGCAGATTGGCAGGGGCGTTGGTGGCCACCGCCACATTCAGGGTGATCACCGGATGGTTGGAACCGACTGCCAGGGCGTTACTGCGGGTGCAGGAGAGGCCGTTTGAGTTGCTGGTCCAACCGGTGCCCGCCATCCCGGTGGAAGTCAGCCCCGCCGGCAGCGTGGCTGTGACGGTGAGAAGACTCGTGGTGGAGGCGGCCGATCCGGCGTTGCTGATCGTCAGAATAATCTGCCCCGCCGCCCCCCGGATCCATGGTCCTCCGGCTACGGAACTGGTAATGGCCAGATCTGGGCCCGTGAAAAAGGTGGTATTCACGCCCGTGGAGGCGCCTCCGTCCAGATTCATCGCCGCCACCCGGTAGTTATACAGCGTGTTACTGGAGAGGCTGGATAAGCTATTGCTGACTGTCATCGGGGAAGTTCCCGTCCCCATGGAAGAGGAGCCCCGGACTTCCAGGCTGTCGAACATGAGATCCTGAAAGGCACCGGCATTATTCCAATTGGCAAAGCCAATATGGGTGACGTTGGTGCCCGTCCCACTCATCGTTCCGGAAATCTTTTTGAAAGTGGCGTCATTCCGGAACTTGGCTCCCACCACGTAGCGACGGTTCTGCGCATCAAAGTCGACCTGGAAGTCGACGATGGTGTTACGTACATCCGCACCCAAATCCAACACCCGTTGCCCACTGGCATCCGTTACCAGAATCCCGTTATTGCCTCCGGTGGGGGAAATACCGAAGGAAACGAGTTCACCCGAACCAAACCCGCCGGCACCGCTCCCGGCGGCCGACTTAAGGTTAAAGCCGCAGAAACCGTTTGAGTTATTGACGTTGAAGCGAGCCGAAACTGTCATGGTGCCAAACGGTTGCGGGGTATTAATAGGCCGTCGGAAGGAAATTCCCCCGGTTCCGGCATAAGCGCCGAACGACTTCGCCCCATCGATCGTTTGGTTGGAGGAGTTGTTGGCCAAAAAGGTGCCCGCGCCGGTGCCAGCGGAAAACCGGCTGTAATTGCCCAGTCCGGAACCTCCCGCATTGTTGGGACTGGTGAAATTGAAGTTGCTATAGGATTCCGCGTTGTCCGAAGCCAGGGTGCGCGAGGTGGATCCATAGTTCGTGGTCGTCCCCCACTCGAACCAGGAAGAGGCGTACGAGTTGTTCGGATTGACGGCCCCCCGGAGCTGCGCACTGGTCGTCGTCAGGCTGGTGGGAGCCAAAGTAGTGGCGGAGGGCGGCGGATAGCCCGTGTAGAAACTCTGATCTGTGCCGTACGACACGCCAAAATTGTTGGAGGCCACCGCCCGATAGTAATAAATCTGTCCCGAGGCTAATCCGGTCAGGGCCGCGGTAAGAGAGACGCTGTTCGTGCCGTTACCGACATCCTGGGTCCCCGTGGTGGATCCGTAGGATGGGGAAGATCCGTATTCAAAATAAAAGCTGGTCGGGTTGCCGTTGGGATTCACCGCCCCCTGCAAGGTGGCCGCCGTTGATGTGGCGTTGGTCACCCCCAAAGTGGTCACGATCGGCTTCACCGGAAGGGTTTTAAAGTTAAGAGTCGCACCGTAGGTTTTGTTGGTGGAACTGCTGTTGGTGGTGACGGCCACAATCCGGAAGAAGTAAGTTGAGTCGGGATTCAGCCCATCGGCCCGCGCGAAGTTGGCCACCAGATTGGTGCCGGCACCGATCGGAGCGGCGGTGTTGGATCTGCTCAACGTGTCGGAACGATCACCCCATTCAAAATATACCGAGGTGGGAATTCCGTTGGGGGTCACATCCCCATTCACGTTGGCGCCATAGGCGCCAACAAAACTGGCGGCCGTGGTCACCACCGTCGGCAAGGGAGTGGTGGTGGTGAAAGTCAAAGTGGTGCCCGTGGTGGCGCCCACGGAGTTTGTGGCCACGGCCCGGAAATAGTAGGTGGTCCCCGCCGACAATCCGCTGAGGTTGGCGCTGACATTCATGGGTGAATTCCCGCTGCCGATACTTTGGGTGGCCGTCGTACTTCCAAAAGAAACCGTGGTTCCATATTCAAAATAAACCGAGGTGGCGGCCCCATTGGCCGTGACCGTGGTATTCAACGTGGCGGAGGTATCCGCCAAGTTCGCAGACGAAGCGGAGTTAATGGAGGGCCGGGCGGTGGTGGAATTTGTTCCCGTCGTGAATCGGGACTCAAACGCCCCCTGCATCGCCAGGTTGTTGCTGTCCGTGGCGGCGGCCTCGATCCGGGCCGTGTACAGGGTGTTTCCTGTCATGTTGGAGGAGGGCGTGTAGGTCATCACGGTGTTTCCGGAGCCCCAGGAAAAAGTTCCGGTGGTGGCGGGAGCCGTGGAGAAGGCCGACTGCACGCTGTTGGTGTTCATGGCTTGGCTGAAGGTGAAGGAAAGAGTTGAAGCAACGGAAACGCCCGCCGAGTCGTGCGCCGGGGTGGCTGAAATCAGCACAGGCTGAAGGGCCCGGGCTTGGTATTGCGACTGCGAAACGAACGCCTTGTAGGAGGTGGCGGGAATGGACATCGAGGGAATCCCATCGGTGCCTGCGGCCACGGTCACGGTTTCCGACGGGTTGAAAAGATTCACCAGAACCGTGCCGGCCGGATGAATCGTCGGTCGGGCCCCGATCGTCTGGGCCGTGGTGGCGGTATTCATGACCACGTAGACCTCCTCGGTTGTTCCAATCCGGCGGGTATAAGCCAGTAAACCGGGAGTGCTGAAATTCGCCCAGAGCATCTGGTGCGTCCCCGTTCGCAAGGCGGGATAAAGCCGACGAAGGTTGTTGAGCTTCGCAACTAGCTTGAAGCGGGGATGGGTCATGTTGAAGTTGTCTCCGAGGGAGGGACCCTGCTCGTAAAGTCCATCGAACATATCCTCTCGGTTGGCCGGATCCGCCCCACCGTTAAAATCCTGTTCGGTGCCGTAATAGAGGCTGGGAATGCCTCGCGTCGTGTACATGAACACGAGGGCCATTTCCAAACGGGCCGCGGTGCTTCCCGTCGTGGCAAGAAACCGGGGGTTATCATGGTTGTCGAGATTGAGGACCAGGGAATCCAAAGACGTGGCGTCGTAATTAGCGGTCGTCAGGTTGTTGTACCGCGTCTCGATGGCCCCCGTGGGGCCCGAAGCCGTGGCAAACACGCTGCCCACCTGATAATAAAGGGGATAGTCCAGCACACTTTCCATTTTGTAAGTGCCGCTGGTTTTGGTGCCGGTGTAAGAGCCGCACTTGGCGTCCGATCCGTCGAACACTTCCCCGAACTGAAAGAAATTGGGTTTGTCGGCCGCCTGGGCGGCCTTGCGAATCTCGGGTGACCAAAAATCCCAGAAGCCCATCTCGACGTGTTTCACCGTATCCAACCGATAGGCGTCAAATCCCACGGTGTTGATCCAGTAGTTCCAGATATCCCGCATTTTTTCCCGAACGTAGGGGGTTTCGGTTTTGAAGTCGTCGAGGGAAAGCAACTCCCCGAATTCCACCTGGGTGGCATCGCCCCAGTTCTGGGTTGTGCCGTTGTTGTGGAAAATATTTGCCAACCCCGTGTTTCCGAAACGTGCCTGCAGGGAGGCGTTGTCGAAAGGGGCGGCGTACTGTTTGCCGCCCGAGTTGTAGCGCAGGTTGTAACCTCCCGGCGGATACACAAAATTGGGCCAACCGGTGTCGCCGCTATCCACCCAAGTGCTGCCGTGATTCACCACCACGTCGTTGATCACCAGAATACCCCGCTTTTGGGCTTCCCGAATCAGACTTTGCAAATCCGTCAAAGTTCCCATCCGGGGATTCACGGCATAGAAATCCGTGGCGGCATAGCCGTGATAATCGCCGTTCTCATTTCTCACCACGGGCGAAATCCAGATAGCCGTGGCGCCCAGGGCCTGAATGTAATCCAATTTCCGCTCGATCCCCTTAAAGTCGCCCCCATGGGCCTGACCCCCGTTGGAGGCGTTGAAGTTGGGAAGTCCCGCCACATCGTTGGCGGTGTCACCGTTATAAAACCGGTCGGTGATGATCTGGTAGATGTTTTGATTTCGCCAAAAGCTCGCGTCGGCGGTGGGGGAGAAGTTGGGATTTCGGGTTAACAGGATTCGGTCGATGTCCAGCCAGGCATCCCGCATCCAAAGGTTGAGGGTGTAAGTTCCGGCAGAAGGGATGTTGAGGGTGACCGCAGAGCTCGAGGTGGCGGCCGTGTTGGCCCAAGCCCAGGCATTGAACTGCTGAATATCGATGCGGGCGTTTGCCAAACTGGCGCCGTTTAAGCCGACATAAACTCCGGCAGAGGCCGCATCCCCCGCGAAACCCCGGACCCAGACGTAGTAAGTCCCGGGGTTTGAAAATGTGACGCTGTAGTTGACCTGGGGACTGGTCGTTTCCCATGAACTAGTGACCGTGTTCGTCGAGGTGCCATTGGCGGGATAGGCCTCAATATATCCGGTGCCGGAAAATCCCGGCGTCGCACTA
>CAZURF010000061.1:0-8379 GCA_964623555.1 uncultured Akkermansia sp. | reverse complement strand
AAGCACCGCCGGAAGCAGCAGCCCGAACAACCAAGCGCGGATCAACGGGACCTCCCGCAGGGACGATGATCGATCAAGCGAACCCCGCCCACCCTGGCGGCGACATGGAGGTGGCCACGATGAATCTCCGCGTATTCGGGACGGAGACCGCAGATTTTTGCCACGTTTTTCCGGTACGTGGGGATCGCCTTGGCCCGGCCCGAGCGGGCAGCCTCCGCCACCACCCGGGACCACTGCCCCGCCACGCTGCGTTGGGCCGGCGTCAGGCGCCGATTCCGGGAACTGAGCGGCAACCCATCCTTCTCACGGACCACCGGATGCCGGACAATCCGTACCGGCAGAAAAAGGTCCCGCACCATCCGTTCAACGACCTCGCATTGCTGACGATCCTTGTCACCGAAAACCGCAATCTCTGGTCGCACCAGGTTTAAAAGTTTTGCCACCACGGTGGCCACGCCCCGGAAATGGCCCGGTCGCCGGTCCCCACACCTTCCCCGGGAGCAAGCGGTCTCCTCCACCCACGTGGAGGCATCCTTGGCATAAAGAACCCCAGGCCGGAAAAGAATGTCGGCCCCAGCCTCCCTTGCCAAAGCGGCGTCCCGGACGGGTTTTCGCGGATAGTTGGCCAGATCGGACCGGGAGTTGAACTGGGCGGGGTTCACATAGGCGCTGACCACCACCCGGTCTGCCAAGACGGCAGCCCGCCGGATCAAGGCCAGATGTCCCTCATGCAATGCGCCCATGGTCGGAACCAGCGCCACCTTGAGACCTTGTTTCCTCCACGCCCGGCTGGCCTTTTGCATTTGGGCGGGTTTTGTCATAATGTTCACGGCCACCGAAGCTTACAAAAATATGACCTACCTCCACAACCTCTTCGCCCATCGGATCGGCGGCCCCGGCTATGGTCTGAAGGAAGCTCCCATCTACAAGTTTGAGCGAATCAAGCGGGCCAAGCGGGCCGCCCTCGCCGCCCATCCGGGCAAGGAGCTTCTGGATTTTGGCGTCGGGGAACCCGACTCGATGGCAGACCCCCGGGTGGTCTCCTCCCTTTCCCTGGAGGCCGCCAAACCGGAGAACCGCGGCTACGCCGACAACGGCGGGCCCCGACTCAAGGCTGCCGCCGCGAAGTACATGAAGGAGGTGTTCGGGGTGGAAGCCAATCCGGACACGGAGATCTGTCACTCCATTGGCAGCAAGGCCGCTCTTTCCATCCTACCCGCCGCCCTGATCGATCCCGGAGACGTGGTCCTCATGACCACGCCGGGTTACCCCGTCTTCGGAACCCACGCGGCATATTACGGCGGAGTCGTCCACTCCCTTCCCCTGACCGCCCAGAACCGGTTCCTCCCGGATCTTGATTCCATTCCCCGCCCGGTTTTGGACAAGGCCAAGGTTCTGGTCCTCAATTATCCCAACAACCCGACCGGCGCCTCGGCCACGGCTGATTTTTTCCAAAAGGCGGTGGAGCTCGCCCAGCGGGAGGAGCTCGTGGTGATCCACGACGCCGCCTACACCGCGCTCATCTTTGAGGGCAAGCCCCTCAGCTTCCTCTCCGTTCCAGGGGCGAAGGAGGTTGGCCTGGAACTCCACACTGTCAGCAAGGCGTTCAACATGACCGGGTGGCGCTGCGGGTTCGTGGTCGGCCATCCTCTCCTCGTGAAGGCTTACGCCGACATCAAGGACAACACCGATTCCGGGCAGTTCCTGGCGGTGCAACACGCCGCCGCCACCGCCTTTGAAAATCCCAAGATCACCTGGGACACCTCCGCCAAATACAGCCGCCGGATGGACGGCCTGGTGAAGGTGCTCCGGCAGGCCGGGTTCGCCGCCGACAAACCCGCCGGCTCCTTCTTTCTCTATGCCCGCGCGCCCAAGGCTGCCCAAAACGGCAAGAGCGTGGCCTTCGAAAACGGCGAGGCCTTCTCCAAATGGCTGATTGAGGAACAGCTGGTCTCCACCGTGCCCTGGGATGAGGCAGGTGCCAACGTGCGGTTTAGTGTCACCTTTGCCGCCAAGGACCGGGCCGACGAGGACCGGGTGCTCAAGGAGCTGGCCGCCCGGCTCCAGCCCTACCGCTTTGAGTTTTAAGGTCCAGGATCCTTCTCGTCTTCCCCGGAAGCCCGGTCCATCAAAGACAGGATCTGGGGAAGGATCACCACCGCGCTAATCAGCGTGCAGAGCACCCCCAGACTCATCACCATGCCCAGACTGACCAGGCCACGGTACTCACCGATCAACATCGACCCGAAGCCAAACAAGGTCGTCAGGGCGGACAACACGACCGCTTTTCCGGTGCTGGACTCAAAGATGCGGACCTTCCCCTCCTCCCGGTACCGCGCCACCACATAAACCCCGAATGCCACCCCGATCCCCAAAATCATGGGCAGGGTTACAATGTTGGCAGGATTAAGTTGGATTTTGAAGAACCCGAGCGCCCCAAACATCCAAAGGATGCCGGTGGCCAACGGCAACAGGGTCAAAAGCACATCCTGAATCCGACGAAACAACAGAAAGACCAGCACAAGGACCACCCCAGCCGCATAAAAAGCGGCTTCCACGTAGCTTTTCATCAGCAGATCGATGTACTCGAGATTCATGACGGGGGTACCGGTCGCATCCGGAGCCACCGCCTGGAGCTGACCGACGAAATCCTCCGTCGGTTTCCGCTCCCAAACGTCGACAGAAGGCTCCACCTCGATCAGGACTTTGCCGTTTTTGGAGAGGTAACGCTCTTTGAGCTGAGGGGGCAGGTCATTTGTGGTCAACGGCCGGTCTCCCCGTTGGGTCTTGAGCCAGCCAAGATTCTGCACGATCGATCCAACCAGCTTGACCTGATGCCGATCCAATCGTTTCCGAGCCTCCGCAGGGTCAAGTTTGTCCAACGCGGTGACGGCCCGTTCCAGGGGCGGGATTAACTTTTCAAAGGTCTCCACCGCCTGCCGCGCCCGTTTGGAAAGACCAATGTAAGCCTTGGCCTGCTTGGCCCCTTCCTGGGAGGATTCCAAAAGAAACTCCAAGTCCTTCTTGGCCTTGGCCACATCCACCCCCTGCTCCGCACCGGAACCCAGCGTGATCTCACCAGCCACCTTGCCGATCCGGCTGACCTCCTGCATCCGCTTCGTCTGATCCCGCGGCACAAAATCCCCCAGTGTGCGTACCTTGCTTACCGCCGGTTTTTCCCGCAGTTCATCCGCCATCCGGTCAGCCTGATCCACGCTGTCCGCAATCGCCACGCCGTAAATCACCGATCCCTTGCCAGTATCCAGCAGCTCACGCGTTAGCTGGACAGACTCCATCTCCGGGTTCTGCAGATGGAGCAGGTTGTAATCGAACGTGATTTTCCGGGACTGCTGCCAAGCCAGCCATGTCAGGAGAGCGGCGCCCGACAGCACCAAATAAGGGTGAAAGGTTAGTTTACGATCGAGTTTTTCCCCGAAGCCGAAGCGTAGCATGGCGCCGACCTTGATCTGCGTTCCTTTTCGGTCTCGCCAAAGCAGCAAGGCTGGGAGGATGGAAAGGCTGGCCGCCAACGCCAGCAACACGCCGGTCCCGGCGATCCAACCCAACTCAGTGAGACCGGTAAAATCATTGAAACACATCGCATAAAAGGCAGCCGCCGTGGTGCCTCCTCCGGTCAGGAGGGCCGAACCAGTCGTGGCCATGGTGTTTTCCACCGCTTCCGCCGGGCTCTGCCCCCGGCTCACATCCTCCTCATAACGGCCCAGAAACTGGATTCCGAAATCGATCCCCAAACCGAGAATCATCACAATAAACGCCTGGGAAATAATGTTAAGATGCCCGATCACGGCCGTGGTTAGACCCAGGCAGATCACAATGCTCGCCAGCAAGGCCACCACCGCCATCAAGGGTCGGGTGAACTCCCCGTAGGCGATAAAGAACAGGATGAGAATCAGGGCCAGCGTGAGGATCGAGGCAAAGATCATGTCCTGCTCACTCTGCTTGAGCTCGTCATAAAGCAGCACCGGCTCCCCCGTCACCCCCATGCTGACATTGGCAAACTCAGGTTTCGTTTCCTTGACGACCTTACGAACCCGATCGATGACGCCAGTGAAAGGCGTGGGACTGTTCTGCTCCTCCACGCTGGGTCGCAACAGCATCAGGATCGTCTTTCCGTCCTCCCCGAGGCTGAGATATTCGTTTTTCAGCAGATCCGCCTCGAATTCGGAAAGCTCCCCCAAGCCCTTGGTCCCGTTCCCCTCCATCACGGGCGTTTCCAGATCCTTGGCCAAACGCTTCAGGTTTCGGACAAACTCCTCGATAAAGGGAATAAACTCCTGCCAGTTGGAGGATTTACGGAGGTAGGGATCGTTAAATTTAGCGGAGGCTTCCCCGAGGATCCCGTTCAGGTTGAGCGCCTGCTTATTCCCTTTGACCAAGGCGGCCAGCTCCTCCATCTGCCGTCGAATGCCGGTCAGCTGCTCCTCGTCCGCCAAGAGGAGCAAGCGGTCCGCCATCGGTGAAAAATCGTGGCGATAGTAAACCCGGGAAAGGCCGCGCTCGGTTTTCAGCTTTTCCGCAAGACGGTTGGCGGCCGCCCGGCTGGCCTTGAGGTCGTCACTCTTCAAAACCACGACGATTTCGTCGCGAACATCGAACTCCTGCATGTAGGCCAGGTACTTTTTGAACACCGGCGAATCCTTGCGGATCAGGTCCAGCGTGCTGTTGCGGATCACCAGCCGGGTGCCGGTCAGGATGCCCGCCACCACCACCAATCCCAGGGTGATCCAAAGGACGAGGTTGCGCCGTACGATCAGGATCCGGGCCCAAGCCCGCAGCATCCGCTGGATGGTTCCCTCCTTGGGGAGGCTGCCGTTTCCGCTCATGCCCGAATCAGGCCGCGGCGCGGGCCTTTTCCTTTTTCTGATCCCACTCTTCCCGGATCCCCCTTAGGTCCCGAGCCAACTCCTCTTGCAACATCTGGGCCTCCTCGAAAGCACCGGCGGCCTTGGCCGCCGCGATTTTGGCACCCAGAAATGTTTCCCGTTCCGCCACTTTCGCACGGTAGGTTTCGTCGATGTCCGCCAGTTTCTTTTTCTGCTCGGAGGTCACCTTCCTCTCTGGCTCTTTGGACGCTAATCGCTCCATCGCAAGCTCATAGGCGGTCTTCATTAGCCTAAAACCCTAAAAAAACCGGCTGCCCCCGTCCATCCGGATCGTCGCCGTCACCTTGCTCCCCTCCTCCCTTCCGGGTTAGGATATCCGATGGAATTTTCCTCCCTGCAGCTGGCTCCCGCTATTCTCAAGGCGATCGAGGAGCTTGGCTTCAAGGAACCCACCCCAATTCAGGCTCAGGCCATTCCCGTCGCCCTCACCGGCAAAGACCTGATCGGCTCGGCCCAGACCGGCACCGGAAAAACCGCCGCCTTTGCCCTACCCATTCTCCAGCATCTGGAAAAGCCAGGCCGCCTCCGGGCCCTCATCCTTGAGCCGACCCGGGAACTGGCCGACCAGGTGGCTGAGGCCCTGCGGAAGTTCTCCAAACACACCGGCCTGCGGATCGGCCTGATCTACGGCGGCGTTGGTTACGGGAATCAACGGGAACAGATCCAGCGCGGGATCGACATCATGGTGGCCACCCCCGGCCGCCTCCTTGATTTCATGGATCAGGGGGAAATTCACCTGGCCCACCTCACTCACCTGGTCCTCGACGAGGTCGACCGGATGCTCGACATGGGCTTTTTGCCCGACGTCAAAAAGATCGTCGGTTTCTGCCCCTCCAAACGGCAGACACTCTTCTTCTCCGCCACCGTTCCTCCAGAGATCGAGCGCCTGACCTCGTGGGTCCTGCGGGATCCCGTCACGATCGAGATTGGGTTACGCCGTTCCGCGGCCGAAACCGTCAGCCATGCCCTGTACCCGGTCGCTGCCGACCAAAAACATGAACTGCTCCTGGCTCTGTTGGAAAAGACCCATTACCAGAGCGTTATTGTTTTTTGTCGAACCAAGATGGGAGCCGACCGTGTGGCCGCCAGCCTGACCCACCTGCCTCATCCGGTGGGAGTGATGCACTCCGACCGCTCCCAAGGCGAACGCAACGAGGCCTTGGCCGGGTTTCGTTCGGGGAAATATCCCGTGCTGGTGGCCACGGACATCGCCGCCCGCGGACTCGACATCGCCGGCGTCACCCACGTCATCAACTATGACGTGCCGCAGCACCCGGAAGATTACGTGCACCGGATCGGCCGGACCGGCCGGGCCGCCCAGGAAGGCGACGCTCTTACCCTTTTCGTGGCGGAAGAACTCCCATACGTCGAGGCAGTGGAACGGCTCATCGGCCAAAAACTCCCCCGCAAAAAACTGGAAAATTTTCCCTACAAGTTCACCGCCTTGTTCGAGGAGGGGCACAGCGTGGCCCATACCCGTACCCGGGGCGTCCGCACGGCCAAGGGCTACAGCTTCGGGGCCCGCCGCCGGTAAGCGAAACCGCCTACGACTTCTTCTTCCTGACCTTCGCCGCCACTTTCAAACGGAGGGCGTTGAGCCGGATAAATCCGGTCGCGTCGTCCTGGTTGTAAGCCTGGGTCGGATCCGCTTCCATCGTGGCGATGTCGGGATGATACAGGCTGAGCGGTGATTTCCGCCCGGCCGCATAGATTCCGCCCTTGTACAGCTTCACCCGAACCGTTCCGCTGACGTTTTTCTGGCTTTCCTCCACCAGTGCCTGCAGGGCCAGCCGCTCGGGAGAAAACCAGAAGCCGTAATATACCAGCTCGCTGTACCGGGGGATCAGGCTGTCCCGCAGGTGCATGACCTCCCGGTCCATCGTCAGGCTTTCCATCTGCCGGTGCGCAAAGTGCAGGATCGCCCCGCCGGGCGTCTCGTACACTCCCCGGCTTTTCATCCCCACAAACCGGTTCTCCACCATGTCCACCCGGCCCACCCCGTGTTTGCCCCCCAACCGGTTGAGAACCTTCATCACCCCCAGCGGGGAAAGTTTTTTTCCGTTCACCGCCACACAATTTCCCTTTCGGAACTCCAGCGTGACGTACTCCGCCCGGTTCGGCGCCTCCTCCGGGGAGACGGAAAGCGTGAACATTTTCCGGTTGGCGGGGGCAAAGGCATCGAACCACGGGTCCTCCAACATGCCCGCCTCGTAGGAGATGTGTAGGAGGTTCCGGTCCATTGAATAGGGCTTCTTCGCACTGGCCTGGACCGGAATCCCCTTTTCTTCGCAGTACCGGATCATTTCCGACCGGCCGGGAAACTGTTCCCGAAACCGCTCATCCCGCCACGGCGCGATCACTTCCACGTCCGGCTCGAGGGCGGCGGCGGTGAGCTCAAACCGGACCTGGTCGTTCCCCTTGCCCGTGGCCCCGTGGGCGAGCGCCTGGGCCTTTTCCTTCCTGGCGATTTCGACCATCCGCTTCGCGATGAGCGGACGGGCGATGGAGGTGCCGAGAAAGTACTGCCCTTCGTAAATCGCCCCCGCCCGCATCATCGGAAAGATAAAATCCCGTGCGAACTCCTCCTGCAGATCGTCAATGTACACCTTGCTGGCGCCTGTCCGCCTCGCCTTGGCATGGAGCCCTTGCAGCTCCTCCTCCTGGCCGATGTTGGCGCAGAAAGCGATGATCTCGGCGTCGTAGGTTTCCTTGAGCCAGGCGAGCAGCACGGAGGTATCGAGACCTCCGGAATAGGCGAGCACGATTTTCATTGGCGAAAGATGGGGGCCGGGATCCGCAACGGATCAGGCGGCGGTGGGCTGAAGCTTGCGGCCGGCGCCCTTGATCTGGGCCAGATACGGGGCGAGTTTTTCCTTTGCCCCGGCCACGCTCAGACCGTGTTTTTCCCTCAGCGCGTCCGGCTTGCCGTGGTCGATGAACTCATCCGGCCAGCCAATCCGCACCACCGGGGTGGAAATTCCCAGTTCGGCCAGTTCCTCGAGAACGGCGCTGCCGAAACCTCCCTTGAGAACATGGTCCTCGAAAGTGACGATGACGTCGGCGCTCTTGGCGAACAGCTCCAACATGGCCGTGTCCATGGGCTTGGCGAACCGGGCGTTGATCACCGCGGCCTCGACCCCCTCGGCCTTGAGTTCGTCGGAAAGCTGCAGTGCCATCGGAAGCATCTGCCCGTAGGACCAGATGGCCACCCTTTTGCCGTGCCGAACCACCTCGGCCTTGCCGATCGGCAGGGCCAGCGGGGTCTTTTTGATGGCGGCGTTCGGACCGGTCCCCCGGGGATAGCGGATGGCGCTCGGCCCCTTGTGCAGGCTGGCGGTGTAGAGCATGTCGACAAATTCGTCCTCATCCTTGGGGGACATGTGGACGAGGTTCGGCACACCTCGCAGGTAGGAGATATCAAAAAGCCCGTGATGGGTGGGGCCGTCGTCGCCGGAGAGACCGCCGCGGTCCATGC
>CAZURF010000060.1:0-8425 GCA_964623555.1 uncultured Akkermansia sp. | reverse complement strand
TCGTCGGGGCGCATGGTGACGGCGCGATCCATGCAGTCCCGGCCGGCCATCAGATAGCGGAGTTTGCCCGGGCCGATGAAGGCGTCCCGGCTGGCGAGGGTGTAGGCACTGCCAAGGTAGACCAAGAGGATCCCGTTGTCCGGCTGCTCGGAGGTTAACTCCTCCAACCAGGCAACGAGACGGCGGGTGGCATCCTTGTTTCCGGCCTCCGCCAAAGAGTGCATTTCATAAATTTGGCTCAGGAGAGGATGGGAGTAGGTTTCGGAGGCAGGGACGGAAGAGGCCTGACCGGTAGCGATCACCAGCAAGGCGGCCAGAGCAGTGACAAGGGTGGTTCGGATCAACTAATTCTTCCTCTTCTTTCAGTTAAGAATGGAAGGGTGTATTTGCAACAAATATTTCGGTTTGATCCACAATGGCTTGTGGAATTAAACCGGAAGGACCCCATATTTTGAGGTCTAAATAAAGGGGGCTACCTCAATCGTGGCGCCGGCCTGCCAAAAGAGGAAGCAGGTGCCAAAGAAGATAGAGAAGAGAAGTGATGAAGGCGGCGACGTAGGTCCACGCGGCAGCGCGGAGAACGGAGTCGACGGCCTTGGTTTCATTTCCGGGGGCGATGAAACGCATTTTCGGGAGAATCTGCAGGGCCCGGCGGGAGGCATCAAACTCCACCGGCAGGGTGACGAGGTTGAAGAGCATGATCACGCCCCAGCCAGCCACCATGAGGGTGAGGTAGGTCTGGGAGGTGAAGCCGCCGATGCCTGTGAAGAGACCGAGCAAGGGGAGCCAGGTGACGATCTGCGAAGCGAAGGTTGTGGCGCCGACGGCCGCCATGCGCCACTGCAGCGGGGCGTAGGCGATCTTGTGCTGGATGGCATGGCCGCATTCGTGGGCGGCCACGCCGAGGGCGGCGGCCGAGTGGCCGTGGTAGTTCTGGGTCGAGAGAACCAGACGCTTGTGCATCGGGTCGTAGTGGTCCCCGAGCAGGCCGTCGTGTTCCGTGATTTCGACATCGTGAATGCCGGCCGCGTCCAGGATCTTGGCGGCAGCTTCGGCCCCGGTGTAGCCGGAGGAGGCGGGCACTTCGCTCCCGCGGGCGTAGGCGGATTTCACCCGGGCGGCCGCCCAGAGGGAAATGGCCATCGTTCCAAAGAAGGTGAGGATCCAGAGTAAGCTCATGGGCGGGGAGGATAATTAAGCCAGACGGGGGCGCAAGGCCATCCGGCCGATTTTTTCTAAACCCCTCCGAGCGAGGGATTTATTTACAGAATTTGGCAAGCCGGCGGGCGCCTTCCTCGATCTGTTCGATGGAGGTGGCGTAGGAAAGCCGGACGGTGTGGTCGTCGCCGAAGGCTTTGCCGGGCACCACGGCCACGCGTTCCTTCTCGAGCAGCTTTTCGGCAAACTCGGTGGAGGTGAGGCCGGTCTTGGAGATGTTGGCGAGGATGTAGAACGCGCCCGTGGGCTTCACATAGGAAAGCTTCGGGATGAGTGCCAGCAGATCGCAGAAGCGGCGGCGGCGCTTGTCGTACTCCTTTTTCATCTCCGCCACGCAGTCTTGCGGTCCCTTGTAAGCGGCCAGGGCGCCCTTCTGGGCGAAGGAGGTGGGGTGCGAGGTGGTGTGGCTTTGGATCGAATCGATCGCCTGGGCGAGGTGGGTCGGGGCGGCCACGTAGCCGAGACGCCAACCAGTCATCGCGTAGGGCTTGCTAAAGCCGTTGACCGTGAAAGTGAGGTTGTAAACCTCCTTGCTGAAGGAGGCCAAGGAGGAGTGTTTCGCATCCTCGTAGGTGAGCTTTTCGTAAATTTCGTCGGACAGGATGTAGATTTCCTCGTCGAGGGCGACCTCGGCCAAGGCGGCCAGCTCGTTTTCCGAATAGACGGTGCCGGTGGGGTTGCCGGGGGTGTTGAGGATGACCATCTTCGTGAGAGGGCTCATGTATTCGCGGAAGAGCTCGGGCGTCAGCTTGTAGCCGTTCTCGGCCGAGGTCGGGACGATGACGGGTTCGCCGCCGGCGACGCGGACCATTTCCGGATAGCTCAGCCAGTAGGGGGCGGGGATCAGGACCTCATCGCCGGGGTTGATCGCGGCGAGGATGGCGTTGAAGCAGGCGTGCTTGGCCCCGCAGGTGACGATGATCTGCGAGGGCTCATAGGAGAGACCGTTGTCAGCCTTGAGCTTCTCGGAAATGGCGGCGCGGAGCTCGGGGATGCCGGAGGAAGGGGTGTACTTGGTGAAGCCGGCGTCCAGGGCGCCCATGGCCGCGGCCTTGATGTGCTCGGGTGTGTCGAAGTCAGGTTCGCCGGCGCCGAAACCGACCACATCGAGGCCCTCGGCCTTCATGGTCTTGGCGCGGGCATCGATGGCCAAAGTGGCGGAGGGGGTGAGTTGACGGGTGCGTTCAGCGGATTCGAGGGCCATAAAGTTTTTCCTTGGTTGGGTTCCTAATTGAACCTGCGAACATATCGAAACAGACGAAAAAAGTCGAGGGGTTTAGGTAGGGCGGGTTGTCCCAACCCGTCTCGTGGGAGGATCTGCCTTGAAAGCTACGACGAGGCGGCTGCGGAGAAGCCGCCCTACCAAAGCAAAAACGGTGAGTCCCTAACCTAGTTTCCGGAGCGCTTCGCGGACGAGTTCGCCGGAGGGCTTGGAGGAGTCGAGGCCGGACAGCGCTTTCTGCGCCTCGGCCGATTTATAGCCGAGGGCGAGCAGGGCCAGCAGGGCGTCCTGGGAATTTCCAGCGAGAGGCGCAGGAGAGGATTTGGACGGCGCGCCTCCGGCCAGGGCGTCGAGCGCGGGCAGTTTGTCGCGAAGTTCCAGGACGATTCGTTCCGCCGTTTTTTTGCCGAGGCCCTTTAGTTTGGCCAGCGTGCTGGTGTCGCCGGTCGCGACGGCGTCCCGAACCGTCTGCGGCGTCGTGCCGGCGAGAATGGAAAGAGCAGTCTTGGGTCCCACGCCGGAGACGTGGTGGAGCAACAGGCGGAACAGATCCCGTTCGCCGGTGGTGAAGAATCCGTACAGGGTGTGATCGTCCTCGCGGACGGCGAGATGGGTGAGGAGCCGGACTTTTTCCCCCGCTTTGGGAAGCCGGTCGTAGGTGGTGACGGGAATCAGCACCTCGTAGCCCACACCTTGGCAACTGACCACGGCGCGGGTGGGCCAGGATTCGGAAAGGGTGCCCTCGAGAAAGGAGATCATTTCAGGAAACTGCCAGCTCGGTTCGGGCGGAAAAGGCAGAGCGACGAAGATGAGTAAGGCCGACGGCCAGGGCGTCGGCCTCGTCGGGTGCCGGGTTGTGGCGAAGGCCAAACATGGCGCGGGTCATGAAGGCGACCTGCTCCTTGCGGGCGGCGCCTTTGCCGGTCGACGCCTTTTTGACGAGCTTGGGCGGGTATTCGTGGATGGTGAGGCCGGCCCGGGCGGCGGCAAGCAGGGCGGCTCCCCGGGCGGCCCCGAGGATGATGGCGGTGCGGGTGTTCTGGACGTAGATCACCAGCTCGATGGCGAGGGCGGCGGGGGCGTGGTCACGGATAAGAGACTCAATTTTGTCGTGAATTTCCACGAGGCAGGCGTGGGAGTTGCGGGAGGCGGGGTTTTTAATGGTGCCGGAGGCCAAGACCACCGGTTTTTCGGCCGTTCCCTCCAGAACGGCAAAGCCGGTGGCCCGCAGGGAGGGGTCGATCGCCAGGATCCGCATCGGGGGATCGTGCCAAGCGGGGAAAAGATGTCGAGGGGGGGTCGGTTGACCGGAAAAAAACAGGAGGATAAGCTATGGGCATGAAGGAAATGTGCATGGTGATCGCCCTCGGGGTCGGTTTTGCCCTCCCGCTGGCTGCCCAGCAGGAAGATAAGACGGCCGGAGGCGCCGTGAAGGAAGTCCCGGTCAAAAAGACCGAGGTGGACGCAAACCGTGCTGACCGCACGGTGGCCGGAAGCAGCCAAAACAGCAAAGGCAACAACCAAGTCCAGCAGGCCGTATCCACCACTCCGGAGGAGGAGCAGGCCCGTAGCGCCATCCAACCGGAGGACAACTCTCCGGACGTGGGGATGTTCGTGGCGATGGCCAACCGGGGTTGGGATGTGGTCAACCCCGCCAGCCCAAACAAGCCCGTCTATTCCGAGGTGATCCAGGAAAAGGGAACCGCCCCGACTTTCAGTAACAACATGATGGACTCCCCGGACGGTTCGCAGCGGATGAATGACGGGTGGAAGTTGTTTGGTTGGACGTATTGATTCAAGCCTGACTTTTCAAAATCCTAGCTAAGGCTGTTCGTTTACGTGGACGTGTTACGGTTACGAAACTCCGAAGCTTTCCGCTCGGTAGGGGCAGACCTGCGAATTTGAAGATTCGGTAGGCCACTTGGCCCCCTAAAATTGGTCCCCTTACACCTCCCCCGACCTTTGCAGTGACCTCTCCGAGAATTGGGTTTGGGTGCTTCCGCACCCGCCCATTCTGGTTTCTGCCTCCGGCAGGATCATCTTTGCGCTTCGCGCGGGATTTGTCCCGAACGGCCCGTAGACGTTACAGAATAACCGCCCCTCAAGCTAAGCCGCGCATTTGGAGCAGAGGCCGGTGAGCTGGAGGGAGTGGCGGATGTCATGGAAGCCGAGTTGGCGGGCTTTTTTTTCCAGCGGGGAGATCAGACATTCATCGAGGCAGACGGTGGAGCGGCACTTCCGGCAGACGATATGGTGATGGTGGTGGCTGGACTCCTCGGGAAGATACAGGTTTTTGCCGGCGAGAATGACTCGCTGGACCAGGCCGGCCTCCCCCAGGGATTCCAGAATTCGATACACGGTGGCTCGGTCGCAAATCTCGGATCCGACCTTGGAGTGAATCTGTTCCGGGGAGAGGGGTGAGGAGGCCTTGTGGAGGACTTCCAGAACCGCGCGGCGGCCGGGGGTCGACTTCAGGCCGGCCTTCCGGAGGGGATTGGCTTCCTTGGTGTGGATGTGGCGCACGGAGGGGTAATGTGGGAAGCCGAGGGCCGTGGTTCGAGGAAAAAGGTGGCTTGCCCAGCCTGTTCAAACGCAAAAAATCGCATTGATTAATTATCGCCTTTCGTTTATCCTGACTGAATGAAGGATTCGACGGGAAATCAAGGTTTCAGCCTTGTGGAAATGCTGGTGGCCGTGGCGGTGATCGGTCTCCTGACCGGCATCGCCTTTCCGGCGATCCAGGGCGGGATGGGGAAAGCCAAGCTTTCCCAGGATCTCTCCAATCTACGGCAAATTGGGCAGGGCATTCTTCTTTATGCGGGGGAGAACCAGGGAAATCTTCCGCCCACCAGCTGTTTGGGGGAGCCCAGCTGGATCGGTGCGCTCAAACCTTACCTTGGGGAGCAGTATGAACGCATTCGGGTCTCCTCGTTGGACCCCAATCGCGAGGCCCGCAAATCGGCCGGAGGGACCAGCTATCTTTTGAATGATGAGGTGGATTCCGCCTTTGACCGGGCTGGCAACCTCAAGCCGGGCCTCTTGCAAAATCAAAACCGGATCACGGAGGCCTCCCGTCGCCTCCTGCTTTTTCCCGCTTCCCGGACGAAGCCGGCCGGGGAGGATCATATCCACTCCGGGTCCATGGGGCGCTGGCATTCTTTGCTGGGGGAAATCAATCCGGACAGTTCGGGTCCGGTGAGCCGCCAGCGGGACTCCGGATCCTCCGCCTATCTCTTTGCGGATGGGCACGCCGAAATCCTGGGGGCCAAAACTCTCAAAAGTCGGGTCGATACCGGGCTCAATATTGCGGAAAACCCCCTATAAAAAAAGAGAGGCCCTAATTCCGATGAAAAAAGCTCTGTTATTTTTCATGCTGCCAGCCTTGGGCATCCAGCCCTTGTTGGCCGTGACAACCTTGTCTTCCGGTCACGTGGACATCTTCGAAGTACATTACGACTCGTCGGTTGATCCGGTGGAATTTGCACTCCATGTGCACGATCATGACACCGGGGGACATTTTGAGCCTGCCGATGTGATCCTGCAGGTGAATGAGAACACCCTGTTTTCATCCCCGTCCGGACTGGCCTCGGTGCTCGGTGCGTCCGCCTATATTCTGCCGTCCATCCAGGAGGCGGACATGTTGTACGGCGGTGTCTCTGCGGAGGGTCCCATCGGCGTTTTTCAAAACAACCGGTTTTCCATTCGCATGATTTCGGCGGGCTTGGGAAATCCTGGTAACTTTGTGATGTACCGGTTCTCCGGCGGGGGAGCCCTGCAGGTGGGGCTGCAAGCCTTGGGCAGTTCCCTCTCGGTGTCAGAATTCACGACTCCGATTGGAGGGCATGAGCACTGGAACTGGGGATTCTCCGCTCCCGGCGTCTACACCTTTGAGTTTCAGGGCGTGGCAGTCAAAAATGTCGACCTTACGGTGTGGGAGACTCCCCGGGAAATTTTTACCTTTCACGTCATCCCTGAACCCTCCAGCGGGGTGTTGTTGGTGGTAGGGGGGGCAGTCTTGGCTTCGGTCCGGCGCCAAAGAGCCTAATCCTTAGATCTTTGGCTTGGTTGGGGTAGTTGCCCCATTTGACAGCCGAGGGCAGGGGATTAAGTTGAGAATATGAGGTTAGCTATAGCGCTAGCATGCGGCTTGGCCTTCGTGGGGCTGAGCTCTCAGTCGTATCCCGTCCAGATCCACACTTGTGCCGCGGAAAAAGGTTCCTGCTGCGAGCCGAGCACCTGCAAGTGCGTCGATTGCGGTCATGTGATCGCCCCGAATGCACCGGTGGCGCTGACCCCCTCGTTCCACCTGCATGAAGTGGTCACGATCGAATCCCTCCATCCCTCCGACGGGGTGATCCCTTTCAGCCTCACCTACAAGCCTCTTTCGCCTCCTCCCAAGCTCGCGCGGGTTTGATGGGTCGGGTCCGCCACGGGCGGACAAAACCCGAAGTGAGTTCTTTAAAATCACAGGAGGAAATATGAAAGTATTCCTAATTGCACTGGCCCTGACGGCTGGAGCCCTGCAAGCGGCGGATTGCTGCAACAACTGTTCCTGCAATCCGTGCGCCGGCAAGGGTTGCACGGAATGCAGCTGCCCTTGCAGCCGCTAAGCGTCAGAGCTGAATGATCGATGGGCGTGGCGCGGATCCGCAAGGGTCCGCGCCACGACCCGTTTTAGGCTCGAGAATTAGGTAGGGCGGCCTCTCCGAGGCCGCCTCATTTGAACTTCATGGCAGCAAAAATCAACGAGGCGGCTTGGCCCCCTCAAACCTTCCCCAGCCCATTCTGGGATCCTGCTCCACAGGAAGTTGAAAGCCCGCTTACGCGGGGGAATTCATCGAGGCCGCCCCACCTTTTTTAAGCCGCGAATGAAGAACCAAGCAGCATTGTCGAGCGCATCCGGCTACGACATGATGAGGGCTATGCATAAATTCATTTTGGTGATTCTGATGGGGAGCGGGGGGTGGGCCGTGGCCCAGACGAACAACGCGGCCGACAAGCCGGACATCGTCAAGGCGATGGAGCACCTCAAACTGCCGGCACCCATGGCCGCCAAAATCAAGAGTGGGGAGATCGTCGCCCCGGAGGTCAACGATGCCACGGACAAGGAGCTGGCCGTCCGGCTGGTGATGTTGGTGAAGGCCACTCCGGATCAGCTGAAAGAGTTCATCACGGCAGACAACCTCATGGGCAAGGACCCGACCTTCTCCGCCTCTGGTCAGCTTTCCCCCGACGCGCCAAAATTTGACGGGATCAAGCTGACGCCCGATGAGGCGATGGACTATCTGAACGCCGAGCCCGGTTCGGATTTCAACTTTCACACCGACGACTACGCCAAGCTGAAGGCCGCCAAGAAAACCGTGAAGGACGACAATCAGGCACCCGCCGTGGCGGCGAAGGTGCTTGGTGAAATCCTCACCCAGCGCTTTCAGGCTTATCGTCAGGCCGGGATCGGGGCGGTCGCACCGTATGACCGGGGCGGCGGCAAGTTTTCCGAGCCCGGGGACGAACTTCTCAATGCCATGATGGCCAGCCCGATCCTCCAAAACGCGGCCCCGGACGCCTTTCAGGCGTTCCGGGACTTTCCCGGCGGACCCTCGGATGGCGTGGTCCACGAATTTTTCTGGTCCCAGCAGAAGGTGGAGGACAAGCCGGCCTTCATTCTTTCCCACCGGATGACCTACCCGATGCAACACGGAGTCATCTACATGGACCGGCAGTATTTCGTCAGCCGTACCTACAACAGCATGCTGACGGGAGCCGGGTGCGGTCAGGTAGCCGAGGGTACGATCATCTATTACGTGAACCGAACCTCCACCGACCAGGTGGCCGGGTTCATGCAGGAGACCAAGCACAGCGTGGGCCGGAAACAGATGCGGGAAGAGTTGATCAAGATGTTTGAGGATATCAGGACGAAAGTAGGGAAAGGCTGACGATCGCGCTGGAGCTTATCGTTTACGTTTAAGTTTACGTTTAGGTAGGGCG
>CAZURF010000059.1:0-8443 GCA_964623555.1 uncultured Akkermansia sp. | reverse complement strand
GGCGGATAGCAGGAGGTGATCTCGTCGCCGGGCGCCACCACATCCACCTGCCGACCCCGTGAGGAAAAGCGGGACAGCCGTTGTCGCCGGTCGATCGAGCCCACGGCCACCATCTCGGGATATCCGGCAGGATATCCGACTGTGTCGAGGTCGGGGCCTTCATTGCCAGCGGCCGTGATCACAAACTTTCCTTGGTTGATGGCTGAGACCAAGGCTAGGTGGATGTCGGGATCTGGGGCGGAAGAGCCGAGGCTGAGAGAAAGCACGTCCGCTCCCGCCTCCGTGGCCCAGCGGATTCCGGCGACGATCTCCTCGCTGCTGCCGACGCCTTCATCATTCAGAACCTTGGCGGAAAGAATCTTGGCCATGGGGGCGACCCCGACAATGCCGTGGGCGTTGCGCCGGGCGGCGACAATGCCGGCCACGTGGGTACCGTGACCTTGCACATCGTTGGGACCAGAGGGGCTGCGGGTGAAGTCACGGGCTTCCAGCAGGGCAGGCTTGAGGTCCGGATGTTCCAAGGCGATCCCGGTATCGAGGACGGCCACCTGGATGCCCTCCCCCTTGGTTTCGAGCCAGAGGGGAGGGATGTTGAGCAGTTTGAGACCCCAGTCGATCGTCTCGGCCGTGGCTAGCATGACCTTATCGACCCGGAAAGGGGGGAGTTTATAGACGGGGGAAGTCATGACCGGGGCGCTGCGACTACGTTTAGGTTTATGTTTACGTAAACATAAAGTTAAAGGTCAACGAGCTTGAGCTCCCTAGAAACTAGGACTCCTGAAATTCAACACCGGTCCCAATGGGAAGAGCCATTTTCCAAATATCTCCCATGTCCTCTGGCATGGCCGCCTCACAAGAAATGACCTCTGATCCCGGCTCCAAATTGAATGCCAACTGATAAGAATGAAGGCAATGCCTTCCTAATTTTGTCTTATTTTTTATGTCTTTATCGATATAGTTTATAAAATAATGATCATTTTTGCCATAAATCTTATCATTTAGAACTGGGAATCCAATATGGTCTAAATGGGCTCGGATCTGGTGTAGGCGGCCGGTTTTCGGTGAGGCTTCTACCAGACTGATCATGCCGTGTTCATGGTGAGTTCGGGTTTCGAGGGTTTTGAACTCGGTCACGGCCGGGTAGGTGCCGTGTACAACCGCTTGGCGGATGTAGATCAGGCTTGGCTGGTGTTTGCCCAGCCGGTCCAGGGGCCCGTCGATGACTCCGGACTCGGGCGGACGACCATGCACGATCACCAGGTAGGTCTTATGGATTTCCCGGCGCTGTTGCATTTTTCCAAGCAGGGAGGCGTTTTCCTTGCCGCGGGCCACCAGGAGCAGGCCGGAGGTTTCCCGGTCGAGCCGGCTGACGAGGGAGAGGAACTCTCCCGGAAACTGCTCGCGGAGCCAGTCGATCAACGTAAAAGTCCCGTCGGGTCGGGTGGGATGCACGAGCCAGCCGGCCGGTTTGTTGACCACCAGAAACCGCGGATCCTGACGGATGATGGCGGGTGAGGTCGCGGGAGATTCGCCGAGGGGCATCCCCCAGTTTGTTTCGCCGGGGCTTTGGGATACAAAGTTTTTATGACCCCGCGCGAGCTGGCCCGGATGGCCGACCGGATCCTGCAGACGAAAAAGTTCCGGGACTATCCGGGGGCGAGGAATGGGCTGCAGGTTTCGCACGGTCGGCCAGTGCGGAAGATCGGCTGGGCGGTGGATGCAGATCTGGAATCCATTCGGCGGGCGGGAAGGGGCAGGGTGGATTTTCTCGTGGTTCATCACGGTATTTTTTGGGGAAATTCCCCCTTGGATCGGAAGATCCGGGCGCGACGCATCCGGGAGGCAAAAAAGTGGGGGGTGGCGATCTACTCCTCCCACCTGCCGCTGGATGCACACCCGGAGATTGGGAATTCGACCGGTTTGCTTTGCGCCCTCGGGCTTTCCAAGGCCAAGCGCCGGCCTTTTGGAAAAGCCATGGGGCGGGAGATTGGGTGGAAGGTGGAAGGCGGCACTTGGACAAGGAGTGTTCTGGTAAAAAGATGCGCATACCTGAGTGGTGCAAAGGTGGAAGGCGGGAGGTGGAAGGGGAGTGAAAGTGTGAAGGTGATTCCGGCAGGGCCGAGGATTTGCCGGAAGATAGGAATTGTGACTGGGGGATTCGGGGATCTGGACCAAGTGAAAAAGGAGGGGTTGGATACCCTGGTGACAGGAGAGGCGGACTATCCGACGGAAGTGAAGGCGCGGGAGTTGGGGATCAACTTGATCCTGGCGGGGCACTATGAGACGGAGACGTTCGGCGTCCAGGCTTTGGCCGAGAAACTCAGTAGTGGATTAATATTAAGATTAAGATTAAAATTAAAGTAGCACCAATGATGAGATTAAAACTATCCAAGTTGCGGTCTTTCACACTGGTCGAGCTGATGGTGGTGGTGGCGATCATCGCAGTCCTGGCCGGACTGGTCCTGGGAGGGGCGGGAGCGGTGCGGCAGCGGGCAGCCCGGGGCCAGGCCAAGGCGGAGATTTCGGCGATTGAGGCGGGGCTAGCCCGGTATCAGATGGATTTTGGTAGTTATCCAACCTCCAGCGGAATCACGCCAACGGGTGCAAACTACCCGGCTGTTCCCACGGGGTACACGGCAGCAGGGCAGGCCCTTTTCACGAACTTGTGGGGGGCGGCGACCTACGCGTCTACCAATAGCGGAAGAAAACAGTATCTCAACGTGAAGCCCTCCATGGTGAACACTAGTGGGGTGAACTATTTTATCGACCCTTGGGGATATGCGTATGGGTACTACTGGAGCGGAACCAATTCCCTTTACGGGGGGGCGGTGCCGGATGTCTGGTCGACGGGGGGACAGGCCGGCACAGGGACAGCAACGAATCGTGCCAAGTGGATCACCAGCTGGGAATAGTTCAGATCCTTTTAGGTTTAGGATTAGGTTTTACAAAGCGGGGCGAAAAGTCTGATCCAAGGCCCGGGCGGCTAAACCGGGGTGCGAATTTTGGTCGACGGCGGGTATGGTTGTGGCTGTCGAGTTAATCCAAGGAGGCATCTTTTTTCAGGTTGGGTGCGATGCGACCATAAATGTCGCGCATAAAAAAAAGGGTCCAGTTGCCCGGGGATTCGAGATCAATCTCGACGGTCGTGCTGATGGGAGTGCCTTTGCTGTTTCCCTCCACCGTCAGGCTCCAAATCCCCTTTTTTAAGTTTTCTGCCAGAACCACCTTGTCTGAAGTGGCTTCCAGTTTCACTCCGGCTTCAGGGCAGGAAATTTTTGCACGAGCCCCTGATTCCAGGACAAGGCAGCGAAGCGAACGGCGGGGCGGTGGAGCCTCCCCGCCCTCCTTGGCGGCAGGCACCACGGCCGGCTCGTCCTCCAGAAAATCCAGGTTGGTTTCCGCACCCGTCCCTCGGATGAGCAGGGTGTAGAAGCGGCCTGCCTTGGGCTGGAAATTGAGGGAGGCGAGGATTTTTGGGGGTGTTTTGTCCGTGGGATCGGCCGGCAGCTCCTGGACGAGGATTTTGCCCGGCATCGGGGGCACCGCCTGATAGCTGGAAGAGGAAAGGGGAAGAAGGCTGGAGGCCAACAGGAGGGGGCCGGCCGAGCCGCTTTCGAGTGCCAGCCGGCGCGGTGCCTGGAACTGGGGCCACTCTCCAAATACCTTGGGAGGGACGTTGCCTTCTGCCGCGCAGAGGTACCGAATATAGGCCTGCGGTGGGGCTTTGGAGCTGGAAGCCTGCCCCAGAACGCACGAAGGCAAAGACCATCCCAAGCATACGGCAGTGGTCAGAAAGGGTAATAAAAGTTTCATTCGATGGAGTTATGCAGAATCGTCACCGTAAAGCCAGAGGGTCTTCGAAACCTGTCGGTAGCGGATCCAGTCCCGGCCTGTGCGGGATCAAAGTTGTTGTCGGCGGGCAGGGCGGGGTTGAAGGCCGGATCGATACGGAAGGTGCGTTTCATTTTTTGAGTGGCGACCGGCTGACCGGTGCGGGGGTTGAGAGACTGGCCAATGGCATAGACCGTATACACATTTCCCTTGGTGGTGATCAGCTCCATCATCCGGCGGACAAGTTCCTCGCGCCCGCGGTCCTGAGTGGTGCTGAGGGCCACACCGGCGAGGGTATTCAGAGGTGAGGACAGTAAGGGGCGATTTTGCGAGTCAGCTAATTCACCGATCTGCCCCCTTTCCCAAAACAACCGGTCGTTGGAGGGGTCGGTATCGATCGATCCTCCAGCCAGGTGGTTGCGGACGGCGGTGACAAAGTTGGCGACATTCAGGTTTCGACTGGAGGTGGTCTGGGCGCCGCTGGGGGAGGATTCATAAATCAGCCCAAAGACCAGGGCCTGCAGGGCAGCGCCGTTGTCGCGGAGTGCGCCGTTGATATTGATGACCCCGGGAAGATTGGTGGCGTTGGTAGTGGAAAAGACATCGGCGAGGCGCCATGAGGTCCAGTTGCGGCTGGCGCTGGTTTCGACCCCATCCCAGAGGCCGTAGGTGTTTTGCGTGCTCCACCGTTCGGCTTGACCGACCTTGAGCGTGCGGGCGCCGCCGCGAATGAGAAGAAGCTCCGTGGAGCCTGCTCCAAGAAAACGGGCGGGATCAAACACGTCGCCAAGGCGACCGATGCTATCGAGGGCGGCATCCCGCTGAATGTAAGGAGCGGTGGCAGAACCGGAGGTGATGGCAGGGGAGTAGTCGACCCAGCTGGTGGGATCCACAAAAGTGCCCAGAGCTCCGAATGAGCTTTGGGCGGTACTAGCGTTAAAAAAGCGGGTCTGATTAGCCGTATCTCCTGTGGTGGTATAACGAACTGTCACGAGTTGTTCATTCAGGGAGCGGGGTTCTCCGGAGCGGCTCAGGGAGTCGTTCCCACGAAGGCTGCTGGGCAGAGCTAAAAACCCGGAGCTGTTGGTATTGTTGCCGGTGTCGTTATGGATCGTGAGGTGAGCCTCGGTGGATCCCGCCGTGGAGGAGGCGGTGGCCAGGGCGTTGAAACTTTCCAGAATACCGCCGTTGTTGAATAGCATCATCCAGAGATCGTAATCACTGACCGAACTGCCCGCGCGCCCGCCTCCCGCCGTCCCCAGCAAGGCGCGCACCCGGTATGGACCAGTCCCTTGGCGAAGGGTGGTCCTGCCCGAGTAAATGGTCGAGATGCCGGGGGCCCGAAAAAAGGATCCATTATTTGGGAACGGACATGTTGCCGCATCAGCTGAAGACTCGGTGGTTAAAACCGTAAAGCTGTTGGCCGGAAAAGTGGTTAAACCTGTGAACTGGCTTAGGGGGACGGAGATCACCGGAGGAGCGGGGGGATCGATGGTGCCTCCGCCTACATTGAAGTTGTACATGTTCATGATGCGTAAGGTGGGGTTGTTGCCGAGGGCGGAGACGGGGATGTCTTTGGTAGTAGGGTTCCAAAATTCGAAATAGTGAAAGAGGCGGAAGGTGAAATCGGCCCCGGTGGCATTGGTGACCCAAGAGGTGAGCAGGGCCCGGACGGCATATTCCGTCAACATGGGCACAGCCTCCTTGCCGACCGCCGCCACCTCGCTGAAGCTGGTGAGACTGCCATTACCGCTGACGTTAATGGTGTTGAGAGGGACACTGGGTAGGCCGGTCCGGACGGAGAATCCGTTGTCGTTATTCACGATGGTGGGCTGGGAGTCGCTGTCGAGGTAGTCCCGGATATTGGCGGCGATCTTCTGGAGGTAGATGGCTGTACGCTGGTTGGCCCCGGCGGTGCCGGTGACCACGGAGGTGTCATTCAGGGTCGTGCCGTTGATATTCGTACGATAGAAGCGCTGTCCGAAGTTGGGCATGGCGGCGGTATTGGAGGGGGCGCCGTTGGTGTTGGCGTTGGTGATGCCAGCCAAGATCCGATCCAACTCAGACCGGATCGTCGTTGCATCCGTGGAGGAGGTAACAACCTGGTTGAGGTTCAGTCGGAGGGTTCCGCCTCGGGAGAAATTAAGGGCGGATGAGTTCACTGAAACCACGAAACGATTGGCGTCGTAGTTATTGGGAGGGTTGACCAAAGCCATGGTAGCCGGGGTCGGAATATTGGAACGAAGTGTCACCTGAAGGTTGGTGACTCCCTGGGCCAGGTTGACGTTATTGTTCGAGAAGGCCCCTTGCAGGGCGATTTCGGCAGGGTTGGTGCCGGGGGTGTTGTTGCCCCGGGGAGTGGCCCCGGCCCGGTTGATGTTCACCCGGAAGCTTTCGTCTTCGGCCCAAAAGGCGTAGCGGGCGATGGCGGGATTGATGGGGAATCCGGCGCTGTTGAGGTTGGTGTTTTTGGGCTGGGTAGGATCCTGAAGAAGCTCCACCCACTTGGCCCGTAGAATGGGGCGAGCTGCGCCGGGCGGGGTGCCGATCCAGTTATTCCCGTTTAAGTCCACCCCATTGGCTGAAGTCAACCCGGCTTGGCCGCCCGGGGTGTTGGTGTTGGTGAAGACCGGGGCGCTGGAGGAAAAAGCGGAGACTTGGGCAGCGTTGGCGCCAGAGGCCAGAGGGTAGGCGAAGAGAAACACGGGTTGGCTGGCGGGGGTGGCGGCGTTGGCGCCGTTGGTGAGAAAACCGTTGGCATTTGTCGTGCGGAAGTAAAATGTGGCCAATTCCGTATCGGCCAGTCGGGCCCAGCCCACGGCACTGTCCGGATAGTTGGTGAACAGGGAGGTGATCAGCGCCTGGCCGGCGGCGGCGGCACCTTCCGCGGCCAGTTGGGCACGGGCGAGATCGGCGTAGTTGCGGGCCACAAAGCGTTCGATTCGGGTGGACTGGAAAAAGGCGACGGCGGCACCGGTAATCACCGCGATCATGAGGAGCGTGGCGACAAGAGCGAAACCGGACGCTGGCGGGAGGCGTGACCTCCTTGCCCCTTGCTCCCTTCCACTTAAAACCAACAACGCAGTCATAAATCGACGCGCCAGATGAAAGACCGGCCGAATTTGGCGATGTTGGTGGGGTTGATCCAATCCGTTCTCTGAAATCCGCGAACCTGTTCGGAACCGTAGGCGGTCAACTCCAGTTGGATATATTTTGGCCGGACCGTGACATTAGTGCCTGCCTGTAGGCTGCTGTACGAAACGATATTGGAAGCGGTGCCCCCGGCGGTGGTGTTGATGGCCACCAGTTGGGCCCAGAAGTTGAAAACATTGGCGCCCACCAGTTCCGGTTCGGAAAGGGTATTGATGTGGTACGGGCCGATAGTGGGGTTGGCGATCCTCGCTTGCAGGCCTGCCAGAAGATCGACGGGGCGCTGGTAACGCCGGTACAGGTTCCAGGCGCCGCGCCCTTGGTTGGAGTTCGTATCCCAAGTCACATAGTAGCCGACCCCGGACAAGTCGCCTGTGTTGCCGCTACCGGATCCTCCGGTGGTGGCGAAAAAAAGAACCACGCTGGCATTGGACCAGTCCTGTCCCTGCGGCCCGGATTTGGGAGGGTGGTTGGCCACCTGGAGCTGGAATCCGGAATTCGCCACGTTGATAAAAGTCCCGTTGATGCGGCTTTGGTTATAGGCGATCGGCAAGTTGGAGTTTACCACAATAGAGGTCAGGTCGCGTTTGACCTGGGCCAAGGCGGCGCGCACTTCGCGTTCGGCGTCTGCCCGGCGCGCCGAAAGCCTCCAGGCTTTCATGGCCTGATCAAAAATTCCGGTCATTCCCAGCAAAAGCAGAGTGGTGATGGCGGCCGCCACCATCAGCTCAATCAGGGTGAAGGATTTTTCCCCTTTCCCGCAGCCGGAGGTGCGCTTCACCGGATCCAGGGTCTTGTTCATGGGGCGGCTACCAGGCTGGAAAAGGTGTAGACGCGTCGGTTAGTGAGGGCCACGTTGGCGGGGGTGGAAATCTCCACCCGGACAGAGGCCAGCCCGGGCAAGTCAGAAACGGGACGGGTTTGGATCAAGCTTAGGTAAATGGCGCCAGGTGTGCTGACAGCATTTGAATACCCGGTGGCGGTGGCCAAGGCTTTGAGCGCAATGGGGGGTCCGATCTGGGGCGCACCTCCGCCGGAGTCCGTCCAGTCGCGGAGCTTGATATTATAGGCGATCGTGTAGTCGTTGGCTTGGTTGAGGTTGATGGGTTTGATAAAATTGGCGAAGGTATTGTTGCCGTTTACGAGCCACCCGTTGGTCACGCCCAGCATGGAGGAGGAGGCCCGCAAATCTCCCATTACCGTTTGGGCAATGATGGCGGCCTGGGTTTCCTCCGAACTTTCCCGACCGGCAGAGGAGGCGACAGGGAAGAGGGCGAGGACGCCGACCATGGAGACGGCGAAGATGCCCAGGGCGATGACGACCTCCGTCAGACTAAATGCGGTCCCGCGCGGAGCGCGGAGAAGATTTAGATGAAGATTGAGAGGAAGGGGAAAAGATGAGGGGCGGGAGGCGGATGGCGGCTTTTCGTTTACGTTCAGGAAAGCGGTGAGCGAGCCGCTT
>CAZURF010000058.1:0-8896 GCA_964623555.1 uncultured Akkermansia sp. | reverse complement strand
GTTTCTTCATCTCCAAGGCTTCCCGGCTGGTCATCACCACCTTGCCGTCCACTTTGAGGCCGGGCAGAACCCGGGGCAGACATCCCGTCGCCAATAAAACATTCGTGGCCTCGATGGTCTGGCTCTTGCCGTCGGCCGTCTTCACCTTGATCTTCCGGTCGGCGCCCAGCTTCCCCTCGCCGACCAGATAGTCGACCTTCTTGGCCTTCAGGAGAAATTCAACGCCCTTGGCAATCCGGTCGGAAACGTTCCGGCTCCGCCCGATCACCTTGGAGAAATCGAACGAAACCTTCCCGGTGGTGATGCCGTAATCCTCCGCATGCAGGATGTGTTGGTAAACCTCCGCGTTCTTCAGGAGCGATTTGGACGGGATGCAGCCCCAATTCAGGCACGTGCCGCCGGCCCGCTCTTTCTCGACGACGATCGCCTTTTTGCCCAGCTGCGCGGCGCGGATCGCGCCGACGTAGCCCGCCGGTCCGCCTCCCAACACTGCCAGATCATATGCGGCCATGGTTCTCTCCCCGTGCCGCTAGAGCAGGAGCACGCCCGGGTTTTCCAGCAGTTCCACCAGCGCCTTGAGAAACTCGCCCGCCACCAACCCGTCCACCACGCGGTGGTCGGCGGAAACCGTCAGGCTCATCCGCTCTCCGGGAATGACCGCGCCGTTGGAAGCCAGCACCGGCTTTTTCACCGTGGCCCCGACCGCCAGGATGGCGGCCTGCGGCGGATTCAGGATCGCGGCAAATCGCTCCACCCCGACCATGCCGAGGTTGCTCACCGTAAACGTCCCGCCCGTGTACTCCTCCGGCTGGAGCTTCCCGGCCTTGGCCTTAGCGCCGAGCTCCTTCGCCTCGCGGGCGATCGTGCGGAGATCCTTGGCGTGGGCGTTGCGGATCACCGGGGTGATCAACCCGTCGGGCAACGCAACCGCAAAGGCCAGGTGCACGGCACCGTGCTGCCGGATGGTGCTGCCTTCCCAGGAGGAGTTCACGGCCGGCACGCGCCGCAGGGCCTCCACCGTGGCCTTCAGGACAAAATCCGTGACGGTGAGTTTCAGGTTGGCCTTGGCCAGCTCCAGCGCCTCGTTCGCCGAGGTGCGCAGCCGGCCCAGCGGGGCGGCATCAGCCTCCCGCTCGACATAAAAATGGGGCGCCGTTGTTTTGCTTTCCACCAGCCGGCGGGCAATGGCGGCGCGCATCTGGGAGACGGGGCGGGTGGAGTCCTGCGCGATCGGTTTCCCGCCAAAGAGACTGGCGGCCGGCCGGGCTCCCCCGCCGGGCGTGCCTTCCACGTCCTTGCGGACAATCCGTCCGCCCGGACCGCTGCCGGCCAGGCGGGAAAGGTCGACGCCCTTCTCGGCGGCAATTTTCTTGGCCAGTGGGGACGCCTTCACCCGACCCGATGTGGAAATCGGCGCGGGGACGGGAGCTGGCGCGGAAACCGGGGCGGAAGAACTGGCGGTGGTGGTGGCAGGGGCGGGGGCCGGCTTGGTGGGGGCCGGGGCGCTCACCGCCTCCACTTTCTCGCCCGGCTCGCCAATCACGGCGATCCGCCCGTTCACGGCCACCTTGGCCCCCTCGGGGGCGGCGATCGCCAGCAGGGTTCCCTTGTCGAACGCCTCCAGATCCATGGTGGCCTTGTCGGTCTCAACCTCGGCGATGACCTCGCCGGGCTTGATGGTGTCGCCGACCTTCTTGTGCCATTTGGCCAGCACGCCCTCCGTCATGGAAGGACTCAACGCCGGCATGGTGATCTCTTTGGCCATAAGGAGTTGTGAAGTGGAAATATGCCCTCGCGACCTCCCATCGTCGAGATTTTTGCCGGAGCTTGGCCACAACCGTCTCGACCCCTTCCCCCATGTCCGCCAATGTTTTGCGTGCGCCTGACCTTGCTTGGAACCGGCACCTCCCAAGGCGTCCCGATGCTGGCCTGCCAGTGCCGGGTCTGCACCTCCTCCGACCCCCGCGACCGCCGCTTCCGCTCCTCCGCCTGGCTGGAGGATGAAAACCTTAGCGCCGTCATCGACACCTCGCCGGATTTCCGCTCCCAAGCCCTCCGCGCCGGCATTTCCCGCCTCGATGCCGCCATCTACACCCACAGCCATGCCGATCACATCGCCGGCTTCGACGACCTTCGCACCTTCTCCGTCAAAAATGGCAACCGTATCCCGATCTATGCCGATCCCTACACCCTCTCCCGCCTGCACAAGGCGTTCGACTACGCGTTCGACGTCAACCACCGCAACGCCGCCTATGTCTGCCCGGAACCCCACCGGATCGAGGGGCCCTTCACCCTCGGCGCCGTCACCTTCGTCCCCCTGCCCGTGCCCCACGGCTCGATCATCACCACCGGTTTCCGCTTGGACCGGGACGGCCGGCCGCGGGCGGCCTACCTGCCGGACTGCGCTGCCGTTCCCGCTCCTGTCCGCGAACTCCTCCGCGATATCCCCGTCCTGGTCATCGATGGGCTTCGGGACGAGCCCCATCCGACCCATCTCACCATCGCCGAGGCCATCGAGATCGCCCGGGATGTCCGCGCGAAACAAACCTGGCTCACCCACCTGACCCATCTCACCCTCCACGCCGAACGGGAGGCCTCCCTCCCGCCGGGCGTGCGGCTGGCCTACGACGGGTTGCAGCTCGATCTCTAATTCTTCTCTCATCCGCCCCCTTTCCCTAGGCTCTCCGGATGATCCGTTTTCTCCTGGTCGGCTGGGCCGCGATTCTGGGAACCGCCGCCTGGGCCCAGCCCAGCGCCCCGGTTCCGTCCAACCTGCCGGATCTCGCCGCCCACACCCTCATCGTCTTTAACAAGGCCGACCCCGATTCCCCCGGCCTCGCCGAAACCTACGCCAAGGCCCGCTCCATCCCGGCCGACCGCGTCATCGGCCTGGAGTGCGCCCTCACGGAGGAAATCACCCGGGCGGATTTTGAGGCCACCATTCGCAAGCCGCTCGAGGATCTTTTCCAGTCCCGGGGCTGGATGAAGCGCACGGAAAACTTCCTGCCGAATCCCGTCCTCGGCCTGGAAGGCAGCGTCCCCGTCCAGCAGTCCAAGGAAAACCCCATCTGGGTCATGGTCCTGATGCGGGGCATGCCGCTCAAGATCGCCGAGGATCCCACCATTCTCGCCCCGGAAAATCTCATGAGCCAGCTACGGGCGAACGCCGCCTCGGTGGATTCCGAACTGGCTCTCCTCCCCATCCAGGGGCTTCCCCTTTACGGCCTCATCGCCAACCCCTACTTCGCCGACAAGCGGATTCGGCCCTTCAGCTCTTTCTTCGCCAACTACCTCATCCTCGTCACCCGCCTCGACGGCCCGTCTCCCGGCATCGTGCGGCGCATGATCCAGGACGCGGTCGAGGTGGAGAAAACCGAGCTCACCGGCCGCGCCTTTTTCGATCTCCGCTCGATCGAGAAGAAGGAGGATCCCTACCGGTTGGGCGACGAGTGGATTGAGCGCGCCGCCCTCCTCTTTCAGGCCCGCGGCTTCGAGGTGGAGATCGACCGGCGTCCCGAGGTCGCCCCCAAGTACGCCCCGTGGGACCAGATCGCGTTTTATGCCGGCTGGTACACCGGGGATTTTCAGGGTCCCTTCGAACTCCCCACCTCCCGCTTCCGGCGGGGCGCCATCGCCTACCACATCCACTCCTTTAGTGCCGAAACGGTCCGCTCCGAAACCAAAAACTGGGTCGGCCCCCTGCTCTCCCACGGAGCCACCGCCACGATGGGCGCGGTCTACGAGCCTTACCTGCGCTTCACACCTGACATCAGCCTCTTCGTCAGCGCCCTGCTCTCCGGCCTCTCCTTTGCCGAGGCCGCTTACCAGTCCCAGCTCTCCCTGTCCTGGATGGTCACCATGGTGGGCGATCCCCTCTACCGCCCTTTCCCCCGCAACTTCTACGAAAACCTCGACGCCGCCCAGACCGCCAATTCGCCGGACCTTCCCTGGTTCCGCCTCCGCAAGGTCAGGCTTCTCGCCAACGCCGGCTCCCTCGGGGAGACCAAGGCGGCCGTCGCCAAGTTGGTGGAGGATTTTCCCAACAACGAAATCACCCTCGAGGGCGGGGCCGACATCTACCGCGATCTCAACGAGAAGAAGGAGGCCGCCGAACTTTACGAAAAGGCCCTCGACCAGATCGGCGAGCGCGCACCCCGCGATCGCCTTCGCCTGCTGATGAAGCTTGCCGAGCTCAACCGGCGGGACGACAAGGCCAAGCAAGCCCTCCAGCTTTACGAAAAATTGATGGAGGAGTTTCCGGAGGCCGTCAAATCCCTCGGCCTGGGCGACCGCGCCGTCGCCTTCGCCTCCGGCGAAAGCCTGGAGCTGCCGCCGGCCTTGGCCAAATACAAGCAGGAGGTCGAGGAGGCCCAGATCGCCGCCGCCGTGGCCAAGGCCGCCGCCCAGCCTCCCGCCCAGGTCAAACCCGAGGCCACCGCCGCAGACCAGGCCGCCGTGCTCAAGGCCGCCACGCCCCGGCCCACGGTATCGGAACCCGCCATGGGCGGCTCGCCCCCCCCCGCACCGGCTCCTGCGGCCACCAACGCGCCTGCCACCCCCTGAGACCGCCTGCCCGATGAGGATCGGCTGCGTCCCCTACGGGCATGCGCGGCCCTTTGCCCGGGCCTGGACCGGCCGCGAGGTGGTTCTCGATCATCCCCGCGCCCTGGTGGAATCGCTTCGCGCGGATCGCCTCGATCTCGCCCTCGTCCCCGTTTGGGAGGTTCTCACCCGGCCCGGTTACCGCCTGCTGGCGGAATTCGCCGTCGGCTCCTGCGGGGAGGTGCGCAGCGTCGGCGTGTTTCATGATCGGCCGCTCTCCGCCTGCTCCGGCATCCGCCTGACGCCCCACTCGCTCACCTCCGTCCAGCTTTGGAGAATTCTCTCCCGGGGGCCGCTGCGCGCGCCGCTTCCCGAGGATTCCTCCGGGGACGCGCGCCTTCTCATCGGCGACGAGGCGCTCGGCGAATGGAACCGCCGGCAGGGCTCCGGGGTCACCGATCTCGGGCAGGAATGGACGACCTGGACGGGGCTGCCCTTCGTCTACGCGGTCTGGGCCGTCCGTCCCGGATTCCGGCCGGATTCCACCGGGCTCGCCAACCTGCGCGAGGCGTGGCACGCCGGCATTACCGACCGCTCCGCCCTGGCCCGCGACGCCGCGGAACGGGAATACCTTTTCTCCTGCATCCGCTACGGCCTGGGAGAAGAGGAGATTCTTGGCATCCGCGAGTTTGCCGCCCGCTCGGGCCTGCCCGCACCCCGCCTGGATTTTATCTGACGCCGCCCGCGCGGGGCCGGCCCCGCGCTACGCCCGTCCGGCCGCGACGGGCTGGTAAAAGGTGTCCCGCTCCACCGGCGTCCGGCCCGCCTCGCGGATGGCGCGCTCCAGGTTGCCCCGCGTCTGCCCGAGCGGCGTCTGGGCCCCCGCCATGTGAAAAATCTTTTCCTCCTCGATGGTGCCGTGCAGGTCGTCCGCCCCGTAACTCAGCGCCACCTGCGCGAGGGGCAGGCCGGTGCTGATCCAATACGCGGTGATGTGGTCGAAGTTGTCCAGGATGAGCCGGCTGGCCGCGATCACCCGCAACTCCTCCAGCGCGCTCGCTCTCCGGATCTTTCCCAGCTCGGCCAGCCGGGTCTGCGACGGCTCAAACGCAAAGGGTACAAATCCCGTGAACCCGCCCGTCTCGTCCTGCAGCGCGCGCAGTTTCTCCAGGTGATCCACCCGCTGGGCCGCGGTTTCCACGTGGCCGTACAACATGGTCGCCGTGCTCCGTCCGCCCATCCGGTGCCAGATCCGGTGCACCTCCAGCCACTCCTCCGCCGTCTCCTTGCCCCGGCAGATTTTGTCGCGCACCCCCGCGTCAAAAATCTCCGCCCCGCCTCCCGTGAGGGATCCCAGCCCCGCCTCCCGGAGATCGGCCAACACCTCCGCGATCGGTTTCTTGGCCACCCGCTCCGCCAGGTGCCGGATTTCGATGGCGGTGAACACCTTCAGGATCGGCCGGGGCTCCAGCAAGGCCAGCGACCGCAGCATCTCCAGGTAGAAGGAGTACGGCAGGCTCGGGTGCAACCCCCCCACGATGTGGATCTCGGTGATTCCCTGGGCGACCGATTTCCTCGCCGCCTCGGTCAGCTCCTCCACGGAGCTCTCAAACGTGCCCGGCTCCCGCTTCTTTCTCGCAAACGCGCAGAACTGGCAGCTGAGGATGCAGACGTTGGAGTAGTTGAGATACCGGTTCACCACGTAGCTGGCCCGCTTCCCCACCTTGCGCTCCCGCGCCTCGTCGGCCAGGCGCCCCAGCGGGTTCAGCTCCGCCTTCTCGAAAAGAAAAAGCCCCTCGGAGGAATCCAGCCGCCCGCCGGCCTTCACCTTTTCGCAAATCTCGTCCCAGCGGCTCATCGGCCGAAAATCTCCCACACCACACCCCCCAGCACCAGCAGGCTCACCGCCGCGTTCGCCTGGAAGAATGCCTTGGCCCTGCCCCCTTCCACCCTCCCCCATCGGTTTTCCATCCAAAACACGCCGCACACCGCTGCCCAGACCACCCCGTATCTCCAGCCGAATCCCGCCAGCCACCCGAACAGCCCCAGCAAACCGGCGGCCACCCCGTGCAACCCCGTGGCCATCCGCAGGGCCGCGCGTTCCCCGAAACGGGCCGGAAAACTGCGCAACCCTTCCCGTTCGTCGAATTCGCGGTCTTGCAAGGCGTAGACCAGGTCAAACCCCGCCACCCAGAGTCCCACCGCCACCCCCAGCACGATCGGCACCCACGAATCGAAGCGGCCCGTCACCGCCAGCCATGCGCCCACCGGCGCCGTTCCCAGCGCCAGACCCAGAAACCCGTGCGAGGCCCAGGTGAACCGTTTGGTCAGCGAGTAAAAAAACACGATTCCCACGGCCAGGGGGCTGAGGATCAGGCACAGCGGGTTGAGCAGCCAGGCACCTCCCACCAGCCCCGCCACCCCGGCCAGGACCGTGATCCACGCGGCGGTTTTCGTGACGAGGGTGGACCGGGCCGCCGTCCGCGGGTTTTTGATGTCGATCTGCCAGTCCGCCAGCCGGTTGAACGCCATCGCCGCCGTCCGCGCCCCCACCAGGCAAACCAGCACCCCGGAAAAAATACGGCCCGCCGGCATCCCGCCCGCCGCCACCAGCATCGCCGCCAGCCCGAACGGCAACGCAAACACCGTATGCTCAAATTTGATGAACTCTGCCCAGCGGCGGACCCCCGAAAACATTCCGAATCTTAACACAAGTCCCCAGACAAGTCCCCCGCTCCATGTTTCCTTCATCTTCATCTTCATCTTAATCTGACCCCGATGCGCACCTTTTTGACTCATTTTCGGGGGGATTTGGGCGGCTGTTTCCACCTGCTGCTTTCCACCTCCCGCCTCGCCTTGCAGCGGTGGTTTCTATGTTTGCTCCTGCTGGTTCCTGACCGCCTCCCGGCGCAAAGCGAGGTGGGCTTGATTCTCAACGTCATCCTCCAGGGCCTGCAGACGGCCGAGGCCATCCGCCGCTCGGCGGAGAGTTCCGGGCAGTTCCCCAATCCGCCCGGCCAACCGGCCGGGGACCCCATCTGGGATTATGAGGAGAGCTCCCTCGTCCCGGTGGAGGTTCTCCGCAACGGGCCTTACCGGAACCTTGCCGGCTCCATGGTGCTCAGCGCCCGCCAAACCCCCCAGGGCCTCGTGGAGCTGATCTTTTATCGCGAGGACGGCTCCGCCTCCCGCCGGGAGCTCGTCCGCTTCGACCGCCGCGACGGCCGGCGGACGGATCTCGATGCCAAGGGAAGCCGCACCGCCGAGGGCCCCATCCGCAACGGCTTGCCCGAGGGCGAGTGGTTGTTCTTTTCCTCCGACGGCAAGCTCTCCGCCGAAACCCGGATGCAGGCCGGCAAGATGACCGGGCCGCAGATTCTCTTCAACCCGGACGGCCGCCAGCGCGCCTTCAACACCCTGGTCGACGGCCGTCGTCAGGGCCCCGCTACCCTTTTCCACCCCGACGGCTCGGTCTCCGACAATCTCAACTACCTGGGCGACCAGCTGGAGGGCCCCGCCCAGGGCTGGTGGCCCGACGGCACCCCCCGCTACACCGCCACTTGGAAGGCCGGAAAACTCGAAGGCCCTTCCCTCGAGTACTTTCCCTCCGGCGCCAAGCGCTCCGAGGCCTTTTACGTCCTCGGCAAAAAGGACGGCCCCGCCCGCACCTGGAACGAACAGGGTCAGCTGCAGGTCGAGGAGCGTTGGAAGAACGACAGGCTGGAGGGAGTCGTGCGCGAATTTCACCCGGACGGCCAGCTAAAGATGGAGACCAGTTTCCGGGACGGAAAAAAGAACGGCCCTTTCCAGAGTTTCGGGGCGGACGGGGTTCTGGCCACCTCCGGGGAGTTCCGGGACGACAAGCTTTTCGGCCCGCTGCGGCTGCATTATCCGGACGGCAAAACCTTCGCCGAGTGTCAGTATGACGGCGATCGCCTTGTGGGGGGCCGCCTCCTTTATCCGGATGAAAAAGTGCTGGGCCAGTTTGGCTCGGTCCTGGGCAGGTCCGGCAAGGTCTGCTCCCTGCTCTTGCAGTACCCGGACGGCAAGCCCCTGAGCTCTACCCGGGTCGACGACGTGACCGAAACCATCTCCTGGCAGGGCTGGAATCCCGACGGCTCCCCGCTCGGCCAAATCGACAATCTTTCCACCTCAAATCCTTCCACGGGCGGCGGCCACGAAGCCCCGCTGGCTCTTTGGAAATCCCAGCAGGAAGCCCTCGAACACCAAATCGGCCTCTCCTTCCCGCCCGAATTCAATCTTCTGCCCCGATAACCGGCATCCCCTGCCCCTCTCGCCTTCCACCTGCGCCAATTATCCATTCTGCCCAAATCCAATCTTCCGCCTGTCCTCC
>CAZURF010000057.1:0-9126 GCA_964623555.1 uncultured Akkermansia sp. | reverse complement strand
TTCCCCTGATTGTCGGACTGGGCAAGGCCGCGGAAATGGGCGCCCAAAACCACGCTGTGCGGGAAAAAAAGTGTCACTTGTTTCGGGAAAAGTTTTTGCAGGCGGTCAACGTGCTGCAGCCCAAGATCCACGGGGAGGAGTCGCACGTTCTTCCGCACACCGTGAATGCCTCCTTTCCCGGGATCAGCGCGGAGGAGGCGATGTTGCGGTTAAAGGATCTGGTGGCGGTTTCGAACGGGTCGGCCTGTACCTCGGCGAGCTACCAGCCCAGCCACGTACTCAAGGCGATGCACCTGGCCAAGGACGAGATTATCGGTGCGATCCGTTTTTCCTGGAGCCACCTGACGCCGGAGCCGGACTGGAAGGGGCTGGTGGAGAGGTTGAGGGGTTAAGATTTCCGTCATGAAAGGAGGGTGGAAGCTTCCTCCATGACGAAAGACTAAAAATCGAAACGACTAAGTCTCGGAGGGGATGCCGATTTCCATCCCGAGATTGCGGGCGAGGCGGATCGCATCGGCAGGCAGGGGAGGGCGCCGGCCGGAGAGCGTTTGGAGATCCGTCAGGTTCATCCGGTTGCGAAGCAGGCCGACCATGGAGCCGTGTTCGCCCTGATTCATGGCCAGCATGGCGAATTCGCCCATCCGGCTGGCGAGATAACGGTCGGCAAAGCTGGGGGAGCCGCCCCTTTGCACGTGGCCGAGGACGGTGAGGCGGACTTCCTGTTCCAGCCGGTTGCCGGCGGCGGCCAGGAGGCGGTTCATGAACTCCTGCCCGCCGCAGACTCCCTCGGCCACCACGACCACGCTGTTGTTGTGGCGGCGAAGCCGGCGGCGGGTGAGGTTGTCGATGATCTTTTCCAGGTCGTACCGGAACTCGGGAATCACCGCGACCTGGGAACCGGAGGCGATCGCGCTCATCAGGGCCAGATAACCCTGGTTGCGCCCCATCACTTCGATCACGAAGCAGCGGTTGTGGGAGGCGGCGGTGGCCTTGACCATGTCAATGAGGTGGATGACGGTGTTCAGGCAGGTGTCGGTGCCAATGCAAAGCTCCGTGTCGGGAATGTCATTGTCGATCGAGCAGGGGAGGCCGAGGACGCGGTATCCATGCCGGGAAAGCGCGGCGGCCCCGGAAAGGGAACCGTCCCCACCCAACACCATCAGGCCTTGGATATTCTCCTTTTTAAGGATCTCGATGGCTTCCTTTTGGGCTGACTCCTCCCGGAATTTCAGGCAACGGCTGGTGGAAAGAATCGTGCCGGCATCCCGGATCCGGCCGCTGACCTCGACGGTGCCCAGGGGCATGAACTCCTTGTCAAAAATCCCCTGGTAACCGTTTTGAATCCCGACGACTTCAACTCCCAAGCTGATCCCGGTCCGAACGATGGCCCGGATGGCGGGGTTCATGCCCGGGGAGTCGCCTCCCGAGGTGATGATGCCGATGCGTTTGAGCATTTCCCGATGACAATGGACAAAATCCGTCCGAGAAGCGAGTGCAGAGGGGGTTGGCTATGTAGCCTTTTAGTGATGAAGGGAGCGGGCAAGATGAGAGCGGAGGAAGGGGGCGGTCCGGGAGGTTTTGGAAGTTGAGACATGCTCCGGGGTTCCTTGGGCCACGATCTTGCCGCCTGCCTCGCCGCTTTCGGGGCCCAGATCGACGAGGTAATCCGCTTCGGCGAGGACGTCCAGGTGGTGCTCGATCACGACCACGGTGTGACCGGTGTCGACGAGGCGATGGAGCAGATCGATCAGCCGGCGGACGTCGGCCAAATGCAGGCCCACGGTCGGCTCCTCCAAAAGAAAGAGGTGATGAGCCGGACGGCGGGCCCGACCCCGGGCCTGCGCCTGATCGGCGGAGATCTGGGCGGCGGCCAGTTCCGTGACGAGCTTGAGGCGCTGGGCCTCGCCGCCCGAAAGGGTCGGGCTGGTTTGCCCGAGCTGCAGGTAGCCGAGGCCGGTTTCGGCCAGCAGACGGCAGGGAGTGGCCAGGCGGGGCTGGGCGGAGAAAAAGTCCGCCGCTTGTTCGGCGGAGAGTTGCAGGGCTTCGTGGATGGATTTGTCACGGTAACGGATCGAAAGAATCTCCTGTTTCCACCGATGGCCGCCGCATTCCTCGCACCGGACATCGGCGGGAGGCAGGAAGTTCATCTGGATTCGCACGGTCCCGGCGCCATCGCAGGCGGGGCAGCGGCCCGCTCCGGCATTATGGGAGAAGTGGGAGGCGGTGAAACCGGCCTGTTTGGCTTCCGGCAGGCCGGCATAAAGGGACCTGAGCTCGTCCATCAAACCGAGATAGGTGGCAACGGTGGAGCGGGGAGTTTTGCCGATGGGGGACTGGTCCACCTCCACCACCCGGTCGATTGTCTCCACCCCTGACACCGATTTCCACAACCCCTCCTTCTGTTTTTTGCGGGAAGCGGCCGGGAGAAGAATCTCATGAAGCAGGGTGCTTTTGCCCGATCCGCTGACCCCGGAGAAAGCGACCAGCCGGTGGAGCGGAAGCTCCAACTGGAGGTTTTGGATTGAGCGGATCCGGGCCCCTTTAATGATCAACCAGGGAGAGGAATCGGTGACCGGACGGCGCTTCCCCCGCGCGGGATGGCGGATCGGGGAGCCGAGCAACCGGGCGGTGGCCGAGGCGTCGTTTTTCCCGATCTGCTTCCAGGTTCCCTGGGCAACGATCTCGCCGCCATGGACACCGGCTCCGGGGCCCAGATCGAGGATATGATCGGCGGCCCGCATGGTGTCCTCGTCGTGTTCGACGACCACCAGGGAATTCCCCCGGTCCCTGAGGTTTTGCAGGATCCCGAGGAGTTTTTCGTTATCCCGGGGATGGAGCCCAATGGTGGGCTCATCCAGGACGTAGAGGACCCCCTGCAGGTTTGAGCCAAGCTGGGCCGCCAGACGGATACGCTGGGATTCGCCGCCGGAAAGGGTGGGGGCGGAGCGGTCGAGGTTCAGGTAGTCGAGCCCGACGTGCCGCAGGAAATGCAGCCGCTGTTCGATTTCCGGGCGGATGTCCCGGACGATGGCGGCATCCCGCCCGGTAAACCGGAGTTTCGAGAAAAAGTCCCCGAATTCACGGACGGACATGGCATTGATCCCAGGCACGGGTTGGCCGGCGAAGCGGACGGCTCGTGCGACCGGATTGAGCCGGGCTCCGCGGCAGGCTGGGCAGGGCAAAAGCTGGTCCTCCTCCAACTCCTCGCGGGCCAGTTCCAGTTCCTGCTCCATCTCCGCCTCGTCCTCGGCCTTGGGTTTGGGGGGTTCGGCGAAGACCGTGCCGTAGCCCTGACATTCCGGACACCATCCGTGGGGGCTGTTGAACGAAAACAGCCGCGGGTCCAGCTCGTCAAAAGAGCGGTTGGTTCCCGGGCAAAAGAGATGGTGGCTGTAGATGGTGGATTTCCCGCGGTGATCGACGGCGTAAAGGGTGCCTTTTCCCAGGGCGAGGGTTTGGGAAACCAGGGCGGGCAAATCCTTCTGACGGGAGTTCACCTGGGCAACCAGCACCTCGATCTGGTGTTCGCGGTAGCGGTCCAGGGGCTGGAATTTGGCGGGTTCAACCCATTTGCTGTCGACGCGGAGGAGAGAAAACCCCTTCTTTTGAGCCCAGCGGGCCACCTCGGTGTGGAAACCCTTGCGCCCGCGAATCAGCGGGGCGAGGAGGCTGAGATTTTTGGCGGAGCGAAGCTGTCCCCGGACCCGTTGAATGATGTCGGCGGAAGTTTGGCGGATGGCCGGCTCGCCGGTGTCGGGATCGTGTTGGCCGCCGAGCTTGGCGTAGAGCAGGCGGAGAAACTGGTAGAGCTCGGTGACGGTGGCGACGGTGGATTTTCGGCCACCACGGGTGGTGCGCTGTTCAATCGCGACGGAGGGCGGGAGGCCGGTGATCGAGTCGACATCCGGTTTTTCCATCTGCTCGACAAACTGGCGCGCGTAGGTGTTAAGGCAGTCGAGGTACCGGCGCTGACCCTCGGAAAAGAGCAGGTCAAACGCGAGGGTGGATTTACCGGAGCCGGACAGGCCGGTGACCACCACCATTTTGTCCCGGGGGATGGAGACGTTGAGGTTCTTCAGGTTGTGGTGGCGGGCGCCCCGCACGGTGATTTCCGCAGGTGCCAGGGAGCCGTGGCGGGCAACTGCCGGCAGTTCCTGCAGCGGAGCCGTCCGGCCGGAGCGCAAGAGTGGGGCTAGGAATGAGGCGGTATGGGAGCCGCGGGTTGCGGCAACGGTTTCCGGGGTTCCGGAGGCGATGAGGCGGCCTCCCTCCTGACCGGCTTCGGGACCGAGGTCGAGGACCCAGTCCGCATTTTTGATGACATCCAGGTGGTGTTCGATGACCAGCAGGGAGTTGCCTTGGTCCACCAACCGCTGGAGCAGGGATACCAATAGACGGACATCGTCAAGGTGAAGGCCGGTGGTGGGCTCGTCGAGAATGAGGAGTGGATGGCCGGTGGGATTTTTCTTTCGGCGTCCCCCGCGCCGGGGTTTTTCCTCCAAGGAGGTGGCCTGAGTAAGGTGGGCGATGAGTTTGAGGCGCTGAGCCTCCCCTCCGGACAACTGACTTAGGGGCTGGCCGCAGCGCAGGTAACCCAACCCGACCTCCATGAGAAGTTCCAGGGAGGAGCTGATTTTCTGGTGGCACTCCCGAGCGCGCGGGGTGAGATCCTCCGCGGAGGAGAAAAAGGCCAGGGCTTCGGCCGCGGTCATTTCCAGCAGCTGGTCGATCGTTTTTCCCCGGTAGGCGGCGGCCAGCACGTGGGGTTGGAAGCGGCGTCCCTCGCAGGAAGGGCAGGTGACAAAGACATCGGAAAGAAACTGCATGGTGACCTTCTCGTAGCCCATGCCCCCGCAGCGCTCACAGCGGCCGCCCCCGGCGTTGAACGAGAAGGCGGAGGCGGCCAGCCCGGCGCTTTGGGCCTCTTCCGTGGAGGCAAAGAGCTCGCGGACCGCATCGTAGATGTCGAGGTACAGCAACGGGGTGGAGCGGGGGGTCTGGCTCAGGGGGGATTGGTCGACCAGAACCACATCGGAAATCTCCTCCATTCCTTCGATCGACTTGAGTTCGGGCGGTTCCTCCACCGGACGGCCCAAATGCTGGAGCAGGGCCTGATGAACGATTTCGTGGACGAGGGTGCTTTTTCCCGATCCGCTGACGCCGGATACGGCGACCAATCTCCGCAGGGGGATGGAGACATCCAGATTCCGCAGGTTGTGGCGGGTGGCTCCGCGAATTTTCAGCCAAGGATGGGCCTTGCCGGGACAGGGGCGGCGTTTCTCCGGACAAGGGACGGATTTCCGACCGGAAAGATAGGCGCCGGTGGGGGATTCCTTGACCTTCGGGAGGCCGGCGGGCGGGCCGGCGTAGAGAAGACGACCGCCCTCCGCACCCGAGCCTGGGCCGAGCTCGAGGATATTTTCGGCAGCACGGATGACGGATTCATCGTGTTCGACCACCAGGACGGTGTTGCCGGACTGGCGGAGCTCCCGGAGCAGTTCCAGGAGCCTCCCGGTGTCCCGCGGGTGAAGCCCGATGCTGGGTTCGTCCAGGACGAAAAGGGTTCCGGTCAGACCGGTGCCCAGGCAGCCGGTCAGGTTGACCCGCTGGAGTTCGCCGCCGGAGAGAGTCCGGGTGGCGCGGTCGAGGGTGAGATAGCCCAGGCCGACGCCCAGAAGAAAGCGCAGACGTTTGCGAATGTTCTCCAACGGGGTGAGGGCCGATTCGTCGCGGGTTTTGATGGTTGCGAAAACAGCAGCCAGTTCGGCAAGAGGGAGGGCGTTGATTTCCGGCAGGGTTTTCCCGGCCAATCGCCACGCGCCGGTCTGGGGCTGGTAGCGACGGCCGCCGCAGTCCGGGCAGGGCCGGTAGGTCCGGTAGCGGGCGAGCAGAATGCGCACATGCATTTTGTAGGTTTTGGTTTCCAGCCAGCGGAAAAACCCGCGGACGCCGTACCAGTCGCCGGAATCCCAGAGCTCCTGCAGCTCACGGGTCGCGCCACCTTCCCCCTCAATGACGAATTTCTGCTGTGCGGCGGAAAGACGCGAGAAAGGGGTATCGAGAGGGATGTGATGGCGGCGGCAGGCTTTTTCCAGATCGCGTTGGCACTCCTCGAAGCTTTCCGTCTGCCAGGGTTTGACCACCCCGCCCGCGATGGAAAGGGAGCGGTCCGGCAAGGCAAGTTGGTCGTCGATCTCGACGACGCGGCCGAATCCGCGGCAGAGGGGGCAGGCCCCGATGGGGTGATTGAAGGAAAAGAGGGCGGGGGTGGGTTGGTGAAATTCCCGTTGGTCCCGGGCGCAGTAATATCGGCTCGAGTAGAGGTGGTGGTTCCCGGGCTTTTCGGTCAAAGCGACTGCCACCGTTCCCTGGCCGAAACGCAGGCAGGCGGTCAGGGCCTCGGAAAGGCGGGAGCGGCGGTCGGGCGTGAGGGCGATGCGGTCCTGGATGACCGGGAGGAGTAGTTTTTCCTGTCCGGCAAGGCGCAAGGCCAAAGCCAGTTTTTCCAGCCCGGCGGCCTCGTCCAGACGCACGGCAGTTCCCTCCAGCAGAACTCGCCGGAATCCCTGCCGGGCGATGAAGGCGGCGGCTTCGTCGGCGGGTGTTTGGCGGGGGAAGGAGACCCGGAAAAGGAACCAGGCCTCCCGGCCTGGAAACTTTTTGTAGAGGTCCTGCAGGATGGAATGGGGAGTCCAGGGGCGGATGGCTTCGTGACAGTCGGGACAGGAAAGTTCCGCGAGGCGTGGAAAGAGGAGTTTCAGGTAGTCGGCAATTTCCGTGACGGTTCCCACGGTGCTGCGGGAGGAGCGGACTGGGTTGGCCTGGCCGAGGGCGATGGCCGGCGGGATGCCCTCGATCCGGTCCACCCGGGGCCGATCCATTCGTTCAAGAAACTGGCGCGTGTAAGGGCTGAAGGTTTCGGCGTACCGGCGCTGTCCCTCGGCGTAAAGGGTGTCGAAGGCCAGGGAGGATTTGCCGGATCCGGAAGGACCGGTGAGGACGTGAAACATTCCGAGGGGGAGATCGAAGGTGAGGTTGCGGAGGTTGTTCTGGCAGGCGCCTTCGATGCGGATGGTTCCAGAGGTCGCCATGGGAGGCGAAGACTAGCGGAGGATGCTCAACTCACAAATTCGCTAATCGCCTTTGGGAATCCGGAACCTTGACGCTGAAGGGAAGGGGATATTAAATACGATTAAATGCGTAAAATCTTATCCTTGGCCTACTTGGCGATTCTTGGCCCTTGGGCACTCGCCCAGGAGGACAAGAAAGATGTCCCGGACTTCCGGCCTGCCCAGGTGGAACCCACGACCAAGGTGGAGGAGCCGGCATCAGCGACGAGCCGTCCCCCGGATGGGATGACCAGCGACCTACCGGTGGCTTTGGATGGGTCGGTCAGCCTCAATAAGATTTACACCTATCGCAACGACCGTCAGGTAAAGCCCACCGGCAACCCCATGCTGGATTTCGAGAAAAAATACTGGGATCACGGTGCCATCCTCCAAAAAGAACTCGAAGGCCGGCAGGGAAACATCTTCGTGATCAACTGGCAGAACGACGGATCTCCCGCGGATTTCACTGTCCGGTTGGATTACCGACAGGCCAACACCCGGGAGCGGGTGATGACCAAGACGGAGGAGTACAAAGGTTTTGGCGGTTACGAAAAAACCGTGATCAAGGTTGTCGGGGACGATTATCTGCGGGGCGGGGTGGTCAACTCCTGGCGCATCTCGATCGTGCGGGATGGAAAAATCGTGGCCCAGGAGAAGTCCTTCATCTGGTAATCCGCCGGCCCGCTTGTTTTCGCCCTGTCGGGATTTTATCCTTGGAGGATGGCCTTGACCCTGGACCACCCGGACTCGCGCCTTTCCGAAGAGATGGAAAGGGAGCATGAGATCCGGAATCTGAAGGAAACGGTGGGCGCCCTGCGGGAGGCCCTGGAAAAGCAAAAAGCCGGCACGGCCTCCGAGGTGGCCCAGGCGGTGGCGGAGGCCCAAAGCGAAATCCGCGACCTGAAAAGCACCATTGGCGAAATGAGGATCGAGCTGGAGCGCCGCAAGGCCGCGGGGGAGGAGGCGGTCCAGAAGGTTTTGGCCCAGGCGGCGGAGGAAGGGAGACAACTTCAGTCGTCCGTGCAGGCTTTGCGGGACCAACTGGAGCGGGAGAAAGCGCGCCATGCCGAGGCGGAACAACTGCAGAAGCGGACGCACCGGGATGAGACGGCGGAACTGGAGCGGACCATCCAAACCATCCGGAGCGAGCTGGAGGCCAAACGTGCCCAAAAGTAAGAGCCCGGTGGACGGCCTTTCCCTGGCCGAGGCCAAAATCCTTCTGGAAGTCGCTCGCAGAGTCGCGGACGGTCAGACCTTGGATGAGCAGTTGGAGACCCTGGTGGCCCTGGTGACCGAGGCGACCGGGGCCGACCGGGGCACCCTTTTTGTCAACGATCCATCCACCCAGGAGCTTTACAGCCGAGTCACCGTCGGGGGGCTAAAAAGGGAGATCCGAATTCTTAATACGACCGGCATCGCCGGAAAAGTTTTTCAGCAAGGGAAGGGTGTGGTGGTGAAGGATGTTTACAAAGATCCCTCCTTCAACAAGAGCGTGGACGAGCAGACAGGTTACCGGACCAAGTCCATCGCCTGCGCCCCGATTCGGACGGTCCGGGGGGAAGTGATCGGCGTGGTGGAGGTGTTGAATCGCAAGGGCGCGAAGGACGCCCACTTCACGCCCAAGGATCTTAAGTTGCTCGAGGCGATGGCCACCCAGGCCTCCGTCTCCCTGCAGCGGAGCCTGCTGGTGGAGTTGGCGGAACGGGAGAAAGCCAAGGAAGCGGAATTTTTAAGCGTGGTCTCGGAAATTTCCGGGGAGATCAAGCTGGGCAGCTTGTTGGCCAAAATCATCAGCACGATCACCCGCCTGCTCCATGCCGAGCGTTCCACGCTTTTCATCAACGATGAAAAAACCCACGAACTCTACACGGAGATCGGCGAGGGCCTGGGGGCCACCCAGATCCGCTTCCCCAACCACCTCGGCATCGCCGGGGCGGTTTTTACCAGCGGACAGACGGTGAATATCCAGCACGCCTACGCCGATCTGCGTTTCAATCCGGGTTTTGACAAAAAGACC
>CAZURF010000056.1:0-9196 GCA_964623555.1 uncultured Akkermansia sp. | reverse complement strand
TGGTCTCCGGGGGAGAGATCTTCGGGGATGAGCTTGGGAGCGCGGATCAAACGAAAGCGGGGGCCTGATGCGGAAGTTTATGGGCCGCGGCCACCGCGGGGCAGGTGAGCTTCCCGTTTTGGACGCTGATACCCGTGAGCAGACCCGGTTGGCGCTGGCAGGCGCCGGCAAGACCCTGGTCGGCGATCAACTCCACAAAAGGATAGGTGACGTTGGTGAGCGCCTGGGTGGCGGTGCGGGCATAGGCTCCGGGCATGTTGGCCACGCAGTAGTGCACCACGCCCTCCTCGACGTAGGTGGGCTCGTCATGGGTGGTGGGGCGTGACGTTTCCGAGCAACCACCCTGGTCGATGGCAATATCCACGAAGACGCTGCCGGGACGCATCCGTTTGAGCATCGCCCGGTTGACGAGTTTCGGGGCTTTGGCTCCGGGGATGAGGACGGCCCCGATGAGAAGATCAACGTGGGGGAGGAGTTCATCCAGGTGGGCCTGATTGGAGAAGAGGGTATGGGCGGTATGCATGGTGATATCGAGGAAACGCATTCGCTCCAGGTCCACCTCCAGAATGGTGACATCCGCGCCCAAGCCGGTGGCCATGCGGGCGGCGTTGATTCCCGAGGTGCCGCCGCCGATGACGACGACGCGCCCGGGGAGAACGCCGGGCACCCCGCCGAGCAGGACCCCGCTACCCCCACGGTTTTTGGCGAGGAAGTAGGCCCCCACGATCACAGACATTCTTCCGGCGATTTCCGACATCGGCTCCAGCAGCGGAAGGCGACGGCCTTGGGTGACCATCTCGTAAGCCACGGCGGTCACTCCGGAGGCCATGAGCGCTTCGGTCTGCTTGAGGTCGGCCGCCAAGTGCAGGTAGGTGAAAAGGATCTGATTTTTCCGGAGGAGAGCGTATTCGGAGGCCAGGGGCTCCTTGACTTTGACAACCAGTTCCGCGGCAAAGGCGTCGGCATGTTGGGGAACGATCTTGGCGCCGGCCTGCTCGTATTCCTTGTCGGGATAACCGGAGCCGACCCCGGCGTTTTTCTCCACCAGCACCTGGTGGCCTCGTTGGATGAGCTGGTAGGCCGCGGAGGGGAGCAGGGCCACGCGTGCCTCCTGCGTTTTGATCTCCTTGGGGACGCCAATGACCATGGGATCAGTTTGCACGGGGCTCGGCGGGATACCAGCGGGGAAAAAGGCGGGGGCTGGCGAAATGGACGATTTCGAAGTAAGTTCAAGCATGCACGAGAAGCTATCGGCCGCACGACTGGAGGAACTCCGGCAGATGGACCGGGCGCACCACCTGCACCCGTTCACGGACCATGCGGCGATGCATCCCACGGGCACCCACGTGATCACCAGCGGAGAGGGGGTGTATCTGTATGGCGAGGAGGGCAAACTGCTCGACGGGCTCGCGGGGCTTTGGTGTGTCAATGTCGGCTATGGCCGCAAGGAGATCGCGGACGCGGTGTCCAAGCAGATCCGCGAGCTTTCCTATTACCCCAGCTTTTTCAACACCACGACCGAGGCGGCGGTGTTGTTGGCGGACCGGCTCGGCCGGATGGCGCCGGGTAACCTCAAGTATGCGGTGTTCAGCAATTCCGGCTCCGAGGCGAATGAGACCGGCCTGAAGATCATCCGGCAGTACCAGCTCATCCGGGGCAAGCCGAACCGCACGAAGATTCTCACCCGGAATTATGCCTATCACGGCGTCACTTTGGCCACGGCCAGCATGACTGGGTTGCCCAACTGCCAACAACCGTTCGGCCTGCCTCTCCCGGGATTTATCCACGCACCCGCCCCTTACGCCTATGCCGTGAGCAGGGAAAAGGATGCGGAGGCCTATGGCCAGGAGTTCGTGGCCGAGACCCGCAAACTAATCGAGAAGGAGGGACCGGAGACCATTGGGGCGATGATCCTGGAGCCGGTGCAGGGTGCCGGCGGAGTGATCGTTCCGCCGCCGGGCTACCTGGCGGGGATGCGTAAATTGGCCCGGGAGTACGACATTCTTTTCGTCTGTGACGAAGTGATCAGCGGATTCGGCCGGATGGGCTGCTGGTTTTTGAGTGAGATGTGGGATCTTCAGCCGGACCTGATGATTTTGGCCAAGGGGCTGACCAGCGGTTACGTGCCCATGGGGGCCACCATGGTGGCCCAACCAATCGCCGAAGCCCTCATGAAGGGCGGCTACTTTGCCCACGGCTTCACCTACACGGGGCATCCGGTCTCCGCGGCAGCAGCTCTTGCCAACCTGGATATCATCGAAAAGGAGAACTTGGTGGAACGGACGAAGAGCCAGACCGGCCCTTACTTCCAGAAAAAGCTGCAAGAGTTTGCGGGTCACCCGGCCGTGGGGGAAGTGCGGGGATTGGGACTGATCGGGGCCATGGAGTTAGTGCCCAAGGGAGGGAGAAAGGATCTTAAGCCGGGCATGAATCTCGGAATCCTCGGGGCGGCGAAGGTGCGCAGCGAAGGGGCCATTGTTCGCGGCATCCGTGATCTCCTGGCGTTCTCGCCCCCGCTGGTGATCACCGAGAAACAGATCGACGAAATGTTTGCGGCGGTCAGGCGGGGCATCGACAAGCTTTGGAATTAGCGGGTGAGGCCTTTCTAGGCCCAGGGAGCTCGTTCCCCGGAAAAGAACCGGTCTTGGATGGAGGGCGCGGGGAGGCGAGGATGGGACATGCAAAACGACCGGCTGGGACATTTATTGACGGAAATCCGGAAACTGGAGGAGCAGATCGTGGAGGAGCTCCATGAAAAGGAAAGGGAGTACGGCTACAAGATTCAGGAAACCAAGGTGCGGTTCACGGATGAGATCCGCCGACAGCACCGGAAACTGCGCACAGCCTTGCACCGCTACCTCTTTCGATCCCGCTTCCTGGTGCTGGTGACCACGCCGGTTATTTATGCCTGCCTGATTCCAATCACCCTTCTGGACCTGGTTTGCAGTTTTTATCAGTGGGTCTGTTTCCCTTTGTACGGGATCCCTTACGTAAGGAGGGGGGATTACCTGGCCTTTGACCGCCACCATCTCCAGTACCTGAACCTGATCGAAAAAATCAACTGCGAGTACTGCGCCTACGCCAACGGCATTCTGACCTACGTCGGGGAGATTGCTGCCCGCACGGAGCAGTACTGGTGTCCGATCAAGCACTTCCGTTGTGTGAAATGCGCCCACAAGCGGTATCGCCACTTTTTGAACTTCGGGGACGCCGAGGGCTATGCCCGTCAATTGACCAGGATTCGCAAAGAATATCAGGATCTCTGAGGAATCCTAGACGGGGGCGGTTTCGGCCGAACCTTTGCGGAGCTTCCTTCCGAACCAGAGAAGATAAAGAACCGGATAGAGAAGGAGCTCCAAAAGCGTGGATGTGATGACGCCTCCCAGCATGGGGGAGGCGATTCTCTGCATAACGTCAGAACCGGCCCCATGACCGAAAAAGATCGGCAAAAGCCCCACCACAATCGTGGACATGGTCATAAGCTTGGGGCGCAACCTGCCCACCGCTCCTTCCTTCATCGCCGCCAACAGATCGGATTCATCCCGCAGGAGGCCCTTTCGCCTCCTTTCCTCCACGGCGTGATCCAGATACATCAACATGACGACCCCGGTTTCCGCATCGAGCCCGGCCAGGGCGATTAGCCCGACGGCGGATGCCACGCTGAAATGGTGACCCAGAAGCCAGGGCAACCAGAAGGCACCCACCAGCGAAAACGGCACCGCCAGCATGACGAGACCGGTGCGGGCCAGGGAACGTGTGTTGAGAAGCAGAAGAACGGCGATGAGGACCAGGGTCGCGGGAATCGCCAAGGCAAAGGTGTGTTTGGCCCGTTGAATGGACTCATAGGTTCCTCCCCACTCCAGCCAGGTCCCCAAGGGGAACGTGATTTTTTGCTGGAGATACTGGGTGGCCGAGCGCACGTACCCGCCGAGATCGCCTGCGGTGCTGTCCACCGTGATATAGCTGACCAGTTGTCCGTTTTCGCTTCGGATGGAAGAGGGACCGTCTTTGGTGGTCAGGCGGGAAACCTGATCCAGGGAAGTCCGGCCTCCGCCGGGCAAATCGATCCAAACCCTCCCGAGGGCCTCCGGATCCTGCCGAAAATCACGCGCGTAGCGGAGAGTGATGGGAAAGCGAGAGCGCCCCTCAATCAGTTCCGTCAACGTCTGGCCGGCCACGGCCGACTCCAGGGCCAAGGCGGCGTCTTCCGTCGATAGACCGAGTCGGGCGAGCTTGTCGCGATCGAATTCCACATCGAGATAGCGGCCGCCCGTAAAGCGCTCCGCAAACACCCCGCGGGTTTCCGGGAACTCCGTGAGGGCTTGCTCAATCTGGGCTCCCACCCGGTCGAGGGTGCGGGAGTCAGGGCCATAGAGCTTGATGCCGAGGTTCGAGCGGAATCCGGTGGCGAGCATTTGGGTGCGGGTTTGGATCGGCATCCAAAAGACATTGGCCATGCCCGGCGTCTGGGTGGCCTGGTCGAGTTCCGCGATGAGGGATTCCCAGGTCAGGCCGGGCCGCCATTCTTCGCGCGGTTTCAGGCGGATCACCGTCTCAAACATGGAGGTGGGGGCGGGATCGGTGGCGGTCTCCCCGGCGCCTGCCTTACCAAACACACTGGCGACCTCCGGGACTTTCCGGATGGCCTGCCCTTGGATGGTGAGCAGGCGGGAGGCCTCGGGAATGGCCAGACCGGGAGCGGCGGTGGGCATGTACAACAAATCACCCTCGTTGAGGGGTGGCATGAACTCGGTCCCCATCCGGGACAACGGCACCATGGAGGAAAGAAGCAGGACCACGGCAATGCCCAACGAAGTTTTTCGGTGTCGCAAAACCCAGTGGAGCGGGTGGGCGTAGAGCCGGGCCAACAGCCGATTCAGCGGATTTGAAGTCTCAGGCTTCAGTTTTCCACTCAGGCAAAACGGCAGGAGCACCGGCACCAGGGTAATGGAAAGCAGGGCCGCAAAAGCCATGGCGAAGGTTTTGGTGCAGGCGAGGGGACGAAAGAGGCGGCCCTCTTGCCCGGTCAGAGCAAAGACCGGAAGAAACGAAACCGTGATAACCAGAAGGGAGAAGAAAATGGGGCGACCCACGGAAGCGGCGGCTTCCAGGACCACCTCGCGGCGGCGGGCAAAGGATAGCTCACCCGATTCCTCCAGCCGTTTGTGGGCGTTTTCCACCAACACAATGGCTGCATCCACCATGGCGCCGATGGCGATGGCCATCCCGCCAAGACTCATGATGTTGGCGGACAGTCCAAACAGCGAGAAGGGAAGGAAGGAAAGTAAGAGCGCCAGGGGGAGGGTGAGGATCGCCACGAGAGAACTGCGCACATGGCCGAGAAAAATCAGGCACACGACTGCCACCACGACCCCCTCCTCCAGGAGTTTCTGCGTGAGGTTCCGGATCGCCCTTTCGATCAGGCTGCTACGGTCGTACACCGGCACCACCTTCACGCCTTCGGGAAGGGCGGTTTGAAGTTGATCGAGTTTTCGCTTCACGCCGTCGATGACCCGAAGGGCGTTTTCACGATCCCGCATGATCACGATCCCGCCGACGGTCTCCCCCCGGCCGTCCAGTTCCGCCACGCCAATGCGGGGACCGCCTCCTTCCACGAGGGTCGCCACATCGCCTAGGAGGAGGGGACTTCCCATTTTGCGGGTGCGAAGGGTTAACTGGCGGAGATCCTCAAGGGAAGCGAGTCGGCCCCGCCCCCGGACCACCACTTCGGAAGAGTTCATTTCCAAGGAGCGGCCGCTGGCATCGCGGTTGGACTTGCGGACAGCGTCGGCAATCTCCGTGATGCTGATGCCGGAAGAGGAAAGCCGTTCGGGATTCAGCAGAATCTGAATTTCCCGGACGAAGCCACCCACGGGGGCGATTTCCGAGACTCCGGGGACGGCGGCGAGGGCGGGACGAAGGACCCAGTCCTGCAGGGCCCGAAGGCGGCCGAGATCTTGGCGCCCACTCTCATCCACCAGTGCATATTGATAAACCCACCCCAAACCGTTGGCATCGGGTCCGATCTTTGGATCCGCCCCGGCCGGCAACACGGAGCGGGCGCCCGCGAGCAGTTCACTGACGCGGGTGCGAGCCCAGTAGAGATCCGTGCCCTCCTGGAAAATGACGTAAAGAAAGGAGCGGCCATAGACCGACTCGCCACGCACCGCCTTGACTTTGGGGGCGCCAAGAAGTCGGGCCTCGAGCGGGAAGGTCACCTGGTCCTCGACGAGATCAGCGGACCATCCGGGCCATTCGGTCACCACAATCACCTGGGTGTCGGACAGGTCGGGCAGGGCATCAAGCGGGACGGAGCGCATGGCCACCCACCCAGCGGCGGTGACCAGCGCGGACAAAAGAAGGACGAGGGCGGGATTCCGCCCGCTGGCATGGATGATCCGGGCTACAAAATCCGGGCGGGTTTCCGCTGGGTTCACGGGCTCTTCTCCCTTTCCACCGGAAGGGCGCCCTTCAGGCGGGCCTCGGAATCGAGAAGGAAATTTGCGGAAGTGGCGACCCGCTCTCCCTCTTTGAGTCCTTCCCTGATTTCGATCCGGTCTCCGAAACGTTCCCCGGCCCGCACCCGCCGTGGTTCGAGATGGCCGTTGCCGCGATCCACAAAAACCACCTGGTCGCGACCCAAGGGCAGCAGCGCGGAAGCGGGTACGCTGAGAACGGATACGGCAGGCAGCTCCGTGGAGGCCGCCCCGGTTTGACCCGGGCGGAGCTGAGGCAACGGGCTTTCAATCCGGAGATGCACGTTCACGCGGCGGGTTTCCGGATCGGTAGCCGGATCAAGGTGGTCGACGGGAGCCTGAAAATCGACGCCCGGGAGCGTGTCGATGGCGATTTTCATGAGATCGCCCGGCTGGATGCGGGCCGCATCTTCCGGGGACAGGGCGGCGGTTCCCCACAGGGGACGGCGCGGAGCCAGTAGGAGAAGGCGTTGACCAGACTCAAAGCGCATGCCCACCACCGCATTTTTTTCCAGCACGTAGCCATCGATGGGGGAGCGGATTTCCAGGTTATTGCGGATCTTGCGGGCCAGGTTCACATCCCATTCCGTGGATTCGGTGGCGATCTTCTCGAGATCGCGGATCTGGTCCTCATTGAGGTCCCAAAGCCGGATCCGCTGTCGGGTCCGTTTTAGCATGGCCTGGACGGCATTGAGGTTGGCGGTCTTGCTTTCCAAGGCGCTCCGGCGGGACTCCCGAAAGGCCTGGATATAGTCCTGCTGGGCCTCGATCCAGCCCTCGCTGAGAACAGTGAGGAGCCGATCTCCTTTTTTCACCTCCTGGCCGGGGAAGCCGACATCCATGGAGACGATAAAGCCTCCACCGGCCTTGATGCTGACTTCCGTGAGGCCGGCCGGATCCGGCTCCAGTCGGAGCGGGGCGTTGATGGCCCGGGTAAGGGGTTGAACCTTGGCCTCGCCGTAAGTTACGCCAAAGGCCTGTTGCCGGGCGGGAGGAATGTAGACCTGTTTCATCTCCTGGAGCGGCTCCAGTCCCTCCGCCGTCTTGGTATCGGGTTTCACCGGATCCGCTGGCACAAGATCCATGCCGCAAATCGGGCACTGACCCGGTTTGGGGGAGCGAATGGAGGGATGCATGGGACAGGTCCATACCTCCGTTTTCGATTCCTGAATTTTTTGAGGTGAGCCTGACGGAGGGTTGGACTCCGCCAGAATCAGATCCATGCCACAAATCGGGCATGGCCCAGGTTTGGGGGAACGGATCGAGGGATGCATGGGACAGGTCCAGACCTGTCCCTGTTTTTCTGCGGCTTCCCCCGCGTGGTCGTGAGCCTTGCGGCAGCCTGCCGGGGCTATGAGCAAAAGGGCGGCCATTCCGATTCCGAGGAGTCGGATGGGTCGCCCCAGACGTAGGTTTTTTACAATGTTCATGAATTTCTCCTTTTTAAGTTGTGATCCAATCTGCCCCCTGCGGGAACAGTCAGCAGTCTTGAGGAGAAATTCAGATTCGCCAGATACAGGATGAGGAGAGAGCCAGGGGTGGCGGAGAAGCGCCGCGGGCCGGATCGGCAACGCTCAAAGAAGGGCACCCCCTCAAGGCGGGAGTGGGCTTGCCGCAAAGATTATGCCGGGAGCCCGGGGACTTCATCCAAGGTGCCTCAACCCGAAGAGTGGTGGCCCGGTCGGAGTCTCTTTGTGACGAGGAGTTAGAGATGGGGGCAGGTGTGCGGCAAGGCGAGGCCGGGGCACACGAATCCTTGGAGATAACCGTGTGTTGGCAACAACAATGGGAAACTGGCTTCGCAAAAAGTGGAAGCGATCCACCCGAGCAGGCCAAGGCGGTCAATAGAACCACCAACCTTTTCATAAGATTAAACTAATGCCTTTTTATGGCGGCGCAAGGAAAGGGCCGGAATTTTAACTCAGTCATCGCGATTGGAACGCTCCTCCCATACACTTCGGCATGGTTGGCGCCTTTTTTTTGATTCACTTAACTTCGCGTGGATCAGGGTGATGACACTGGTTTGGAACAGCCTTGTCCTGATGTTTGCCCTGACGGTGGCTTTTTTTGCTCACCCGTTTTTCCATCTTCTGGCGATTCTGCAGGGAAGGGGGAAGGACGAGGCCTGGAAGAGGGAGTGGTTAAGGTGGGGGAGCGCGTGGGCCCTGCGAATCCTGCACGTGAAGGTGGAAAGCCGGGGGCAGATTCCGACGCGAGGGCTGCTGGTCAGTAACCACCAAGGCTACCTCGATATCCTCTGCCTGAACGTGCTCTGCACCTCCCACTTTGTGGCCAAGGCGGAGATCAAGTCGTGGCCCCTGTTTGGGCTATTTAGTGAATGGAGTGGGACGATCTTTTTGGATCGGAAGCACCGGACGGCGTTGCGCGGGCCCCTGGAGCGAGTGGTGGAACTTCTCCGGCAGGGGGAAAGGGTGGTGATTTTTCCGGAGGGCACAGATTCCGATGGCACCACCGTGCTTCCGTTTCACAGCAGTTTTTTTGAGGCGGCGATCCAGGCCCAGTGCCCGGTGGTGCCGCTGGCCATCCGGTATTCGGCTCCCGGGGTCAGCCCACAAGAGGAGGTGATCTACTGGAAGGACCGGAGGTTTATCTTCCATGTCATCCGGCTGTTGGGGGTGAAGGAAGTCCGTGCGCGGCTGACCTTTGGCGAACCCATGGCGGCCGGAGACAATCGAAAGCAACTTTCCGGGCGGGTCAGG
>CAZURF010000055.1:0-9438 GCA_964623555.1 uncultured Akkermansia sp. | reverse complement strand
GGTCGGCATGCTGACCCACAAGCTCGAAGAGCCTGTGGATCGGTAAACCGCTGTCCGGCCTCCTCCTCGCAGCCAAAGCCATTCGTGAACGTTCCTCGTGAACGTGAACGTGTGGTTTCCTGCGTTATTCTAATATTCCGCCCAGCTTTGGATGAAAGCCATCCATAGAATTTTCTCTGCGCCCCACCTTTCACGTGACGCGTTCACGTTCATGCTTTGCCAAAGGGCGAGAGGCTTGTTCGCCGTTGTTTCCCCAGTTGCCACAGCTTGTTCCGGTGGAAATCGCCAGATCCTCCCACTTTGCCAACCGCTACAGAGACCAATTCGTAGGTTATGTGAACATGCGAATAAACTGGCGGGGTTTTTCGTGAGGATTTCTCCCCAGCACCAACAAGGGCCTGGGGGAACCCGACCTATCCACGGGTTATCCAGCCCGCAAGAATTTCAGCCTTCGGGAGTTGTGCCGATTCTCTTCACTTATCCACCTGATTATGATTAAGGTGTACTTGATTCTTTTTTCCCCTATCTCAATCTCCTGATTCCAAGCCCACCATGAAACTTGTCCTGCAAAAGCAAAAATTCCTGAACGCTCTCTCGTCCGTCCAAAACGTTGTCAGCACCCGAACCCCCATTGGCATTCTCAACAACCTCCTGTTACGCGGTTCCGGTTCCAGTCTGACGGTGGCCGCCACCGATCTCGACATCGGCATCCGGACCGCCTGTGAGGCGGGGGTGGAAAAGCCCGGAGCCGTCACGCTCCCAGCCCGCCGGCTCTTCAGCATCATCCGCGAGCTCCCGTCCGAAGAATTGACCCTGGATGTCGACAGCAAACTGGGAGCCACGATCCGGTGCGGCGCGGCGTTCTTCCGCATCATGGGCATGCCTGAGGAGGAATTTCCGGCGATCCCGGACTTTCCGTCCAAGGGGGGTGACAAGAATCCCATCTACAAAATCGAACAGAAAGCGCTCAAGGAGCTCATCAAGCGAGTTTCCTATGCCATGTCCGCCGACGAGAAGCGGTACGTGCTCAACGGCCTGTTGGTTTGCCTCAAAGACGGCAAACTGACCTTGGTCGCCACGGACGGCCGGCGCCTAGCCCTGGCCGACCAGGAACTGGACTTTCCGAAATCAGGAGAGCGGGAATTTATCCTGCCGGCCAAGGCGGTCTTGGAGCTGCAGCGCCAGCTGGCTGACAAGGACGAGGTCTCCTTTGTGGTGCTCGAAAATCAGATTCTGTTCCAGTTCGGCCACACGCTCATCGCCGCCAAAATGGTCGAAGGCAATTATCCAAACTACCGCCAGGTGATTCCGGCCGAAGCCAAGGAACGGGTGACCCTGGAGCGGGAGCTGTTCCTCAACTCGGTCCGCCGGGTGGCCCTGCTCTCCAGCGAGAAGTCCAATTCCGTGAAGCTGACGTTTACCAAAAACAATCTTGAGATTGCCGCCAACACCCCGGATGTCGGCGAAGCGCGCGAGGCGATCCCGGTCCAGTACAAAGGCAAGGATTTCACCATGGCCTTCAACCCCGAGTTTCTGGCCGACCCGCTGAAGAACATCGAGGGGGACACGGTTCACTTTGACTTCATTGACGAGCTCAGCCCCGGCGTGATCCGCTACAGCAAGCCGTTCCTTTACGTGATCATGCCCATGCGTACGGCCTGAGCCGGCCGGCGTGCTCCGCCGACTTCGCCTCACCTCGTTCCGCTGCCATTCGTCCCTTGATCTGGGGGATCTGGGCTCCCGGATTTTGCTGACGGGCCCCAACGGGCGTGGAAAAACCAGCATTCTGGAAGCCATCGCGGTGCTGGCACGGTTGCGCTCTTTCCGGACCGGGGCTTGGCGGGAACTCACCCGGCACAATACCGATGGATGGCGGGTGGAGGGTTCATGGGCCGATGAGGCCGGACCGGTGCGGCTGGCGGTGGTATGGCGGGGCGAGGGGCGAGAGCTTGAGATCGACGGGCGGACAGGTGTGACCACGGATGAGTTTTGGGGAAGGGCGCTGGTCGTGGTGGCCCATGGGGCGGACACGATCATGCTCGATGGCGGGGCTGCGGAGCGCCGGGCCGGCTTCGACTTGTTGTTGGCGGAAATGGAGCCACATCGGCTAGCCGAGCTGCGCCGTTTAAAAGAAATTGCCCGCCAGCGTGCGGCGCTCCTGCGGCAACCCAACCCATCCCGACAAGAGTGGGAGGCGTGGACCACGCAATTGGCGGAAATAGAGCAGATTTTGAGACCGGCACGCGAGGGTCTGGCGTCAGTTCTGCTTCCGCATCTGGAGCAGGCGCATCGCGGCCTGGTCGGGGGGGTGGAAAAGATGAGCGTGCGCTACCATCCGGCCGACCCTGTGCCGCCTCCCGGACATGAAAGGGACCGGCTTTGGGAGCGGGAGCGGGAGCGGGGTTTCAATCTTGCCGGGCCCCAGCGCGATGACTGGGAATTTGGTCTGGGCGGAAAGAGTTTGGCCAAATTTGGATCGGAGGGACAGCGCCGGACCGGGTGTTTGGCGGTGCGACTGGCCGAACTGGCGCTGATCCGGGAAAAACGCAAGAGAAACCCGGTGTTGCTGGTCGACGATGCGCTCAAGGAGCTGGATGGGGCGAGGCGCGAGGCCTTTTGGAGCGCTGTCCCGGAGAACACCCAAGTGTTATACGCCACGGCCCATGACCGCCCGGCCCCAAGGGGGGATTCTTGGGTTATTCTTGAGATCTCCCCCGGATTCGCACGCCCGGCCGGCGCCTGAGCCTTGCCAAGGCGGCGGGAAAACCGATACGCTCCTCGCCCCTTTGAACACAAAAAATTTAAGGAGCTAATCCATGGCCACTGAAGTCGGACCCGTTAAAACAGTCGAAGTTCCCCCCCTACGACCCCTCAACCTGCCCAATCGGCTTGCCCCCACCCCGACCAACGGGCCGAAGTTCCCGGTGAAGGTCAAGAACAGCGCTGGGCAGGAAGTGGTTTTGGCGGATCCCGTCATGACGCGCGCCTTGGTGGCCCTTATGGACACGCACGCCGTGATCGGCGGGGCGGCTTGCCACTGGGGAGGGCCGGCAGCCCTCGCGGAGACGATGTCGGCCATCCATGGAATCATGTTCGCGGTGAAGGGGCGGCCCTGGCACGAGGCCTTCAACTTCGTGAACGACGCAGGCCACACGGAAAACGGGGTTTACGCCCTGCGGGCCCAATACGGATTCGATGGGATGACGTTCGAAGACCTAAAGAAATTCCGCGGAATTCAAAGCAAGCTGACGGGGCACGGGGAGAGCCACCTCAACCCGGAAGGGGTTTTCATCAGCAATGGTCCGCTGGGCTCCGGCCTGCCGGTGGCCCAGGGGCTGGCGCTGGGCGACAAGCTGGCGCAACGAGACCGGGTGACTTTTTGTGTGATCTCCGACGGGGCCTGCATGGAGGGCGAAGCCAAGGAGGCCCTGGCGGCGATTCCCGGGCTGGCGGGGCGGGGTGAAATCAACCCGTTCGTGCTCGTTGTTTCGGACAACGACACCAAGCTTTCCGGCCGGATTTCCAAGGACAGCTTTGCGATGGAGCCCTCGTTTGCCGCGCTGGCCCCGCTGGGCTGGAACGTCCGCCATGTGAAGGAGGGCCAGGATCTCCAGAAGGTCTATCAGGCCGTGGAACAGGCCGTGACGGAGGCCAAGGGCGACCCGCGCCGCCCCGTCTGCCTTTGGGTGAAAACGGTCAAGGGTTTCGGCGTGAAGGAAACCGAACAGAACTCCTCCGGGGGGCACGGCTTCCCGCTGAAGGATGGGGAAAAAATCGTGGAGTTCGTCCAGGAAATTACCGGAGGCAAAACCCCGGCGGACCTAGCCGCCTGGGCCCAGTCGTTGCGCAAGGCGTGGGAGGACAAACAGGCCGCCAAGAAAAACACACCCGCCGCGACCGCCGTGAAAAAAGAAAAGGTGCAGGCCGGATTTTCCCGCGCCATGACCAAGGCCGCCCAGGAAGGGTTGCCGGTGATCTCCATCAGCGCCGATCTGCCGGGATCGACGGGAGTGGCGGCATTTCAAAAGGCCGTGCCCGGGCGCTCCTTCGACATCGGGGTCGCCGAGGCCAACATGATCAGCACCTGCACCGGCTTGGCGAAGACGGGATTCCTTCCGGTGGCCGACACATTTTCCCAGTTCGGAATCACCAAGGGGAATTTGCCGATCATCATGGCGGCCCTTTCCCAGGGGCCCATCGTGGCGGCGTTCACCCATGCCGGCTTCCAGGATGCGGCCGACGGGGCGTCCCATGAGGCGACCACCTACTTCGCCGCGGTTTCCTCGATTCCGCACACCCTGGCCATTGCCGCGAGCTGTTCCGAGCAGGCCGACGCGCTGATGTTGGAGGCCTTCCGGCGTCTGGCCAAGGAGCGGCAGGCCGGGCATGACGGTGAAAGCGCGCTCTTTTTTGCCGGCCGGGAGGATTTTCCTGCCCGAATCGGCGACCGGCCCAACGGCTATCCCTGGGGGAAAGCGGAGGTTCTTCGCCAAGGAAAGGATGCCGTCATTGTGGCCTGTGGGCCGATGGTCCCGCTCGCCCTCGAGGCCGCCGAGCTTTTGGCCACAGAGGGCAAGCAGGCGGCGGTGATCGATAATCCCTTTGTGAACCGTCCGGATCTGGCCACGATCAAACCGGTCCTGGCCGAAGCCGGAAACCGGCTGGTGACCGTGGAGGATCATCAGATTGTCGGAGGGATGGGCGCGATGCTGGTGCATGCCCTGAATCTTGCCGGGATCGGCGTGAAGGCCGCGGCCATCGGCATGAAAGGCGAGTTCGGCCGCTCCGCGTACAGCGCGCGCGAGCTCTACGAGCATTTCGGCATGGGACCAAAGGACATCGCCGAGGCCGCGCGGAAACTTTGCCGTTGATGCTTCGGAGGTGGCGCGGGGTCGCGGTCGGGGCGGCCTGTTGGCTGGCCAATTTTGCCCCGGCGGCGGCGGGAATGCAGGTCTACGTGCTGGAGCCAACGAAGCCCGAAGCGGGCCACGATCTCGTTCTGGTGGAAAAAGAGAGGGCCAAGGATGGCACGGTGATCCTGGTGGAGCCCGGGGGCACCGAAAAGACCGTTGCCAAAGACCGGATTTTGGCGCGACTGACACCCGCGCCCCGGCCCGGCCAAAAGGTCGACCGGGCCACGGCGGTGGCCGCCATCAACGCGCTTCTTGAGGCCAAAGCGAAGGCGGTATCCCTGGAACGGACCCTGCAGGAAGAAGTGGAGAAATGGAAAAAGATCCTCGACCAGATGCCCAGCGATGAAGACCCGCAGGCTTTGGCCAAAGCCGAGGCGGCCTTTGCCGCCGCCCTAGCCAAAGCGATTCCCAAACCTTATGAACCTGCCAAGGCTTACCAAGTCGAGGAGCTGAACGCCCAAATCCAGACCTTGGAGCAGCTGAAAAAGGAGTTTCCCTCGCGGGTGGAGGAGATTGAGCGGCAAGCCGAGCCATGGAGGGTGGACCAGCAGGAGATGGCTGCCGGCAAAAAGAAGCTGGAGGGGCGGTGGCTGGAGCCCGGCGAATGGGAAAAAGAAAAGGGAACAAGGCAACGGGCAGCCCGGGATGCGTTTCTGGCCAAATTGGAGATCCCGGAAACCTCCCCCGTTTTGATCGGACAGGGAATCGTCTTGGTGGCCGGGGGCGTGGCCTTGCTCGGGGCTTTTTTGGGGGCGAGCTTCCTTTTCCACGGAATTCTGGAGTTCATCCGGCATCGGGCATGGTGGAAGGGAACGGCCTGGACCCTGGCCGGCGCCGCCATGATCGCGACGCTGGGGCACGCCACCGGGCTGGTCTTGCGTGCCCCGGAGCCCCTGGAGGTGATGGACCGAGGCGACGGGCAGGAAATCGAAGACCTGTTTTGGCGCTACGGCGGCGAAAAAGAGCCTTTCCCCCCAGAGCTGAAAATCCCGGATGCCGAAATCAACGCCTGGTTTCAAAAGAGACTGCGATTCGCACCGCTGAAGGTGACGGAGATTGTGGTGCTGGCCGCGGAAGGCTGGAGGGTGTCGGCGGAGGACGGCACCCTGCGATTAGACCGAAGTGGCCGGCTGTTGGGGCGAACCTTTGTCCTGCGACACGAAATGACCTTCAACCGCTCCGAGCAGGGAGAGGATGTTTATCGGATTGAGGCCACCCTCGGAAGGCTCCCTCTGCCGCCGGCGCTGGTTCTGCGCTCGTGGAACCGGTGGACGGAGGCACTGGCGAGCATGACCGTCGCGATCAACGCGGCAGACCGCCTGACGTTGGGGCGGATTGAAAAAGGGGCCGTGGTCTTTTCCGGCAAATAAGACCGAGGCGGGGGCGGGGGCTGGCCGCGCGTAGCCGGGGTTGAAAATCCTTCCACCCCTGCGAGAATGGCATGAAGGAGGTTTCTGATTTATGGCAACACAAGGATCCGAATGGGCGGCAAGAATCAAGGGGGAGGTCCAAAAATCCATCATCGGGCAAGATGAGGTGATTGAGCGGTTGTTGGTGGCCCTGCTTTCCAACGGGCACGTGTTGCTGGAGGGGTTGCCCGGCTTGGCCAAAACCCTGCTGGTCAAAAGCCTGGGCTCGGCCATGGGTCTTGAGTTTGAGAGGATCCAGTTTACGCCCGATCTGCTCCCCAGCGATGTGGTCGGCACGATGGTTTTTCAGCCCAAAGAGGGCAGCTTCCGGGTCCACAAAGGACCGGTCTTTGCCAACCTGGTCCTGGCGGACGAAATCAACCGCGCCCCCGCCAAGGTGCAAAGCGCGCTGCTCGAGGCCATGCAGGAGAGACAGGTCACCATCGGAGGAGAGACCCATCAGCTTCCGCGGCCTTTTTTGGTGATGGCCACCCAGAATCCCCTGGAGCAGGAGGGAACCTATCCTTTGCCTGAAGCCCAGACGGACCGGTTTCTTTTCAAATTGCTGGTCGACTATCCCTCCGAGCAGGAAGAGCGGGCGATGATGGAGCGATGGGGACAGCTGACCCAGCAACCGAAGCTCGAGGCGGTTTCCTCGGGCGAGGAGCTTCTTTCCCTTCGTGACGAGGTGGACAACGTGCATCTAAGCCCGCCGCTGCAGGCCTACATGTTGGCTTTGGTGCGTGCCACCCGAGAGGCCGCTGCCGGAACCAACGGCACAGGTGCCAACGCTTCCAAGGTTTTGTCCTATGGCGCCAGCCCCCGGGCCTCTCTGGCCCTGGTGCAGGCCACCCGCGCCTTGGCCTGGCTTCATGGGATGGATCACGGGACGCCCGAGGTTGTGCAAAACGTCTTTTTTGACGCGCTGCGGCATCGCGTGGGCCTGACCTATGAGGCCGAGGCCGAGGAAACAACCACGGACGAGATTCTGCGGGGGGTGTTGGAGAGCGTGCCGGTACCCGCAGGGCTCTAAGAAGGGGGCGGAGGCGTTCTGCGGATGACCACGGTAATCGGCGCCGGGGAGAGGGCCAGGAAAGCGCCCTTGGCCATGCTCCGGCGTCTGGAATGGCGTGTCCGCATGGCGGCGGACTCCTTTTTGGGGGGCGAGTATCGCTCGGCCTTCCGGGGTCGGGGGCGCGAGTTCGATCAGGTCGTCAAATATGAGTACGGGGACGACATCCGGGACATCGACTGGAATGTTTCTGCCAGGCTGGGGGAACTTTACCGCAAAAAATTCATTGAGGAGCGGGAGCTCACCGTGATCCTCCTTTTTGAGGACACGCCGTCCCTCCAGTTCGGTTCCGGCAGCCGGACGAAGCGGGAGGCCCTCTTGGAGATTGCCGGGCTGTTTGCCCTGACCGCGGCGGGCAACCGGGACCGGGTCGGTTTTTGGCATGCCACCCCTCAGGGGCACGAGGTCCGGCAGCCGGTCCGCGGTCGCGTCAACATCGTGCGGACGGCCGCGACGCTGCTGGGTCAGCCGATGCCCAAGCTTGAGGATGGGGCTGACGTCGAGGTGGACTGGAAACTTTTTTTCCACGCCTTTCCTCGGCACAGCGTGGTTCTTTGGTTTGGGGATTTTCCGCCCCGCCCCGCTGGTGCCGGCTGGGCGGCGTTGAAGAAGAGATATGAAATGATCGGGGTGCGCGTGGATGATCCCTGGGACATCGAGCTGCCCTCGGCCGGGATTCTTCCTGCCGTGGATCCCGAGACTGGCGAGGTGTTGGCTTTTGACACCGGCACCTACGAGAGCCAGAGCCGGCACGATGCCTGGAAAGAAGAGAGGGAAAAGGCTTGGGATGAATGGTTTCCCAGCCCGCTTCAACGCATCACCGTGAGCACGGAAGGGGACTTATTGGATCCCATGGTGGCATTCTTTAAGCGCCGGATGAAAGGGGTACACCGATGAATCCCGATCCGGCGATGTTTCCCGGGGGTTGGACTCTGGCAAACCCCCTCTGGCTCTTGGCTCTGCTGCTTCTGCCCCTGGCGGCCTGGTGGCGGAGCCGTCGGCCCCGTCCGGTTCTGGTGATTCCGCGGGTGGCAAAATGGGCGGGCACGCCGGCGGTTTCCATGGGGCGGCTTCCCTCGATTCTGGCGGCCGCGGGATTTGCGGCGTTGGTGTTGGCGTTGGCCCGGCCTCAGCAGCTGGAGGAGAAGAAGCAGGTCCGGCAAAAAGGATATGACATCATGCTGGCGATCGACCTTTCGCCCAGCATGTTGGCGGAGGATTACGAGGGACCGCAGGGCCGGATCAACCGCCTTCAGGCCATCCAGCCGATCATCGAGGCCTTCATTTCGAAGCGGCCGGCCGACCGGATCGGCGTGGTCGTGTATGGAGGACGGGCGTACACCCTGTCGCCTCTCACGTTTGACCACGATTGGCTCGCACGGCAGATCCAGCGCCTGAAGATCGGTCTGGTGGAGGATGCCACGGCGGTGGGCGACGGGCTCGGGCTTGCCGTGACCCGGCTGGAGCAGGCGGAGAAGGACAAAGGCGGCCAACGCAAAGGAGCATTCGTGATCCTCCTCACGGACGGGTCCAACAACAGCGGGGTCCTGGCGCCACTGCAGGCCGCCGAGCTGGCCCGGACCCGCGGCATACCTGTCTACACGATTGGGGCCGGACGGCCCGGGATTGTCCCGATGCCGGTGGTCGATAACGCCGGGCGAAAGCTCGGCTACCGGCAGGCCATCTCGGACCTGGATGAGGAAACCCTCCAGCGGATCGCGGGACTGACCGAGGGAAAATTTTTCCGGGCGATGGACATCGGCACGGCGGAAGCAGCCTTTGCCGAGATCGACCGGCGGCAAAGGATCGAATTCAACGCCAAATCCCAGATTCGCTCCCATGAGTGGTTCGCGGTTTTTGCGGCACCGGGCCTAGCCATTTTCTTTGGGGGCCTCGCCTTGGCCCGGCCAGGGCGGTGGGGGAGGGCGGCATGACTTTCCTGTTTGGCGTGCATTGGGAACAACCATGGATTTTGGCGTTGGTTCCCTTGGCACCGCTTTTGGCCTGGCTGGTGTTTCGGGGTAAGGGCGGCCAAGGTGCTTCG
>CAZURF010000054.1:0-9468 GCA_964623555.1 uncultured Akkermansia sp. | reverse complement strand
GAGGCGGAGCGAGGGTGAGGCAGGGCAGATCTTTGGCTTCCAATTGGAGGAGGGCGAGGTCGTTGGCTGGGTCAGTGGCGACCACTCGGGTCACGGGGAAGAGGCCGCCGTTTTCAGCCTTGGCGAGGACCTGTTTGGCGCCGGCCACCACATGGTGGTTGCTGACGAGAAGTCCGTCGGAGGAGACCAGGAAACCGGTTCCCGAGCCTTTGACCTCGCCGTCCTCGTCCTGAATGACGAGGAGGTAGACGGCGGGGCGCGCCTGTTTGGCGAGAGCGCGCAGGTCGGGAACCTCGGCGGCGGATAAGGGGAGGGTCGCCAGCACCATCGTCCCCAGGTGCCGCCAAAATCGCAGGGTCATGCCTCCAATTAAGAGGAAAGGGCAGGGGAGGCGAGATTTCCTCCGGGGTTGCGGGGAGGGATGCAGGCGGGACATAATTTCCGTCCCGTGAAGTTCTGGAAATTTCTTCTGACCCTGGCGGGGGTGGTCTTGGGATCGGTTGGAACGCTTCTTTTTCAGCCCACGGTGTTTTGTGAAATCACCGTGCCGGTGGCGGCCAAGCTGGCCGGGTGGAAGGCGCAGGCAGTGGCGGCCCGACTTTCAGCTTTCGGCACGCTGGAGATTCAGGGGCTGGAGGCTGTGGATGAGAGAAAATCCCGAATTGCGATGGATTCGGCCAAGGTGGAGTTCGACCCTTTCCGACTGCTGACCGGCCGGCCCGAGGTTTTGCGGGCCGACTTTCGGTTTGCCATGGTTGATCTGGAAATACCCTCGGCTGATAAGAGAGGGCCAGCTCAGTCCTTCTCTCTTCCTTTCTCGCTGCGGGAGGCGTCGGTGGATCTGATGGAGGGGCGGTTGCGCACCGAGAGGGGGGCATGGATCGTGAAATCGGCCCACGCCTCGGCGGAAGGATGGGACGGACGGACGCCCCGGGAGATTCAAGTGCAGCTCGGCCGGTTGGACTGGAACGGCCCGGGGCAGCAGGAATTAGCAACCACAACCCAGGCCACCGTTACCAAGGCCAAGGATGCAGCCGGGGTCGAAGTCTGGGACCTCAAGCTGACCACGGATGTTTCCACGGTTGTGGATCTGCCCCCCTGGCAATTGGTGTCCCCCTGCCGGCTGGTGGTGGTGGGTCAGGCCGGTCGCAGCGCAAGGGGAGATTGGAAGGTCGAGGGACTGCAGATGGATTGGCAGGGAGTGGGCGGGATTCGGTTGGCCGCTCGGATTGGAGGGACCTATGAAGCGGACGGAAACTGGTCCGCCGCCTTCGAACTGGAACCAACCGATCTGCAGCTTGCCGGAATTTTCCTTCAGCCGCGTGGGATTGAGAACGTCTATGGGACGTTGGGCGGGACGCTGCGGCTGAGCAGTGGAAAAGAAAAACCGCTGGAGGTGGACGCGGATCTGATCGGTCAGGCCGTGCAACTGGCCGCGGCGGGTGGGACGACCTGGCCGCCCCAACCGGCCGCACTGACCCTTACCTCCCGGGCCGAATGGCGCGCCACCCATGGAGTTTTGAAACTGGAGAGTTTGGCCGGCACTTTGGTGAGGGCGGGACAACCGGCGGATTTTCAAGTGACCCTGGACCGGCCGGCGGTCCTGCAGATGACGGGGAAGCCGAAGGCGGAAGCGCCGGACCCTGCCTCCCTGCAGTGGGCGCTTCGGGGGTTGGAAATGGCCGCCCTGGCCCCGCTGTTTTTCGAGCCGCAGAAGCTCAAGGTGCAAGGCGGAAAACTTTCCGCAAATGGATCGGCGAAAATCGAGGGCGCGCGGGTCGGGCTGAGCGGCCGGGTGGAAAGCCGGTCGATGATTGCCTCGGGGAGCTGGGTGCAGGGCAACCTGGCGGTGCAGGCGGGTATGCTGGATTTCCAGGGTTATCTGGAGGGGGGAACCAAGCTTCATCTGGAAAGTGCGCAGTTGAAGGCCGCTTGGGAGGGCGGAGCTCCGGAGGATCTCTCCTTTTCCGCCCGGGCGGAGTGGGACTGGGAAAAGAGCGAGGGATTCGTGGCCGGGGACCTTGAGGTTGGGTTGATCGGCCTGGGTAAGGCCTGGTCGGGAGCGCAGTTCTGGCCCGAAGCCGGCCTCGGGAAGTTGCACCTGGAGTTTTCCGGAAACCCCCAACAAAAGGGGTCGGGACTGGCCTCGCTAACGCTCACGGGCATGCGCTGGCCCGGGGAAAAGGAGGCACCTTGGCAAGCCAAGCTGGTCTCCGAGGCCCAGGCTGAACAGGGTGGCTGGATCCTGCCGGGAATCAGCCTTTCTGCCGACCGGAGTGGGGTCCCCTTGCTGGATGGCCAAGCCTCCTTGCGTTGGCATCCGAATAAGAATGAGGGGAGCGTGAAGCTGGAGTTGGCGCGTGCCGACTCCTCCCTGGTGGTCCCACTGTTAAAAATCTTCACCCCCGAATGGCAGTGGACCGAAGCCTCGGGCCAGGGGTCGCTTCAATTCGACCGTAAAGACCGGCATGACCGGGTCGCCGCCAATCTGCGGGGGGTGATCACCGTGGAGACCGGCACGGCGACGCGGCCCCGACCGGTGGACTTTTCATCCGTGGAGGGAAATCTACAGGCCTCCTGGCCTTCGGGATCTGACGGAGTGCTTTCGATTGAGGCCCTGGCCCTGGTGGCGAAACATCGCGACGGGACGGAGGCCGTGCGGGCCTCGCTCGACGCCCCGCTCAGCCTAAAGAAAAAGGGCCCCGGGGAATGGGAGCCGACCGGAACGCAGGCGAGTTCGGGGTTGATTCAGTTTGGTGGCTGGCCGCTGGGGATCGTGGCACCACTGGTCCTGCCGGAGGCCAAGGAGAGCTCGATCGCCGGAATGCTCTCCGGCTATCTGCGGGTGAAGAATGACCCAAAAAACGGAACTTTGGTGGCCCAACTAGATCTCTCCAGCCCCGATCTTTCGGCGAACCTGCCGCATCTGCGCCTGCCGGAAAACCAAGTCAGCCTGAAGGCTGATCTGGCCTTGGGCGAAGATCGCAACTTGGCTATCCAAAAGGTGGCGGTGGTCTCCCGGCAGGCAGGCCTGGATTGGCTGGAGCTTTCGGCGGAAAAAGCTGTGCACCCCGGACTGGCGGTCTCGGGCAAGATGGATCTGGCGACGCTGAGTCAAAACGTTCCCGTGGTGACGCCTTTTGTTTCGACCGGGACCCTGGTGTGGAAAGCGAATGTGGGGGATCCAAAGGATGGCCTGAGAAAAGTCGGTTTCAGCGCCCAGGCTCAAGGACTGACCGCTGGTCTGCCGGAAATCGGGACGATGGCCGGACTTCAGGCCACGGCCCAGGGTTTGATCGATTGGGGGAAAGAGGGGTTTGTTTCCTTGGACGACCTGAATCTCGAGGCCGACGGTCCGGGTGGAAAATTGGAAATTGGAAAACTCGACTGCCGTAGGAACGGGGCACTGGCATGGGAATCTGTCCGGGCTTCCCAAGGTTGGGTGGCGGTGTTGGCCCAGCCTTGGCTCAAGCCCAATCGTTGGGTGGATGGGGATGTGGTGCTGGGTCAGGGGTTCTGGGAACCGGGGGAGCATGGCTCAACCGGCGAAATCGATGGGAGTCTTCTCGAGGCGAGGATTTCCGACCGGAAGGACCTGACCCCCCTTTCCGGGCGGTTCCGCGGGGATTGGGAGTATGACAATCGCACAAAACTTTTGGTTCTGAAAAACGCCATCCTTGCCTTTCCGGAGTTCAAGGACAACCCAGTGGAGATTTCTTCCCTGCAGGCAGGGCCGGAACTTTTCCAAGCCAAAGTGACGGAAGGGGTGCTGGATCTGCGCGGTGTGCTCGACCAGTTCGAGGCCTGGCAGTCCGCCCCGTCGGATCCGACCCGCCCGTCCCGGCCCCCGCGTCTGGACATTTCCGCGGAGCTCGATCAGGTGGTTTTGGCCGATGCGCGGGTGGGCCCTGTGAAGATTGCCCGTTTCCGCTATGGCCCAGACGGCATCCTGCTGGAGCCCTCTTCCGTGGAGGTGCAGGGCGGGATGATCCGCGGATCGGTCGTGCAGACCGGCGGAGCGGACCGTCCGTTGCAGGCGCGCCTTTTCGCCGAAAAGTTTCCGTTGGCTGCAATCCTTGGCCCCATGATCCACGATGCCCGGGGGCCGTTGGGGGGGTGGGCGGACCTGCAGTTCACGGGTCAAGCTTCGGGAGCCAAACTGGAGGACCTTCAGAGGACCCTGGCCGGGCAGGGAACTTTCCGCCTTTACCAGGCTCATTTGGAAAATCTCCCGGCGATCGGCAAGGCGTTGCAAGGGGCCGGACAGTTTTTGGGTTCCAGCTTTATTGCCGGGAGTGAGATCAACGACCTGAGCGCTTCGTTCCAGGCATCCGGTTCAAAAATCTCGACCCAGGATCTGCAGGTCTCCGGAACGGCGCTGGCGGCGGGGATGCGCGGATCCTTGGATTGGGTGACCCAGGGTATTGATTTTCAGGTGAACCTGGCCCTGACTCGGGAGGCCATCCAAAGCAGCGGCCAGCTCCAAGGGGTGATGACCCAGCTCATTGGATCCAACACCGATTACTACACCAAGATTCCAGGGTCGGCCACGATCACGGGAACCTTGTCAGACCCGGTTCTGCAGATGGATGTAACCAAAATGCTGGCCCAAGCGGGGATCAACCTTCTTTTGAATGCCCCTTCCGGGGTTTTACAGGGGGCCGGGGGAGCCGCGGGCGGGGCGACCGGAGCTGCCGGCAGCATCCTGCAGGGGGTTGGTAATCTCTTTAAAGGGTTTTGAGCCGCGGGGACTTTCCCCGTAGGATTTTATGATGCGCAGCATGACCGGTTTTGGTTCGGCGAAGGTGTCGACGCCCCATGCCGGCTTCCGGGTCGAGGTTTCCTCGGTTAACAAGCGGGGTCTGGAGGTGATCGTTTATCTTCCCGGAGATCTGGCCCGGCTCGAGCGGGAGATCCGCGAGGAAGTCTCCCGGCAGGTGGCCCGGGGCAAGGTCACGGTGGCCGTACAAAGTGAGGCCGCCCCCTCCCGCAACGGGCGCAGCCTCGACCTGCCGCGTGCCGCCCAGTATGCCGCCCAGCTTCGTGCAGCCGGCAAGAAGCTTGGGGTCCAGGGAGGGCCGTCGTGGTCGGATCTGCTCAGCCTGCCTGGGGTGGTTTCCAGCCAGGCGCATCCGCTGACGCCCAAGGATGACCGCAAGATCCTGGCCGGCGTGAAGGCGGCCCTGACCAAGATGGTTTCCACGCGAGAGCGGGAAGGCGGGCACATGGTTCGCTCGCTCAAGGGGCACCTGCAACGGATGGAGGTCGTCCGAGGGAAGATGGAAAAGTCGGCCGCGGCGATGCGGAAAAACCAGGGGGAGAGACTTCGGGCCCGCTTGCAGGAGCTGGCCCAGGAGGCCGGGGTGGAATTGGAGCCGGATCGTCTCGTTAAGGAAGTGGCCTCCGCCGCCGACCGCGGTGACGTGACCGAGGAGATTGGCCGGATCCGGGCCCACCTTTCCGAGGCTCTTGGATTGACGGGAAAGCGGGCCCCCGGAGGACGGACGTTGGAATTTTTGATCCAGGAACTGATGCGGGAGGCCAACACGGTGGGATCGAAATCGGGGGAACTGGAACTCACCCGACTGGCCATTGAATTCAAATCGGAGCTGGAAAAGCTGCGGGAACAGGCGGCCAATCTTGAATAATTTTACCCGCTCCGGAATCCTGTTCGTGGTCTCGGCTCCTTCAGGCACGGGCAAAACCACCCTTTGCACCAACGTCCGGCAGACCCCCGACCTGGTCTATTCCGTCAGCTGCACGACGCGTCCCATCCGGAAAGGCGAGAAGGATGGGGCGGACTACTTCTTTCTGGCCCGGGAAGAGTTTGAGAAGCGGGTGAAGGCGGCCGACATGCTCGAACACGCGGATGTCTACGGACACTACTATGGAACCCCGAAGGGACCCATCCTAGAGCATCTGGCCGCCGGACGGGACGTGCTTTTGGACATCGACGTCCAAGGAGCGAGGCAGATCCGGGAGTCGAAGGATCCCAAGATCCGGGAAGCGCTGGCGGATATTTTTATCATGCCACCAGACCTTGAGGAGTTGCGCCGCAGGCTGGAGGGGCGGGGGACGGAGACCGCGGCCCAGATTGACAAACGAATCCGGGCGGCAGATTCCGAAATGGCCGATTGGAAAAAGTACCGGTACACGATTCTGAGCAGTTCCATGGAGGAGGACCTGATCAAATTCCGCGCAATCATCCGTGCGGAGCGCTACCTGAGCCGGAGGCTCAATCTGAGCCATGGCTGAAAAAGGGGCGCCCCGCATTGTGCTTGGCGTGACCGGCTCCATCGCCGCCTTTCGCGCGGCGGATCTTGCCAGCGCCATGGTCAAGGAAGGGTGGGAAGTCCACGCCATTCTCACGGCCGACGGAGCCCGTTTTCTGCCCGCGCTCACCCTGGCGGCATTGACTCATCGCCCGGTGCACACCTCCCTGTGGGAGGAAGGGGAAGGCGGGCGGATGTCGCACCTTGATCTTGCCCAAACGGCCTCGGCGGTGGTGGTGGCGCCGGCCAGTGCGGACTTTCTGGCCCGTTCGGCCCATGGGCTGGCGGGGGATGTGCTCGGGGCGGTGTTGCTGGCGACGCGGGCCCCTCTGGTTTTCGCCCCGGCCATGAACACCCACATGTGGACCCATCCGGCCACCAAGGAAAACGTGAAGATCCTCTCGTCGCGCGGGGTGATTTGGGCTGGCCCAGCGGAAGGCCGACTGGCCTGCGGGGCGGAGGGGCCGGGACGACTGGCGCCCACGGAGGAAATTCTCAGACAGCTCAAAGGCGCCCTGAAGAGAGCAAAGTAGATGGCTTCCGAAACCAAACTCCGACCCTCCGCAAATTTTGCGAAACAGGCGGTCTTTGCCAGTTCGGCCCAATACAAGTCAATGCACCGGGAGTCGGTGCAGAATCCCAAGAAATTCTGGGGCCGGATGGCCAAGCAGGAGTTGAGCTGGTTTCAGGAACCCAAAAAGGTGCTCGAGTGGAAGGAGCCGTTTGCAAAGTGGTTCGGTGGGGGGCGGCTCAACCTAAGTCATAACTGTCTGGACCGCCACCTGAACGGGCCGCGCCGGCACAAGGCAGCCATCGTTTTTGAAGGGGAGCCGGGGGATGTGAGGGTGCTGACCTACCAGCAACTCCACGACGAGGTCTGCCGTTTTGCCCACGCCCTCCGGGGTGAGGGAATTCGCAAGGGGGACCGGGTGATGATCTATCTGCCCATGGTGCCGGAAGCGGCGATCGCCATGCTGGCCTGTGCCCGGATCGGGGCGGTTCACAGCGTGGTATTCGGCGGTTTCAGTGCCGAGGCCCTCAAGGACCGGATTCATGATTGTGGTGCCAAGATGGTGATCACGGCGGACGGCGGTTATCGACGAGGTCAGGTGGTTCCGCTGAAGAAGAATGTGGATGCAGCGGTGGCCGGCTGTCCGGATGTCCGGCGGGTGATCGTGCTGAAGCGGACCGGCACGGTGGAAAAGCTGAATGAGATCGACCGTTGGTGGCACGAAATCACCGACCATCAGCCTCCCGATTTCCCCACCGAGAAGATGGAAAGCGAGGATCCTCTATTTATCCTCTACACCAGCGGTAGCACGGGGAAGCCCAAGGGCATCCTGCACTCCACGGCCGGCTATTTGTTAGGAGCCCATCTCAGCACCAAATGGGTTTTTGATCTAAAGGAAACGGATCTTTTTTGGTGCACCGCCGACGTGGGATGGGTGACCGGACACAGTTATGCGGTTTACGGGGCGTTGAGTAACGGGGCGACCACCTTGATGTACGAGGGGGCTCCCAACCAACCCGAACCGGACCGGTTCTGGCGGATCATCGCCAAGCATCGGGTTTCCATTTTTTACACCGCCCCGACGGCCATCCGGGCCTTCATCCGCTGGGGGGACCAGTGGGTGGAGAAGCACGACCTTTCCTCGTTGCGGTTGCTCGGTTCCGTGGGGGAACCCATCAACCCCGAGGCCTGGCTTTGGTATCACCGCGTGGTGGGTGGGGGGCGGTGTCCGATCGTCGATACCTGGTGGCAGACGGAAACGGGGAGCCACATGCTGACAACCTTGCCGGGAATCCATGTCATGAAGCCGGGGCTAGCGGGGCTGCCTTTTTTCGGCGCGGACCTGGCGGTGGTGGACGAGAAGGGGAAGCCGGTAAAGGACGGGGTGCAGGGGAAGCTGGTGATTCGGAAGCCCTGGCCCTCTATGTTGCGGACGATCTATGGCGATGCGGAGCGGTATCAAAAGCAGTACTGGAGCGAGGTGCGCGGCTGTTATTTCACCGGGGACGGTGCCAAGCGGGACAAGGACGGCTATTTCCGCGTGATCGGCCGGATCGACGATGTGCTGAATGTGTCCGGCCACCGGCTGGGCACGGCCGAGGTGGAGAGCGCCTTGGTCACCCATCCGGCCGTTGCGGAAGCGGCGGTGGTGGGCCGGCCGGACGACCTAAAAGGCCAGGCCGTGGTGGCGTTCGTGACGCTGAAGGCGGGACAGAAAGCCGGGGATCAGTTGGTGACGGCTTTGCGTGAGCAGGTCAGTAAGGAGATTGGACCCATCGCCAAGCCGGACCAGATCCGCTTTGCGGAGGCCCTGCCCAAGACGAGGAGCGGAAAGATCATGCGACGTCTGCTCAAGGAAATCGCCGCCGGCGGGGCGGTGAAGGGCGATGTCACCACGCTGGAGGATCTAAATGTGATTGCCTCGCTGCAGTCCTCATCCTCCGAGGACGGATAAATGTCCTGGCGGCTCAAAGCTTCTGAGACCGGACTCCTGGTGGTGGATGTGCAGGAGAAGCTGGTGGCCGCGGTGAAGGAGCCTGCGGATTGGGTGGAACGGGTGGAGATCCTGGTCAAGGCGGCAAACCTTTTGGAGATTCCCGTGGCGATCACCGAACAAGTCCCGGCGAAATTGGGTAAAACCGTTCCCCGGATTTTGCAGGCGGCCGAAAAGGTGAGCCCGGTTTCCAAGCGCGCTTTTTCCGCTGCGGAAGTCGGCAAGGGTCTGGGAAAAAAACGAATTCTGGTGGCTGGATGCGAGGCTCACGTGTGTGTGCGCCAAACCGTCTATGATCTTCGGCTCAAGGAGCTACAGCCGGTACTGGTGGCCGACGCGGTTGGCTCCCGGAAGGACGCGGACCGGCAACTGGCCCTGCAGGAAATAAGACAGGACGGGATTGTGGTGGCCTCCACGGAGGCGGTTTTGTTTGAGCTTCTGGAGACGGCGGAGCATCCGAAGTTTAAGGAGATCCAGGGGTTGATTAAGTGATTTGGCAGGGGTAGGTCCCAAACTTGGTAGGGGCGGTTATCCTTAACCGCCTGCAGACGTCATTATTTTCGGGCCGTTGGGACAACGGCCCCTACCGAGTTGGCAGCTTTACGCAAAAACTGCTGGCCAATCCCTGCTAACCTATTCATTCTCACTCCTTTATGGCAACGCACGTCGCGACGGCCCAGAAGTGGCCTTTT
>CAZURF010000053.1:0-9584 GCA_964623555.1 uncultured Akkermansia sp. | reverse complement strand
GCCCCTACTCCTGATTTCGAGTCAGGTACATTAAACCGCTCTGCCACCCGTCCGTCTGTAATCATAGTTTTTTCATCCGGCAGCTCAAGCCCGTCTCCGGCGAGCAACCCCTTACATTGACCCATCCACTGTTTCGCCTTTATTGTTTCCGGATGTCCGATCCGCTCGCCCAAGCCGCCCTGCCCGCTTCCGGCATCACCGAACATTTCACCGACGAGGCCCGCGCGGCCTTGGCCGGCTACGGGGAATTCGTGTTGGTGGAGCCCCCGGGAAATCTGGTCGAGGAAGGGGCCGAATTAAGCCGTCTTTATATTCTGGCTTCCGGCGAGCTCTCCGTTCGCCGCCAAGGACAACACCAAGAGGTCGAACTGGCCCGTCTCAAACCCGGGGACACCTTTGGGGAAATCTCCGTTTTTGATCCTGGCCCGACTTCCGCAGCCGTTCGCCCCACCCAATCCTCCGTGGTTTGGGGCATTTCCTGGCCCCAACTGGAATTCCTCATGAACAACAACCACCAGCTTGGCAGCATGTTTCTGGTTGGGCTCGCGACCATTTTGAGCCGCCGCATCCGGGAAATGAACCGGAAATACGTCGACGCAGCCAGGGTTTAACCAGGCCCCTGGCCCCCGGTTCCCGGGGTTGCCCCCCAGCGCGAACCGTCCCACAATAAGCTCCATGGAGCAGTTATCCGTCAAAAGAGACGGTTTGGGCACGGTCCTGAATTTTTCCGGCCGGCTGGATACCGTGGCCGCCCAGGATCTGCGTTCCGCCATCCGGACCGAGACGGAACATCTCCCCGCCAGCATGACCTGCAACTTCCGGGATGTGACCTACATCGGATCCGCGGTGTTGCGCCTAATTTTCGAAGCCGCCCGGGAAATGCAAAGACGGAACGCCCACTTCCGGGTGGTGGATTGCCCGCCGGAAATCCGCCGCGTCTTCGCTTTGACCGGCATGGACCATCTGGTGGAGGGAGCTCCCGGCCTCTCATTCACCCATGAAATCAAGGACGGGGTGCTTCGCATCGGCCTGCAAGGCCGGATGGATGCGATCCGGGTGGGAGAGATCCGCGAAGCAATCCGCCAACTGGTTCAGGCCCACCGGGGCGCCATCCGCTTTGAAGCATCGGCCGTCCCCTACGCCGCCTCGGCCTTTATCCATCTTTGCATCGACGCCTCCAAGGCAGCCAAGGCCAACGGCGGCGATTTTGGCCTGGAAAGGGTGGCCCCGGAAGTCGCCCAGATCTTCCGATTGGCCGGCCTTCAATCCCTTCTGCTTTCCTCCCGATGAAGGCCAAGGAAGTCCGCATCACCGTCAAAAACCGCATTGAGGACCTTCTGCGGGTCAATTCGGTCTTTGAGAGCTTTGCCACCCAACACGAAATTGGCGGACGACTCCGCTACCATCTCCTGGTCTCTATCGAAGAAGTCCTGACCAATATTATTAAGTACGGCTTTGATGAAGAGGGCATCCATTCCATCCATGTCACGTTTCGTCGCATCGAGGACCAGATCGAGATGGAGTTCGAGGATCGTGGACGGGAGTTTAACCCGTTGGAAGTGGCCGAGCCCGACTTGGAAACCCCTATTGAAAACCGCCAGCTAGGCGGACTGGGAATCCACCTCGTAAAAAAGATGGTCGATACTGCGGATTACCGTCGGGAGGGTGACAAAAACATCTTGGTCCTTCGCAAAGCGCACACGCCGGCCCCGGCGGCCTGACGTCCGGCGGCCGAAGCCGCCCCTATTTGATCGCGTCCGCCTTGGAGCCGTGGATCACAAAAAGGGATGAAAATCCGCTGATATCAAAGACCTCTTTCACGTGCGGCTGCAGGGCGGCCAAGGCGATGACGCCGCCCGCCGCCTTCATTTTCTTCACGGCCAGCAAAAGGGAGCGGAGTCCGGCACTGCTGATGAAATCCAGATTCGCGCAATCAATCACCAGCTTTTTCTCCCCCTGGTCGATCACGCCCACCAGGGCTTGCTCGACCGATGGTGCGCTGGTGGCATCGACTTTTCCCTGAAGCTGGACCACGGTGGCTTTGCCTTCTTTGCTGGTGTGAATCTGTACGCTCATTGGCAGAGAATCCCGCAAGCGTCCGGTCCTGTCGAGCCGTCAATTGCCGGACTCCCGCACCTTCCCTTGCCCGCCGCCCGCTCCTTGCCGATGATGACGCGTCATGTCGAGCGACCCCCTCTTGGCTCATATCCGCAACGTTCCGGATTATCCGAAAAAAGGCATTCTTTTCCGGGATATCACCCCACTCCTCGGCCATGCCCAAGGACTCCGCGATGCCTGCTGGCGGATGGCCTCACCCTTTGAGTCCAACCCGCCGGCTTTGGTGGCCGGCATTGAAGCCCGGGGTTTCATCCTGGGAGGCATCGTCGCCCATTTGCTGGGAGCCGGCTTCATCCCGATCCGAAAACCAGGCAAACTCCCTTCCAAGTCCGTAAAGCGGGAGTACGCCCTCGAATACGGTTCCGGCACACTCGAACTGCATCAGGATTGCGTTCAAAAAGGACAGCGGGTCCTGCTGGTGGATGACCTGGTCGCCACCGGTGGCTCAGCCGAGGCCGCCGTCCTGTTGTTGCGCTCCCTGGGAGCCGTGGTGGAGGCAGGATCATTCCTGATCGACCTTCCCGATTTGGGCGGGAAGCGAAAATTGGAGGCCTTGGGCCTGAAATTCCACGCCCTGCTCTCCTTCCCCGGCGTGTGATTCCCACCCGCCGCTTTGGAAGAACCGGCCTGCCCATGCCGGTACTGACCTGCGGCGGCATGCGCTTTCAGCACCGCTGGGAGGAGGACCCTCCCCAACCGATTCCGCCGGGAAATCAGGCCAACCTCCAGAGAATCGTAGACCGGGCCCTCGAACTCGGGATCCGTCACCTGGAGACTGCCCGCGGATACGGCACCTCCGAGGCCCAGTTGGGACCCATCCTGCAAAAACTGGACCGGGAATCCTTCATTCTTCAGACCAAGGTTTCCCCCCAATCCAGCCCGGACGAGTTTGAGAAGATCTTCCGGGTTTCCCTTTCGAAGTTGGGCCTCCCCTGGGTGGACCTCCTGTCCCTCCACGGCGTGAATGACCGCGAAACCGCGGAATGGTCAATGCGCCCGGGCGGATGCCTTGACCGCGCCCGGAAGTTCCAACAGGAGGGGCTCTGTCGATGGGTTGGCTTCTCCACCCATGGACCCGGCGACTTGGTTGAAGAATTGGTCTCCGGAAGCCGTTTCGACTATGTGAACCTTCATTGGTACTACATTTTTCAGGAACACACCCGTTCTTTGGAGGCCGCCCGCCGCAACGACATGGGCGTGTTCATTATCAGCCCCAACGATAAAGGGGGGATGCTCTATCAGCCCCCCGAACGTCTCAAGAGTCTCACCTCTCCGCTTTCCCCAATGGCCTTCAACACTCTTTTTTGTCTGCAGCGACCGGAAATTCATACTCTCTCGATCGGAGCGGCGCGACCGACCGACTTTGACGAGCACGTCAGGGCCATCCAAGGATCCGCAGAGGAAAATCGGCTTTTGCCGCGGATTGAGGCCCGCCTGCAAGCAGGTTGGGACGAGGCGCTCCCCGAGCCCTGGAGAAAAACCTGGAGCCAAGGTCTGCCTCACTGGTCGGAAACCCCCGGACAGGCCAATCTCCGCGAAATCCTGCGTCTCTACAACTTGGCGTTGGCCTATGACTTGGTCGAGTACGGCAAAATGCGTTACAATTTGTTAGGTCAGGGAGGTCACTGGTTCCCGGGCCAATCCCTTGGCACCCTTTCGGCCGAAGATCTCCGTCCCGCCCTGCGGAACTGCCCCGATTCGGCGGAAGTCCTTCGACGCCTTTTTGCCGCCCGCGACCTTTTCGCCGGGGAAAAGGTTCTAAGGTTGTCCCGGGATTAACTATCCTCCGTCCGGGAGCGGACCCACGCCCTCCGATATACCGGGCGCCCCTCCTGCCGGAACTTCTCCTCAAACTCGGAGGTGGGTTCAGTCTCACCTTTCCACGCGGAATCCTCCCGCCAGAAGGAACACGCCGCCACTTCGGCACAGGCCCAGGTGAAGTAATCCCGGTCGTCCGTGGTGAGTTGGAGACGTCCCCCAACCCGGCAGGCGCGGGCGGCGTCCGCGGCAAACTCCCGGGTCAGGATCCGGTTTCCATGGTGCCTCCGTTTGGGCCAGGGATCCGGGTAGCGCAGGGTGATCACATCCACCGTACTGGGGGCACAAAGATTCCTCAGGAAATAGGCGGATTCCAACCGGAGAACCCTCAGGTTGCGAAGCCCACCCCGCACCGTCTTCTTGGCAATCTTGGTCGCCCGCCCCAACAGGCGCTCCACCGCCACGAAGTCACGATCGGGTTCTCGCCGGGCGCGGGCCTCAACATAAACGCCATCCCCCGCCCCCAAATCCAGCTCCAGGGGGGCAATGCGGCCGAACACCTCCGGCCAGGCGTAGGGAGGAAAAAGTCTTTGGCTGGAAAGCCAGGGATCGAGGCCCGGGCCGGGCGCGGCCTTAGCGGCGCTTTTTGCCACCGAGGCGGACCACCGACTTGCCCGAGGACCGGGCGCGCACCTTGGCGACCAGGCCGTTCCGCTTGGATTTGGAGGAGCTGTGCCCGTTGCCGTTGCGCTTGGCCTTGGGGGCCCCCTCATCGGCGCCAGCCGGGGACTTCACCTTGAAAAGACGGACGTCCCGCAGACGGGCGATCGCCACCTTGGTCTTTTTCTTGGCCTTGTGCCAGTAGACCATGGCGTAGCCTTCCCCCACTTCCACCACTTCCCCGCCATCGCTGCGGCGAGAGTCGAGCCGGCTGATGGTGGAGCCGCAAACTGGATAAGGACCGAGGGGCGGGGGCAACCGGCGGGCGGCCAGGTGGCCGTTGCCGTTCTTGCCGTTCAATCCGCCGATTTCCTTCGTGGGAGCGCCTTCCCGAACCGGGATGGCCCGGCGTTCCACGAACATCTGGATCGCCTTTTGCACTTCCGGCAGGGACAGGTGGTACTTCCGGGCCGTGTCCACCATGTTGAAGTTCTCCTCAAGGATGTCCCGATCGATCTGGCCCCCGGGGCCATTAGGGGAAAGCACGAAAGTCAGATACTTGAGGGACGTGGAATCATCCCCCAAGGCATTCTTAAAGATGGAAACCAGCGCCGGAGGCAGGGTGTGATCCGAGGCCAGCACATTCAGATTCTTCCAAAACTTATTCATATGTTAATCACGTGAGTATGTGAAAAAAGTGCCCGTTTTTGCAAGAAGTTTGTTTAATTATCGTTTTAAATTATTAAATATCAATTATTTATAATTTTACTATCTTACGTATAAATACTCAATAAGTTAGACTTCTTCTTGCCTTTCCTGTTTGCGAATCGCTCCCTACAAAATCCCTCCGCCTCATGGAAATTTTCCACATCTTTGTCCTTGGAAGCCTCTGCCTTCTGATCCTCAACTACCTGCTGAACCTTCGGGTTTTTCGTTTCCCCGCATTCTCCGACCTGCCTTCTCCTGCTCCCCTCATCTCAGTGCTGATCCCGGCCAGAAATGAGGAAAAGCGGATCCAACCCTGTCTGGAAACCTTGTCGGGCAACCGTTACCCCAATCTGGAAATCCTGGTCCTCGACGACCACTCCTCCGACGCCACGGCTGATCGGGTCCGCCAAGAGGCCCGGAGGAATTCACGAATCCGCCTCCTCTCCGGGCGGGAACTGCCTCCGGGTTGGACCGGTAAGGCCTGGGCCTGCCAACAGTTGGCCCAGGAAGCCCGGGGCGAATATCTGGTCTTTGTCGACGCGGATACCCGTTTCTCCGAAATCACCTTGGCCCATGCGATCAGCCTGGCAGCGGAAAAGGATGCCGACCTTATTTCCCTGTGGCCCTACCTCGAGGCCAGGACTTGGAGCGAGCATCTGGTCATTCCTTTCGTCCATCTCTTTATCCTCCTTTATCTTCCCCACTGGAAGGGGGGCCGCTCAGCCTCCTTGGGAGCCGCCAATGGCCAATTTCTTCTCTTTCGCCGCGGGGCCTATGAAAAAATCGGGGGCCACCAAGCAGTCGCCGGCCACCTGGTGGAGGATATCGCGCTGGCCCGCAAGATGCGCGCAGACGGCTATCGCGTCTTCAATCACGACGGCACCAACCCCGGTCACCCCATCGCTCTCGTCCGCTGCCGGATGTATGAACACTTCCGCGACCTCTGGGACGGGTTCACCAAAAACCTCTACCCGGCCTTCGACGGCATGTGGCCGGCTTTTTTATTTTTCCAGACCTTTCAAACCATGGTTCTGCTCGCCCCCTTCGTCCTTTTGCCGTTCTTTCCCCGCGACCCCTTTCTGTGGATTGAGGCCGCCATTATCCTCTCCCTGCGCCTCGCCATGGCCCACCGATTCCGTCAAAGCTGGCTGGGCGCTGTTTTTCACCCCGTCGGAATGCTCCTTGTCCTCGCCATCGCCTCCAACTCCTGGCTTCAAACCGTCCGGCGTCGCCTTCCGTGGCGCGGTCGCCACTACGCCCACCACTCCTAAACTCGGCCCGGGTGCTTGCCAGCCGACGCCCCGGTAGTTTGCCAATCTGGCCCCATCGGCATACCCTTCCCCTATGGCCACCGTTGCTTCCGCCCGGCCGGCATCGACCTCGAAAGCCCCTCAACTTCCGGCTTACGACCATCAGCCCCGCCCCTACCAGGGCCCCAGCGCGGAAGAGGTCCTAAAACTCCGCAAGGAACACCTCACCCCGTCCCTGTTCCACTACTACCGCAAGCCCCTCATGATCGTGGAGGGGTCGATGCAGTACCTCTACGACGAAAAAGGCCGACGCTATCTCGACGCTTTCGGCGGCATCGTCACCGTCTCCGTCGGCCACTGCCATCCCGAAGTCCTCGCCGCCGTCGACGAGCAGAACCACCGCCTCCAGCACGTTTCCACCATCTACCTCCATCCTGGCATCGCCCAGTACGGCAAGGAGTTGGCCGACTGCATGCCCGGCGACCTCAAGGTCTGCTACTTCGTCAACTCCGGCTCGGAAGCCAACGAACTCGCCCTCATGCTCGCCCGCGCCTACACGGGCAACTACGACATCATCGCCCTGCGCAACTCCTATCACGGCGGCACCTCCAACACGATGGGCATCACCTCCCACCACACCTGGAAGTACAACATCCCCCACTCCTTCGGCGTGCAGTTCGCCCGCGCCCCTTACCCGTATCGCGGCCCCTGGGCCGCGACCGACCCGCACGCCGGCAAACATTATGCCGCCGATGTCGAGGAGCTGATCCGCTTCGCCAGCCCCGGCAAAATCGCCGGCTTCATCGCTGAATCCATCCAGGGCGTGGGCGGGGCCGTCGTCCTTCCCGATGGCTACCTTCAGGAAGTTTACAAACACGTCCGTGCCGCCGGTGGGGTCTGCATCGCCGACGAGGTTCAGGCCGGTTTTGGCCGCACCGGCAAAGCCTTTTGGGGATTTCAAACCCAGGGCGTTCAGCCCGACATCGTCGTCATGGCCAAAAGCATCGGCAACGGCGCCCCGCTCGCCGCCGTGGTCACCACCCACAAGATCGCTGAGACCCTCGCCCAGCGGATTCATTTCAACACTTACGGGGGCAACCCCGTCTCCGTCGCCCAGGGCCGCGCCACCCTCAAGATCATGCGCCGCGACAACCTTCAGCAACGCTGCGCGATGATGGGAGAACGTCTCCTCGGCGGTCTTCGCAAACTTCAGGATAAACACGAGGCCATTGGCGAGGTCCGCGGCATGGGACTGATGATCGGCGTCGAGGCCGTCAAGGACCGTAAAACCAAGGAGCCCGACCGGGAGTTCATCGCTGAGGTACTCGAGCAGGCCCGGGAACGGGGTCTCGTCATCGGGAAAGGCGGCCTTTTTGGCAACGTGCTCCGCGTCAAACCCCCGATGTGCATCACCGAGGCCGATGTCGACTTCATGCTCGCCGTCCTCGACGAATCCTTCACCGCCGCAAAAAAATAAGTTTTTTTTGGTGGGGCGGGCTCGATACGCCCGCCTGAATTTATTTTTTCGATCCCGTGATTCCGCCTAGGCGCCCTCACCGAGGGCGCCCCACCTAAATCTTCAAATGCCCGCCCTGGGCCTTCCTCAGGACTTGTAGAATCTCCGCCATCACGCTCACGGCGATCTCCGCCGGCGAATCGGACCCGATATCCAGTCCGATCGGCGCGTATACCCTCCCTAACGTCTCTGCCTTCACCCCTTTTGCCTTCAGCTCATCGTACACCTGCAGAACCTTTTTGCGGCTGCCGATCATCCCTATGTAGCCCACTTCCTTAACCTTGACCGCCTCCTCTAGGGCGTCCCGGTCGATCATAAAATTCCGGCTCACCAGCACGATTGCGTCCTCCCCGCTCCACTTCTGACCCCGGATCACTGCCTGCGGTGCCTGCTCCACCACTTTCCGGTGGACTCCCGGGCAGGCCTCGGTCCACTCCTTCCGGTCATCCACCACCGTGACGTGAAAACCGCACTCGGCCGCCAACCGTGCGATTGCTTGGGCACAGTGCCCCGCCCCTACCAGCAGAAGCACTGGGGCTTGCTTGTGGGGCTCGAACCAGAGCGTCACCTCCCCTCCGCAGATCGCCCCAAAGGAATCCGTCTCCCCTTCCCGAAGTGGATATTTTTTCAGCAGATTCTGCCCGTCTTTCAGTCGCTCCTTGGCTTCTGCAATCACGAGGGACTCAAACTTCCCCCCACCCACCGTTCCGCGGATCGATCCATCCGGAAACACGATCATCTTTGCCCCGGGATGACGCGGCACAGATCCCTGGGTCTGTACCACCGTGACCACCACAAACGGCTGCCCGGTCACCCGGGCCTCCTGCAGGTCGGCAAAGAAGTCGGAGGCCATCGGCCTCAGGTCCGGCGGATCACCGCCTCGATCTGCCCGTGCGGCTCATCGGTCGCGGTAAAGATGACATTCGGATTCTCCAGGCCAAACGGCTTCAGGTTGAACAGCAGGTTATGTTTGTTGGGCATGGCCAGCGACACCTCGGAGATCTCCGCACAGGCCTTCAGCGCCTCCTCCCCCATCTCGTACATGGTCGTCTGCACCGAGGGACTGAAGTTGTTCATAAACGGCCCCTTCATCGCCTCCAGGATCTTGCGGTTGGCCACGACGTAATCTTTCGGCTCCTTCGACCACTTCCAACCGGCCGTCACCGCGGTTGCAAAAATCCGGTCGTTCGTCTCCGGCAGGGTCGTAAACTCGCACTTGGGGTACTTCTCGAAGCCGGACTGGGTCGATTTCAGGATCAGCCAATCCTTCACGCCCGACTCCACCGCCGCCACCTTGGATCCCTTGCGATGCTCCACCTTCACCCATGGAATGGGCGAGCCCGGCGCCGAAAAACAGTGATCATGGTTTCCCATCCGCTCCCAGATCCGCTGACTGATCTCCACGGTGGCCTTCTGCACCTGCGGATACTTGGAGGTAAAATGTTTGGCGAGATGGACGGCAAACCTCTCCACTTCCGGGGTCAGATGGTCTTTGGCCAGGACATGCACGGTGTTTTTAACCGTGTCCGTGGCCACCACCTTGGAGTTATCCCCGGAGGTGTAGGAACTTTCGA
>CAZURF010000052.1:8860-9647 GCA_964623555.1 uncultured Akkermansia sp. | reverse complement strand
TTTTCCAATTTCAGGAAAATAAAGAAGGTGATGGCCTGACTCAGGGTGACGAAGAATTCCGCCAGATTGACCGACCCGATGACGTAACGGGGTTGGTGGCCCTTGGCGAGGAGGGTGGAGGTGACGATGGGCCCCCAACCGCCTCCGCCCACCGCATCGAGGAAGCCGCCAGCGGCGGCCAAGGGCACGGCCTTGGTGGGTTCCGTTCCGATGACGATCGGCTTGTGGCTGGAGCGCCAGAGGATGTAAGCGCCCATGGCGATGAGGTAAACGCTGATCCAGGGCTTGAACTTCTCCCCGGGAAAGTTGGAGAGAATGTAGGCACCGGTGACACCTCCCAGCACCCCGGGAATCGCAATTTCCCAGAAAAGGGCGCGATTTACGTTTTGGTAAAAGAGGTGGCTGATGCCGCTGATTCCGGTCGTGAAGATTTCCGACACCTTGACGCTGTAGCTGATCATGGCCGGAGCCACCCCGAGGGTCAGCAAGAAGGTGGAGCAGGTCACCCCGTAGGCCATGCCCAGGGCCCCGTCGACCAGTTGGCCAACGAGACCGACAAAGATTGCGGTGAGGAGTATCGGGGGCATCGGGAACACTTTTATGGGAAAGTTTGGGGCGGCGGAAGGATTATGACTGTCATTGTGCGGTTTCTCCGGGGGGGAGTAGCATGGGTGGATGAAGAGTGTGGAGGTCCTGAATACCTATGACGGAAAAAAGGCCGGGGAAGTCGCCGTGCAGGACAGGGGGGAGATGCGGAAGCGGATCGACCAGGCCGCCGCGGAGTGAG
>CAZURF010000052.1:0-8850 GCA_964623555.1 uncultured Akkermansia sp. | reverse complement strand
TGGAGTTGTTTCAGATCGCCGCAAGCGAAGTGCTGTCGCATGGCGAGCACGAGGTGAAGATGTCCTTCGATTACGATGCTGCCAAAGGCCGAGGTCCTGGCGGGCGGGTATCGCTATTCATCGATGGGAAAAAAGTGGGTGAGGTCGCTTTGCAGGACCGGGGGGAGGTGCAGAAGCGGATCGACCAGGCGGCCGCGGTGTTTACCGACCGTGGCCGGTGGTTGAGCGTCTCCCGGCGGATCGAGATTCTTGATCAATTTCAGAAGCTTCTCGAGGCCAACCAGGAAAAGATCATCCGCCAGTCTCTTGCCGAAGGGGGCAAACCCCTGATCGACACGAAGGTGGAGATGGCCAGGGCGATCAACGGGGTGCGGGTGGCGATCGAAACCATCCCCCATTTGATCGGACGGGAAATTCCCATGCGTCTCAACGCAGCCTCCATGAACCGGATGGCCTACACCTATCGGGAGCCCGGCGGGTTGGTGACGGCGATCAGCGCCTTCAACCACCCGGTCAACCTCATCATCCATCAGGTGATTCCGGCGGTGGCTACGGGCTGTCCGGTGGTGGTGAAACCGGCCACCAAGACGCCGCTTTCCTGCCTCACCCTTGTGGATCTCTTGCATCAGGCGGGTCTTCCCAAGGAGTGGTGCCAAGCGGTGGTCTGCGCCAATGCCGATGCGGAGCTTTTGGTGACGGATCCGCGCCTGAGCTTCTTTAGCTTCATCGGTTCGGGACGGGTGGGTTGGGCCCTGCGCGCCAAGCTCGCCCCTGGAGCCACCTGTACTCTGGAGCACGGCGGGGTGGCGCCGGTGATTCTCGAGGCGGATGCCAACGTCGAAGATGCCTTACCTCTCCTGGTGAAGGCCGGCTTTTATCATGCGGGCCAGGTTTGTGTCTCCGTCCAGCGCATCTTTGCGCACCGGTCCATCGCCGAGGGGCTGGCCCAGAAGATCGCCGAAAAAGCCGGAAAACTGGTGGTGGGGGATCCGGCCGATCCGAAAACCGAGATCGGGCCGTTGATTTCCCATGCGGAAAATGACCGGGTGGCCGCCTGGGTCGAGGAGGCGGTGAAGAAAGGTGGAAAGCTCCTTTGCGGGGGCAAAAAGGTTTCTCCGAGTTGCTACGCTCCCACGGTGCTTTGGAACCCGCCGGAGGATGCCAAGGTTTCCTGCGACGAGGTATTCGGTCCGGTCGTCTGTGTGTATCCGTTCGACCAGGCGGAGGAAGCGGTGAAGCGGGCCAACGCCCTACCGGTTTGCTTTCAAGCGGCCGTTTTTACCCGGGATATCAACCGGGCCTTTTACTACGTGAGAAACCTGCAGGCCACGGCCGTGATGGTGAATGACCATACCGCTTTCCGGGTGGACTGGATGCCGTTTGGCGGCCGGATGCAGTCCGGGTTGGGGATGGGGGGAATCCCCCGAACCATGGAGGATATGACCACGGAAAAGATGTTCGTGGTGCGGACGACGGGGTGATTAGCGGGCCTTGCCGAAAGAGGCCGAAACTCTGAGAGCCACGCCGCCGCGGGCGGCGAATTCCCCGGTGACATTGGCATGGTGGGGAGCGATGGCGCGGACGAGGTCATCTAAAATCCGGTTGGTCACGGCCTCGGCGAAGGAGCCGACGTTTCGGAACGAGTGCAGGTAGAGCTTGAGGGACTTGCTCTCGACGCAGCGGCGGTTCGGCGTGTAGCGGATGGTGATGGTGGCGAAGTCGGGCTGGCCGGTGACGGGGCAAAGCGAGGTGAATTCGTTGGTGGAAAAGGTGATTTCGTAGGGGCGCCCCGGCTTGGGGTTGGGAAAGGTTTCCAACCGGGCCTTGGAGGGATGGCTGGGAACAGGGGTCTTGGTACCGAGCGCGCGTAGCGACATCGGAGAATCATAACGAATCCGCGCTTTGGGAAAAGCCGCTGGTTCGCGTAGCCGGCAGGGGGCCGAAGGGCTAAGAAAGCTTATGGAATTCTGGGTTTTGATCCTGGGGATGGGGATGGTGGCGTTTCTTTACTCCTCCGTGGGACATGCCGGGGCTTCCGGTTACATCGCGGTGATGGCGCTCTGCTCCGTGCCGGCGCAGCAGATCAAGCCGATCGCCCTGGCCCTCAACATCACGGTCTCGATTCTGGCCTCGTGGAATTTTTACCGGGCGGGCCATCTGGATCGCCGCCTCCTGACCCCGCTGGTGATCGGATCGGTTCCCTTGGCTTTTCTGGGGGGGTATCTGAAACTTCCGGCAAGCTGGTTTCAACTCCTGGTCGGTTTGGTCCTTTGGTTTGCGGCCTTTCAGCTGTGGACCACTGCGCGAAAGGAGAAGGAAGCTCATTCGCCTGCCAACACAACCCTGGCTGGCACCGGGGCGGGGCTGGGGCTTTTGGCCGGTCTTACTGGTACCGGGGGTGGGATTTTTCTGACCCCATGGATGCTGTGGCGGGGTTGGGCCACCACCAAAACGGTGGCGGCGGTCTCGGCCATGTTCATTCTGCTCAACTCGGCGGCTGGGCTGACGGGTCATCTTCTTGCCACTCGCGAGTTTCCGTACGTCGGCTGGTGGCTGCTGCTGGTCGTGGCGTTGGCCGGTTGGATGGGATCGTGGCTGGGGAGTCGCCGCTATTCCGCTCTTTGGATCCGGCGACTACTGGCCGTGGTTCTGCTGATCGCGGGCGCGAAACTGATCTTTATTCCGTAAGGTGACGCAGACACTCCCGGATGGCCGGGAGCAAGGGAGGCAGACACTCTCCAATGGCCTTGGGGTTTCCTGGGAGATTGATAATCAGGCTTTTTCCCGCCACCCCGGCGACGGCGCGAGAGAGAATGGAGGTAGGGGCCTTGGGAAAGCTGGTCCAACGCTGAGCCTCGGCCAATCCCGGCAACTCCTTCTCCAGAACCGCGCGGGTAGCCTCCGGAGTCACATCCCGCGCCATCGGACCGGTGCCGCCTGTCGTCAGAATCAGGGAAATGCCCTCCTTCACCCATTGCCGGAAGGTGGAGCTGATTTTCTCTTTCTCGTCAGGAACGATGGCGGAAAACCAGTCGATTGGTTCTTTCCAGAGGGCGTTGAAGACTTTCTCCAACTCCGGTCCGCCCAGGTCCTGATAGGTGCCGGCGTGGGCGCGGTCGCTGACTGTGAGCCGCGCGACCCGCAAGGATTTCAGGACTTCTCCTTGGCCAGGAGCCGGATGTTCTGGATCACCATGCCGCGATCGACCCCTTTGAGCATGTCGTACAGGGTCAGCGCGGCCACCGAGACGGCGGTGAGCGCCTCCATTTCCACACCGGTCCGGGCGTGAACGCGGACTTCCGCCTCGATTCGGATCCGGCCCCGGCCGGGGGTGAGTTCCACATGGACGGAGTCGAGTGGCAGGGGATGACAAAGAGGAATCAGCGCGGAGGCCTGCTTGGCGGCCTGGATGCCGGCGATCCGGGCGGCGGCCAGCACATCCCCCTTCGGGGTCTTGCCAGTGCGAAGCAGTCGAATGGTGGCGGGGGCGCAGCGGATTTCCCCTACTGCCACGGCCCGGCGGTGCTGGGGGATTTTCGGACTGACGTCGACCATGCGGGCGCGACCCCGCGCATCCAGATGACTCAGGCGCTTCACGGGGAGATGGTGGGCAGAACCTTCACCGGCGAGCGAGCCTGCTGTCCGGCCGGAACGCAAAGGAGGCAGTCGGCCGTGGCGAGGCAAGTGAGGTCGGAGGAATCGCGCCACGGGAGAGCACGGGCCCGGGTGCGGCCACCTTGGGGCTCGAGACGGCCTGGCCACCAGGTTTCCCGGGGGTCGGAGCGGATAATCTGGGGGTCGAGTAGTTCAGCGTCCAGCGGTTCCGCGGGCGGGAGTCCGGCCCAGCGGCGCAGAACCCGAAGGACAAAAAGGTGGTAGCAGACGAAATGGGAGAGGGGATTTCCCGGGAGGCCGAAAGCGAGAGTGTCTTTGTTTTGGGCGACGATCAGGGGTTTTCCGGGTTTCACGGAAACCTGCCGGGCATGAATCTTGAATCCCGACTCCTCCAGGGATGCAGCGGTGTGATCCTGGTCGCCGACGCTGGAAGCCCCGCTCACCAGGAGGAGATGGGGTTTGGCGGCGAGCGCTTCGCGAAGGGCCGCCAGAAACTGGTCTTTTTTGTCCCCGACCCTTTTCTGCCAGGCCAACTGGGCGGGGAAGGAAGATAGAAGGCAAGATATCAGGGGGGAGTTGCTGTCCCGGATTTGGCCGACCTTGGGGGTTTCGCCTGCATCGACCAGCTCGCCCCCTGTCACGAGATGGGCCACCCGAGTGAGGGAAGAGACGGAAACCTTGGAAACTCCTAGGGAAGCCAAAAGGCCGATGGTCCCTGGTTGAAGAACGGTACCGACGGCGATAAGGGGATCTCCTTTTTTGCATTGGGAGGCGCGAGGGCGAACCAACTCCCTTGAGGGTTTCTTTAAAATTTCGATCGTCCCATTGGTTGGGGGGCGGGTGTCCTCCTGCATGACCAGAGCGGCGTCGGGCGGCAGGGCGGAGCCGGTGAAAATCCGGATCGCGCATCCTGCTTCCGGTAATTTCGGAGCAGGTTCACCCGGCCGATGGGTGGCCGAGAATTTGAAGAGGCCCGGTTGGGCATCCTGGCGCAGGAGATAGCCGTCGATACTGGAGTGATCAAAGGGGGGGTGATCTTCGGGGGCTTGGATGGGTTGGCGCAGGATCCGCCCAAGGGCTGCGGATGGAGGCACGGATTCATCAGGGAGAGGGTTCGGAGACAGGGAATCCAAAAGATGGAAAATCTCTTCAACGCTTTTCATGGCTGGGTTTTCCAGATGGGCACGTCCTGCTTGAGTCGGTCGAGAAACGAGGTGAGAAGCTGGAAAGCCTCGGCGCGGTGCGGGGCCCGGACACGAACGAAGAGGGAGGTTTCTCCGACCGGAACTGAGCCGAGACGGTGGGTCACTTCGGCCGAGGTGCAGGGATATTTCGCCGCCAGATCCGTAAGGATGGCCTGAATCTGTTTTTCAGCCATGGGTCGGTAAGCTTCGTAGAAGAGGAACTGGATCGGCTTCCCATTTTCCTCGCCTCGGACCGTGCCGGAAAAGCAGACCACCGCCCCGTTGACTGGATCGGAGGACTCCCCCGGGGGGGCGACTTCTTCCGGTCCCAGGTGAATTTGGATTTTCATCAACCTCCGGAGACCGGCGGAAGAACAGCAACCTCATCCCCGGGTTCCAACGATTCTCCTTGGGAAAGGAAACGCCCATTCTTGGCCAACCGGCAGGAAGATTGAAGGGCGGCCAGCTTGGGATGGCGTTCGACCAACTCTTTCCAGAGTTTTTCGGCCGAAAGGGGTGAGGAGGTTTTTAGATTCTCCGCGGGAACAGTTGTGGCCGCGCGGGCCTGGGCAAAGTAGAGGATATGCACAGCTCAACCGCCGAGGGCGGTCATGGGTCGGGCCGGTTCGTATCCGCGGGTGAACTCGTGGTCTTGCGGTTTGTTGGCAAGGGCTTGGCGGAGCAATTCGGCCGGTCCGGCCGTGCCTTGGCGCATGGCCTCGCGGAGGTCGATTTCACCGTGGCGCCCGAGGCATGGCCGGATTTTTCCATCGGCGGTGAGTCGCAGCTTGTTGCAGGAGGCGCAGAAATCCGGCGTGGTCAGGGCCCCGATGAAACCGAGGATCGCGCCGGAGTTGGCGTCGCGAAAGTAGCGGGCGGGACCGTGACCTGGCCGGTGATCGGGGAGAGGCTGGAGGGTTGATTCCCCTCCCAGGATCTCCTTGGCCTCGGTCACGGAGAGAAAGAGGTGTTCGCGCGCCGGTTGGAGAAGGCTGAGAGGCATGAGTTCAATGAATCGGATGGATACCTGATGTTCCGCGGCGAACCGGGCGAGGGGGCGAAGTTCGCCTTCATTAAGCCCGCGCAGCAGGACGCAGTTGAGTTTGACGGTAGCGAAGTCGGCCCGGAGAACGGCGCGGAAGCCCTCCAGAAAATCGTCGAAAGATCCACCGGTGATTTGTCGGTAGAGGTCCGGCTGGAGGGCATCGAGGCTCAGATTGACCGACTGAACCCCGGCTCGTCGAAGCGCGGAAGCCCGGGAGGTGATGCGGGTTCCGTTGGTCGAAAGGGAAAGAGTTTCAATTCCGGGTAAAGAGGCGAGGCCGCTGGCGATTTCCGCTAGATCCGGGCGCAGAAGAGGTTCGCCGCCGGTGAGTCGGAAATGTCGGAAGCCCAGTTGGGCTGCGGCTTGGGCCACCTCGATAATTTCGCGGGCGGTGAGATGATCCGGGCGAGGAGACCAGCCCCGGTAGCTGGCGGGGCGGCAATAGAGGCAGCGTTCGTTGCACTGGTCGGTGACCGAGATGCGGAGGTAGTCGATTTTCCGGCCAAATGGATCCACCGCCGAATTTGTTTCGCCCGAATGGGTCACCTGTGCCGGCATGCAAAAAGAATGCGGAATGTGAAGGACCCGCAAAAGGGAAAAGGGGAAGGGGTGTTGGTTGAGTAGGCAAAGCATTGAATTTTCCCGACATAACGAACAGCCAAACCCTTAAATCTCATTCTCTCATACGGAAAATGCGTAAAAAAGACCATAAGGCAGATTTATGGATGGGGAAGAGGTTGGGAATGAGAGAGTTAAAAAAGGCCGCGAGAATTGTTACATTTTCAATTGTCACATTTTTGTAACTAGGAGTTTGGACGGGTGTGATGTTTATTTCCGACCATGCGACCTATGGGTGGAACTGGTACAGCGATCCGTGCTGACGGGTTGATCCGTCGGCAGAAGTTGATGACATGGGGAATCTTGGGGTTGGCGCTTTTTGTCTCGGTGGGGATGGCAGAGTGGGCGAAGCGGACGGCCGTCGGCGAGACAGTCATCGATCCGGCGGTGATGGAGGAAGCAGTGAAGATTGCGGCGGCCGCGATCGTGAACGTGAAGGTGAACGTGAACGAAAAATTGGGTGGCGAGTTACCCGCAACGAGCAATCCGAAACCCGCTACATCGCGTAGCGAAAGTGCGGCGAAGATTCAGGCCACTTTGGGGGTTGAAAAATGAAAAGGGTTTGCCGGGGAAACGCTTCGGAAATTAGTAGGTATACTAATCCGATCGATGTATTTGCAAACTATTGGATAATAACAATTAAATGAAATTAATAAATCATTCTATTTGTCAACAAAGTGCTAAAATACAAATGCAATTTTCGGCAATCATGGTGTACCTTTCAGAAATGAGCGCATTTGTGCGTGCCAAAAGGTTTTTAGCCAAGGCGGGCGGGGCGTTTTTAACGGAGATGGAAGATGGCAGATGGAAGATGGCAGATGGAAGATGGGCAATTCCCGATCTCCCAACTCCGATCTGCGATCTGCGATCTGCGAAAAGTTTGCTATCTCCGGCGCGAAGCGTGAGCGCCGCGCTGGCGCTATGCGCCACGCTCGCGCTCTCCGCGGCGACGGGGTGGGGGCAAACCTACTACAATATGTCCACAGGTAACTACACGAACACATTCACATCACTCTCTGCATATCCTGCTAACTTTACAGGCCAAGGAATCTTAAACACGGGATCCATTCCGGTCGCGACTAAAACCACCACGGATTGCTCAACATTATCATCAGTTGGCACGAGCTCCGGCATTCAAAACAACACAACTGGTGGTAATTTGCTTTTCCTGGCTACTGGGTCGACTGACAACTCTGCTGCAGTGGCTTGTGACTTGAATCTAAATTTTACGGGTAGAACTGCTGGGACGCTTACGGTTGATTTGGCTCAAGTGACAAATAGCACAGGCAACCGCGGCGGCACATTACGTGCATACTACTCCACAGATGGTAGCACTTGGACGGAATTGACCGGGACGGATTTACCTTTTATTGCCACAAACGGCACTTCGAAATCAGCAAGTATTAGTATTAGTCTCCCTTCCGCGCTTAACAATCAAGCGACGGTTAGAATTAGGTTCTACTATCACAATGGTCCCGCTGGTGGTGCGTCACCTACTGGCAACAGGCCAAAAATCAGCCTCGATAATCTGGGGGTTACTTCGACGTCTTCCTCACCGACAATTTCTGGCGCTGCCACGGCCACGGCATTCACGACGACTTACGGCACGGCCTCGACGGCCCAGTCTTTTGCCGTTTCTGGAAGCAATCTGACAGCAAGCTTGGTGGCCACGGCGCAAACTGGGTTTGAAGTCGCCACCACGCAGAACGGAACTTACGGCAGCTCGGTTACCTTCACACAATCCTCCGGTTCGGCGAGCGGCACGGTCTGGGTTCGACTCGCATCCAACGCGGCGGTCAGCGGTTCTTACAACGGCGTCACCGCGGTGGCACTGACTAGCACTGGGGCCACCCAGGCCAATATCGCCACTGCGGCCAGCGGCAACTCGGTCACGGCCAAGGGGCTAACCATCACAGGTCTTAGCGCAGCTAACAAGAATTGGGACGGAAACACCACGGTCAGCGTGACCGGAACGCCTGCCTATTCGGGATTGGTTAATGGTGAGACTTTCTCGGTCACGGGCACGGTGACTTGGGCTTTCCCGGATGCCAACATCGGCACAAGCAAAACGCTGACCCGCACGGGCAGTTACAGTGCGCCCTCTTCGAACTACACCGTCACGCAGCCCACCCTGACTGCAAACATCGTGGCAGTGGCGCCTGGCGCACCCGCGATTACTGAGATCACGGCAGGAAACGGGCAGTTGAGTTTGGCATTTAGTGCTCCTTCCTCCAGCGGGGGAGCCGCGGTCTCGAATTACGAATACTCTTTGAACGGTGGTAGCTGGACCGTGCGTTCCCCGGCCAGTACCGCCAGTCCTCTGATCATTACCGGTCTGACCAACGGCACGACCTATGATGTGCAGATCCGGGCGGTGAACTCGGCCGG
>CAZURF010000051.1:0-9706 GCA_964623555.1 uncultured Akkermansia sp. | reverse complement strand
GCCTGCCCAAACAGGTCCGGGAGCGCACCGACGAGCTGGACGCCGTCGGCAACACGATGAAGGCCGTCACCAAGGGATATGCCATCGCCTCGGCCGGTCTCGCCTCGCTGGTGCTCTTCGGGACCTACGTCCAGGAGCTTAAGGCCCACTTCCTCGCGATCGGCACCGCCATGCCCAGCCTCGAATTCTCCTTGGTCGAGCCTAAGGTCATTATCGGCCTTTTCATCGGCGGTCTCCTCCCCTTTGTCTTCACGGCTCGCTCCATGGATGCGGTCGGCGTCGCCGCCGGGGCCGTCGTACGCGAAGTGCGCCGCCAAATCGCCGCGAAGCCGGGAATTCTCAAGCACAAGGACAAGCCCGACTACGGCAAGTGTGTCGATATCGTTACCCAAGCCGCCCTCCGCCAAATGATCGTGCCCGCCCTGCTGCCGGTTCTTTTTGTGGTTGGCGTGGCTGCCATCCCGGGCCTGGGCCCGGTTGTCCTCGGGGGCGTGCTGGTGGGCACCATTGTCACCGGTCTCTTTGTTGCCATCGCCATGACCTCCTCCGGCGGGGCCTGGGACAACGCCAAGAAGTTCATTGAGGAAGGCAACTTCGGCGGCAAGGGCTCCCCTGCGCACGCCGCCGCCGTCACCGGCGACACCGTGGGCGATCCCTACAAGGATACCGCCGGACCGGCGATCAATCCGATGATCAAGGTCGTGAACATCGTCGCCATCCTCGTCATCCCGATCTTTTTCTAATCTAAAAACCTTCTTCCGCCGGCCCGACTTTCACGCGGCCCCGGGCTTTAAGATCCGGTCCTTTTTAAAATTAAACGCAAACCTTATCGACCAGCCTGTCCTAATGCTCCGTCGCTTTTTCCGCTCCTAATCCCGTCTGCGCCCGTACGGTTAGCTCCACAAACTTCTCCTCGGAAGCCTTCTCCCGCGAACACAGGGTTCCCAGCCAGGTCGCCAGCAGCCCAAGCGGGATGCTTACTAAAGCTGGGTTTTTTAGGGGGAAGATAGGGTCCTTCATGAAATCCGGGCTCACCAGAATTAGGCCGATACTCGAGACCAGCCCCGTGCCCAAACCCCAAACCGCCCCGGCAGTGTTGAACCTTTTCCAGAACAGCGAGGCCAGCATCACCGGCAGGTTGGCACTGGCCGCCACCGCGAAGGCCAGTCCGACGAGAAAAGCCACGTTGACGGTCGGCCCCAAGAGGATCGCGATCCCCATGGAAGCAGCCCCCACCACCAGTGCGGTGATCCGGGCCACCCGCACCTCCTCCCCGGCGCGGTGCTCCTGGCCGTGGTGAATCACGTTCACAAAAAAGTCATGGGCAAAGCTGGTGCTCGCGCTGATCGTCAGACCTGCCACCACCGCCAAAATCGTCGCAAAGGCGACCGCGCTGATAAAAGCGAAGAAGACCTCACCGCCCAGCCATCGCGCCAGCTCCGGGGCCGCCATGTTTGTTCCACCGTTTGCCTGCACATAGTCGGGCCCCAACAGGCTGGCGGCGCCGAAGCCAAAGAAGGTGGTCATGATATAGAAAGCGCCAATGATCAGCATCGCCCACACCACGCTGGCCCGGGCCGTCTTGGCATCCGGCACCGTGTAGAACCGGATCAGGATGTGGGGAAGCCCGGCCGTGCCGAACAGCAGGGCCATTCCCAGAGAAATCTGGTCCCAGGGATTTTTGAAGATCAGTCCCGGATGAAGGAAGTTCCGGGTCACTGTTTCCCCGTTCGGTCCCGTGGACGAGATCGCCGTCAAGGAGGCAAAAAAGCTTCCCAGGTTAAACTGGAACTTCTGCAGGACGAGGAAGCTGAGAAAGATGCTGCCGCTGATGAGGAGCACCGCCTTGATGATCTGCACCCAGGTGGTCGCCAGCATTCCCCCGAAGACCACATAGACCACCATCAGAATTCCTACCCCGATGACGGCGGCTTCATAAGAGATTCCGGGCATCAGCTGCCGCACCAGTACCCCGGCCCCCACCATTTGGGCGATCATGTAGAAGAGAGACACCGTCAGAGTGCTTACCGAAGCCGCCGCCCGCACCGGTTTCGGGCTGAGCCGGAAGGCCAGCACATCGGCCATGGTGTATTTCCCGGTGTTGCGCAACGGCTCCGCCACCAGAAACAGCACCGTCAAATAGGCCACCAAGAAACCCACTGAGTAGAGAAAACCGTCATAGCCGTTCATGGCGATCATGCCGGCAATGCCCAGGAAGCTGGCGGCGCTCATGTAATCCCCCGCCACCGCCAGGCCGTTCTGCCAGCCGGTGATCCTGCGGCCGGCCGCGAAGTAGGCGCTGGCCCCGCTGGATTTCCGGGCGCTGAAATAAGTGATGACCAGAGTGGCGCCGACAAACGCAAGAAACATCCATAAGGCGGTGTTCCCTTGGCTGACCACGGCGAGAGGCAAAGAGGTCATTCCCCGGACTCTTGATCGAATTTTTTAAGCAGCTCGTGCTCCTGCCGGTCCCACCCGGCCGCTGCCCGGACGTAAAGAAAAGCCAGTCCCCAGGTCATCAGGAACTGGGAAAGGGCAAAAAGGTAGGCCACGTTCACCCGGCCCCAGACCTCCCTTTTCATCAGATCAGGAAACCAGCCGGCAGCCACAGGCAGGACAAAATAGTAAGCCACGAAAAAGATGGTGGCCGGAACAATCAAGGCAGCCTTCCGTCGGATTAGATTCCGGAATCCGGGGTCTTTGCAAATGAGTGCGTATGGATTGGGCTTCACGGATCGCTACGAGATGATCCCTAGGGCAAAGAGAATCCCGAAGCCAAATAAAACCGCACCCACCAGCTTCCGGAAGAGGCCGGTGGAAATTTTACTGAGTCCAATGCGCCCCAGCACCAACCCCGCCGCGGCTCCGACGATTCCCGCCAAAATCACCGGCCAGGGCATGACTCCTCCCAGGATCGGAAGGGTCTGCACATAGATGGCCAGACGGGTGAGATCCACCGCACAGGCCACGGCCGCACCGGTGGCGATGAAGGTTTCCTTGGGAAGATTTTTTCCCAGAAAAAAAGCACTGCGGATGGCCCCTTGATGACCGGTGATTCCTCCCAAGAGGCCGCTGGCGATTCCGCCGATCCAGAGGGGGACCTTGCGGATGCCCCCTCCCCCGCCGCGCAGTTCCCACCAGGAAAACACGGTCAACGAAAGCCCCACGACAAGCTTCAGGGGACAAACGTCGAAAGTTTTCCCCCACCACGACCAAGAGCCGAGCCCGGGCAGGTTGGCGAGTCCCGTGAGCCCCCAAGCTCCGATCCCGGCCGCGGCCAGGGCGGGCACACCAAAACCGAGTAGGACGGCGCGATCCACGTGTTTCCGCAGCATCAGAAGTTTGCCGGCGTTATGAAAGAGATGAACGGGCGCCACACATGCCACCGCCAGGGCCGGGCTCATGGCCAACAGGAAAACCGGCAACAGGATGGTCCCGAGGCCGAAGCCGGTCAGGAAAGTGAACGCAGAGGCGACCGCGGAGCCCGCGGCGGTGAGCCAAAGGGTGGTCAGAAATCAGGAGCCGGTTGGGCCGGCCTCAGGGCTTCCCATGCGGGCAAGCAACTGCCTGTAAATGGAGGCGGAAAGCTCCCCGAGCTCGCGCTCCCGGGTCTCCAGCCGGGTGACGTCCTGCTCCAGGGCGAGAAAGCCAAGCAGCTCCCCCACGCTGTTGCGGATGGGCTCAAGATGGATTTCCGTCACGTACGGAGTGGCGTTCTTTTTATAGTTCGTGATCCGGGTAACGCAGGGTTTTCCCTCGCGGATGGCCTGCCGAAGCACTTTCCGGGAACTTTCCTCGGTCAGGGGGCCACCAAGGAATCGGCCGGGGCGGCGGCCGACGATTTCATGCATGGAGTAAAGACACATCTTGGTGAAGGCGGGGTTGGACCAGCGCACCGCACCCTCGGCATCGGTGATGAGGATCGCGATGTCGGTGTGTTCCACCCAGTTTTGAAAGAAGCCGGAGGGAAAGTCCGGCAGGGCCTCGGTCCCCAAACCGCGACTGCGGCTCGTGCCCGTGCTGAGGAAAGAGGAGGTTTCCATGGTGCGGGGCCCCGGAGGGATCAGGAGTTGGGTTTTCCCCCTGCTTTGACCACCTCGAATCTTTCAAGAAGCTGCCGATACACGGAAGCGTTCAGCTCCCCGTACTGGCGCTGGCGCCGTTCATCCTCGGTGACATCCCGCTCCAGGGAAAGGAAGCCCTGGTGCTGGTTTTGTCGGTTGAAAATGGGCTCCAGATGGATTTCCACGATATAAGGGGTGCCGTTCTTTTTGTAGTTGGTGATCCGAACGAGGCACGGTTTTTTGTCACGGATGGCATGGTTGAGGGTCTCGCGGGAACGGGCTTCGGTGAGTGGCCCACTCAGGAAATGGCCGGGCCTCATGCCGATAATCTCATCGAGTTGATAGTCGCAGATATGGGTAAAGGCCTCATTGACCCACTGGACCGCTCCACTGGTGTCCGCAAGAATGATGGCCAACTCACTGCGGGAGGCCCATCGCTTCAGGGAACCGGGAATATTTGGTTTTTTGGTCGCCGGAGAAATCACTGGGATTATTATTTAAGAAGGACAGGCAGATTCAAGTACTTTATGGCGCACTTATCATCCGGTTTAGTGGATTAACTTATGTTTTTTGATGACAGAAAACAAGCTGGCTCGCATTTGGCCTTGGAATTAACTGATTATCGAAAAGATAAAAACGGGCTCGTTTTGGGCCTCCCTCGCGGCGGTGTGGTGGTGGCGGGGGAAGTGGCCCGGAAATTAGGCCTGCCCCTGGACGTGATCCTCCTTCGGAAACTCCCCTACCCTCCCCAACCGGAGTTGGCCGTGGGAGCGATAACGGAAGATGGGACTGTGTTTGTGAACGCAGAATTCCAAGCAGCCTCGCAAGAAGACCCCTCTTGGCTGGAGGTCATCATCCGGGAACAGTCCGCGGTCATCCGGGAAAGGGCTGCTTTCTATCGATCCCATCGACGGGGTGAAGATCTGAAAGGAAAAACCGTGATCCTGGTAGACGACGGAATCGCCACCGGGGCCACCATGAAGGTGGCGGTCCGCTCCGCCCGGGCTTCCGGTGCCGCCAAGGTGGTGGTCGCGGTTCCCGTGGCCGCGCCCTCATCCATCCGGGAGTTACAAACTGAGGCTGATGAGGTGGTCTGTCTGGATGCTCCGGAGGATTTCCTCGCCGTCGGCCAAGCCTACCGGTCCTTCGACCAGGTTTCCGATGAGGAGGTCATCTCAATCCTCGACCGAAATCCATAACCACAAACCTCCCCGCCCCCAATCCCCGGTCTGCTATCTCCTGTCTGCTACCCTCTCAAGAGGGTAAGCGCCGCCACGACAAAAATGTTCAGAAAGGAGAGCGGAATAAACACCTTCCAACCGAGGCTCATCAGCTGGTCGTATTTAAAGCGCGGCAAGGTCCACCGAATCACGATGAATAGGGCGATGAAAAAGAGGATCTTGGCCAGGAATACCCCCACGGAAATAAACCCAAACCACCAAGGGGAAGCCAGGCCCGCCAGCCAGCCAGGCAGCGCGAACCCAAACACCGCGGCTGGCATGGGTTGGCCGTTGAACCAGGGGAGCGGCAGGCTCCACCCCCCCAGGAACACCGTGACCATGATGGCCGAGGCAGAAACCATCGCCGCATATTCCCCGAGGAAAAACAGGGCGAAGCGCATGCCGGAATATTCCGTGTGGTAGCCACCGACCAACTCCGTCTCGGCTTCCGGCAGGTCAAAGGGCAGCCGGTTGGTCTCGGCAAATGAGGCGATCAGGAACACCAGGAAGGAAAAGGCCAGGCAGGCTCCCAGCAGAATGCCCCAGATCCCCCCAGTGAAGCTGGGGAACGCCAACCAGCCGTGGTGAATCTGGTAGTCGACGATTTTACCCAGGTTGAGGTGGCCGGTAACCAGAAACACCGGAACCACCGAGGCGCCCATCGCGATTTCATAGGAGATGATCTGCGCGGAGGAGCGGATCCCGCCAAGAAACGGGTACTTGGAATTGGAAGCCCAGCCGGCCAGGACGATGCCGTACACGCTCAGCGAGATGACGGCGAAAACAAAAAGTAGCCCGATGTCCAGATTGGCGACCACCCCGCTGATCTGGAAGGCCTCCACCGTGGCGGCGTCCCAACCAAGATGCGGGGCGATCCAGGCGGCGATGGGGCGAAGATCGAAACCGGGGCTAAAGGGAATCACCGCCACGGTGACGAGAGCCGGTACCATCGCCAGAATGGGGGCCAGGTTGAAGTAGAACCTGTTGACCGAGGCCGGGACAAACTGCTCTTTCAACAGGAACTTGGCCGCATCCGCCAGGGCTTGGCCAAGACCGAAGAGCCGGATGTCGGTAAAAGGTATGCCCACGCGGTTGGGCCCCAATCGGTCCTGGATCCAGGCACTGATCCGGCGCTCCGCGGTCACACTGCCGGGCACCAGCACCAGGACCGTCACCGCCACGGCGACCGCCTTGACCAGGGAGGAAAGCAGGAAGACCACCTCCGGCCCGTTAAAAAATCCCGGCAACATTCCGTTACCCTAGCTTTCCGCCCTCCTCCGCCAAGGAGCGAATCCTATCCGGTGGTGCGCAGTCCCGCGGCGATGGCCGCAATCGACTGCCGGAGGTCGGACAGGAGTGCGTCGGCGTGGGCATCCTTGGCTTCCTCCGCTTTCCGCCATTGTTGGAGGAGCAGGATTTGCCGTTCGTGCAGCGCCCGCAGGGGTACCACTCGCCGTTCCACCGTGTAGCGGAACCGGGGACGACGGTCCGCCAGGGGCTTCTGGAACAACTCGGTCAAGCCCGCCCGGACCTCGGCAAACTCTTCGCGGATATTTTTGGTGATGCCATCGCGGATCATGGCCTCGCGCACCAGTTCGATGTAGCCCTGACTGACCTCGAGGTCCGCGCTCGCAATGCCGCTTTCGAGGTTGTTGAAAACGTATTTGGCGAACGGCCAGGAGGAGAGACGGTCCCGCAGTCGCCGGAACAGCCTGGCCTCCTCCTTGGCCAGTTTGCGCAGGGCCGTGCCGGCCCCGTACCAACCCGGGAGAAAGAACCTCGCCTGGCTCCAGCTGAACACCCAGGGAATCGCCCGCAGATCCTGCCAGTCCGCCGCGCCGGTTCGCCGGGCCGGTCGGGACCCGATGGTGCTTCGCTCCACCGCGTCAATCGGGGTCGCCTGCCGGAAGTAATCCAGGAAGCCCGGTTTTTCGATCAGTTGCCGGTACGTCTTCATGCTTTCGCGGCTAAGGAAATCAAAAATCTCCACCATCGAGGGATCGTCCTCGACGGAGTCCTCCGGCAGGAGGGAGGTCAGGGTCGTGCCGGCCAGCAACAGCTCCAGGTTGTGGGCCGCCGTTGGCACCGTCCCGTATTTGTGTCCGATCACCTCTCCCTGCTCGGTCACCCGGAGATCCCCGGACAGGGTTCCCCTCGGAAGGGCCTCGAGAAAACGGTGGGTCGGACCCGCGCCGCGGCTGACGGTGCCCCCGCGCCCGTGGAAAAAGCGGGCGGCCACCCCCTGCTCTTTCGCCGCCTTGAGAATTCCGCGTTGGCACCGGTGCAGGGCCCATTGGCTGGAAATCAAGCCGGCGTCCTTGTTGCTATCACTATAACCGATCATCACCCGGAAAACCGGGGGAGGTTCGGTTGGTAGAATCACCGTACCCTCCCCGGGATCCACCAGGGCGAACCGGCGGCGGCGATCCACCTCGCTCTCCCGGTGGGCGAGAACCTTGATGGCCTTGCGCGCGGTGGGATGTTGCAAAAATTCCGCCACCACCCGCGGGGCCCGTTCCAGATCCTCCAAGGTCTCAAACAGCGGCGTGACCGGCAGGGGGCAAACCTGCCTTCCCTCTCCGTCGGAGACCCGCAGACCCGCCACCCGGGCAAAAAGGTGGATGGCCATGAGATCGGAAACGTCCCGGGTCATGCTGACGATCGAAAGACCCACTCCGTCGGAACCGTGGGTGGCGACATGCTTGGCCAGGACCTGGTAGGTCCCGATCACCTCCCGGGCGGCCGGGCCTGCCGACAGGGCGTCCTCGGTGCTCCACGGGAGATTTTCCCACCAGCCATCCAGCAGGTTTCGCCGCTCCGTTTCGGCTAGCTGGCGGTAGGGCTTTCCCCCCCCCGCACCCCCGGCCTTGGCTTGCAGTTCCTCGAGCGCCTCGTCATGGCGGGAACTGTTTTGACGGATGTCCAACACCGCCAAATGAAAACCGAAAACCTCGATCTGCCGGATCATCGTGTCCACCTCCGCCGCGGCCAGGCGGTGCGCCCGAACGTCCAATAGCGCCCTGCGGACCACGCCCAGATCCAGAATCAGATCCTCCGGCTGCCGGTACCCTTGGGGTTCGGACAAAAGATGGTGTCGCATCAAAAGAACCGCCTCCCGCCAGGGTTCTTCCCGGTACACCGCCACTTCGGATTCCTTTTCCGGGCCCACTCTCCGCCTCCACTCCGGAAGCCACTTCTCCAGTTCGGCCGGGGTTCCGTGATACCTCCGGGAAAGGGTCAGATGGGAGGCCAGCTTTTCCAGGCCGGAGGCCAGAAGCTGCCGTGCGGCGGACCGGTAGAGAACCAGGCTCTGCCCTGTGACGCCGGGCGTGACCAGAGGATGACCATCGCGGTCACCGCCCACCCAGGTGCCGAAACTGAGCACTGGACGCACGGCTGGGTGGACCGGTCCTCCGGGCCCAAATCCGGCGATCTGCCAGGCATCCCGCAGGCGCCGGTCGGTCTCGGCAATCGAGCGGGCCATGGATCCGGCCAGACAGTGGATCACCCCTTCCCTCTCCATGTCGACGGTGGGCCGCTGGGTCCGGACCTCCTCGGTCCGCCACCACCGCTCCAGCACGGTCTTCAGGTGGTCACAACGTTCGCGGTCCGAACCGTCGTGACCCGACTTTCCGCCCCGTTCGAGCAAAATTCCGTGAATTTCCTGCATGCAGGCCAGGATCGAGCGGCGGCGGGCCTCCGTGGGGTGGGCGGTGAGGACCGGCTCCACCCGCAGGGTCGGCAGGGTCGCGGCCAGATGGTCGGAGGTCTCCCCGGAACTTTTCAGGCGGCAGAGGGCCTGTGCCCAGGACCCCGGCTCATGCTGCGGTCCGTTGGTGACCTCGTTTAACTGCCGCATCGAGGCTGCCGCCACCTCCTCCGCCAAATTCAGCAGGCCAAAGGCAATCGCATAGGCCCGTGTGATTTTCCCTTCCTTGATCGGTGGCAGGTGCTTCGGACCATGCACCCAGGGCAGCGCTTCCCCCACCTCCTTCTCCCCGAGATCCTCCAGAAGGTCCCGAAAGATGCCCATCATCCAGGACAGGTCCCGCTCCACGCGGGCAAAGCCCCGCTTCAGCCGCTCCTTGTAAGGCAGGCGGACCTTGCCCAACTTCGGCCGGTTCCGGCCCTTTTTACCATGGGTGGTCATGGCGCCTTAGGTGCTGAAGCTGTCGCCGCAGGAACAGGTGGCGCGGGCGTTGGGGTTGGTCACGCGAAATCCGCCCTTCTGCAGATCGGAGCTGAAATCGATTTCTGAGCCGCTCAGAAAAACCGCGCTTTTCGGATCCACGGAAATCCGCACGCCCCGGCTCTCCACCAGGATGTCCTTGGGGCCAGCGCCGGGAACGAGCTCCATCTGGTATTGCAGACCACTACAGCCCCCGCCGACCACCGACACCTTGAGGGCTCCCGCGGAGTATC
>CAZURF010000050.1:0-9904 GCA_964623555.1 uncultured Akkermansia sp. | reverse complement strand
TTGAAACGCATCTAAAAAGAAAAAACCCGGGAGGATTGACCTCCCGGGTTTTTCTTAGAAAGGAACTTAACGATTGATACTCTTTAGACTTTCCGACGCAGGCGGAAGGCCAGCAAGCCGGCCACGCCGAGGCCCATGAGGGCGGCGGAGGAAGGCTCGGGGACATTGCTAACTGTTACGTTGTCAATGAGGAGGCCGGCATTGCCACTGTAATCAGCATCAACCACAGTGAAACCGTACTGTAGATTGAGGCCGGCCTGAGTTCCGTTGAAGGTCATTCTTGCAGAACCATGCTGCCAATTTGAGTTGGCGGCCATTTCGAATGTGTCGGTCCAATAGACCGCGCTGAAGTCCGCCGCCAACAGCCTCACCCAGCCAAATGCCCTAGCGTTGGCGCCAGGGTTTGCATCTCTGAGGTAGTCAAAGTCCATTTGAATAACTCCGGGAGCAATTGCTGAAGCGGTGAGATTCTGAGTTACCAAAAGACTGACATTGATTTTGTTGCCAGGCGCCCAATCCGGAGCATAGCCATAGTCGGGCCAGACTTTACCTGCGTATCCTGAACCACCAGCCCCACCAGAAACCAAGGCGTTGGGCCCGAAGGTAGTTCCAGGGTAATAGCCCCCAATATAGTTATCGCCGGAAGTAAACACTTGTTTGTTCATCTCCCACGGCGAGGTGAGAGTGAGCGCCCCTGAAGATCCACGCGTCTCAAAGTCGTCAGCGAAGAATGTTGCGGCTTTAGCAGGACCGGCCGAAAGGCAAAAGCCTAAGGCCATTCCAAGGATTCCAAGGTATTTTTTCATTTGTTTCTGTGTTCCTTTCTGTTGGTTTTAACTACTTGTTTGGATTTCTCCCTACTAGGTGTAACCTAACTCCGATTTCCAAAAAGTCAAATAAAAATATTTGCGAAGCTATAAAATTCTTATAGGCTTATCCTAGGATGAATAAGTCATTGAGATGCAGAGCTTTTACCCTTGTGGAACTACTTGTGGTTATAAGCATTATTGGCCTTTTAGCCGGTTTGGCCGTCCCAGCCATCAACGGGGCCCTCAAAAAGGCAAAATCGGGGGCCTGTTTGTCCAACTTGCGGCAAATAGGTATCGCGTTAATAACCTATGCATCGGGTTCGGAGGATGGAAAATTCCCAATGCCAGATGAGGGCAAGGCTCTAAGCAACGAAGCTACTTGGGTCAAAAAATTGGGCATTGATGCAAAGACCAAAAAAAATATATTCGTATGCCCGGGCTGTGAAAAACCGGTCACAGAAGGCACGGGGGAAGAGATTGCAATCACTTACGGTGTATACAGCGCCTTGGTAGATCCCACCAAAAACTTTCCCATCAATAGTATCGTCAGGCCTTCTGACGTGATTTTGGTCGCTGATGTATGTCAAGAAACAGGAAACAAAGGTTGGTCTCCCAATCGGATCGAGGATCCGGGTATATTTTTAGATGGTGGAGGGGACGGAATGGCTATGGGGGAAGATCTTGATACTCCGCTCTCTGTGGGGCCAGATGAGGATGGGCCCAAAAGCGCATCCCTGCGTTATCGCCACCAAGGCAGGGTGAACGTGGTTATGGTTGACGGGCATGGCGAATCGATCAAAAAGGGCGAAGTCCTTAACAAACACGCGGTTCTAGGACAATAATCGGGTGTGGTGACTAAAGTTTTAGGTTTAGTCTGTGTCGATCAAAACTAGGTACTCTGGTTCGTTCTATTGATGGGTAAACCTTCGGTCTTGGGCCTTATGGAAAGATAACTGCCTTCTCTCAAGGCGCATCGTTGAAAATCGGGTCTTGAACGTTCAACAAGGCGGCAGGAGGACATGCCGCCCTACCGACCGTGAATCTTAAGGCTTGAAGCTGGGTAGGGCGACCTCTCCGAGGTCGCCTCATACAAAATTGAGCTTTGGGGGTTGAACGAGGCGATCTCGGAGAGATCGCCCTGCCGATGATGGATGAGGAACTGAGAACGAGGCGGCATGGGGACAAGCCGCCCCACCGGCGGGGAAGTTTGAGGTTTAAGCTAGGTAGGGCGACATCTCCGCAGGTCGCCTCGTTAGGCGCCGGGTGTTGAAGGTTGAACGAGGCGGCGTAGGGACACGCCGCCCTACCGGTGTTGGGCGAGGAACTGAGAGGCGGCAGGGGGACATGCCGCTCCACTGGCGTCAAGCCACTGGATTAAGGCGTGTAGGTGGCTTTGAGGCGGAGAAACTTTTTGTCTCCGCCCGCTGGGGTCGAAGCTTGCCGTTTTTCCAGGGTGGTTCCATTGGTGGTGACCGTTGAGAGTGTGCTCACGGTGACCCCTGAATTGGTCCAGCTATTGGAGTTGGCCAGATCGGTGGAGACCACCGGGGTGATCGTCACGTTGGCGTTGGTCCGCGCATAGTAGGTCAGAACCAGGTTGCCTCCGCTGACAGTATTGGAGGGAAGGAGGGTGTTGGCGATGGGGTTGGTGCCGGTGCCGCCAAAGGCATAGCGCAGAACGTCCGACAAACCGTCTGCCCCGCGGTTGGTTCCACTGTTGGCCATGACCACGTTGACCGTCCGGTTGGTAGAAGCTGAATTGGATTTGCTGTCGGTCGCGGTGTAGGTGACCAGATAGCTTCCGGGCACGGAAGGATTAACCCGATTATTGGTGGTCACAGCCACATTGGCATTATCGCCGACATCAAAGGCGGTAGCGCCAGCATCGGAATAGGTCGCCCCCCAATTCACCGAAGCTGGGTTGGCGCCCGCGATGGTGATGACCGGAGCGGTGATGTCGGTTGGGGTGCTGGTTGCGGTGATATCCTGATAAACACGGACGTAGTCGACCTCATAGGTGGCGCTGGTGAGTGCAGAATTTATTGAGGTGGCGTTATTGGTGCCCAAATAACTGCCCCCCATGGCCAGATTCAGAAGAAGGAAAAACTCCTGACGAAAGGCGTCTGCATCGCCGGCGGGCGGGGTGAGGGTGGCCTTGTCTACGCCATCCACGCTGAACACAAGGTTATTGCTGTTCCAAAGAACCGCGTAAGTGTGGAACTCAGTCGAGGGATTGGTCACGGAAGACCTGGTTCCGGGCTGAACGGGGTTACCGCTGTTTCGGGAAGCAGAATGCAGCGCATGGCCGATCGTGTTGGCGTCCCCGTTGGCGAGCCCATTGAAGCCGCCGCGCCACTCCATGACGTCAATCTCGCCGCAGGTCGGCCATCCGGCACTGGAGATATTTGTGCCCATCATCCAGGCAGCCGGCCAGGGGCCGATTCCGGTAGGTAATTTGGCGCGGAACTCGATCTTTCCGTATTTGAAGGAGCGCAAACCCTGGGATTTGATCCGGGCCGAGGTCCAAGAAGATCCAGATTTTACGGCCTGAAGAACCAGGTTGCCGTTTTCGACACGCAGGTTGGAGCTGTTCGTGGTGTACGTCTGGGCCTCGCCATTTCCCCAGCCTTCGTCGTTCGGACCGCGACCGACTTCCGGCACCCAGTTGCCGGGGTTGAGGGAAGTTCCATCAAACTCGTCCGACCAGGTCAGGGAGTAGGTCGTGCTACCCACCGTGGTCGTGGGCGCGATGGAACCGAAACCTACGGACAGGTCGTCGAGGTAAACTGACCCCTGATCGGTTTCATTGTTTTGGACAAACTCGCAGATTACCTGAATTTTGTCGGTGCCTGATGGGATGGTTCCGTTCGCGGTGAGGGTCTGCCAACGATCGCGGTATAAGGAGGAGTTTGCGGGAGTCAGGGTGACGACGTCACGGCCGATCTCGTAGTTTTGACTGTCCATATATTTGAACCCGTAACTAAAGGTGCTGCCTCCACTGAGGGGATCGACGGAAAAGATTTTCGCCATTCCACGGGCATAGATCTTGGCCCCGGGCACTAAGGATGCTGAGGGGAGGAACTCCTGATAGACCACGCCGGTTTGAACCGGACCGCTCCAGACTCCGTCCGGCTTCCAGTTTTGGGCCCAGATTTTCATGGCCTTGGACCCCGCGTGTGCCTGGAAGATTGTGGACAGATTGGTGGGGTCAAATCGGTTATAGACTGCGACACCGTTGGTGAGGATATCCTTGTTGACTCCTTCAACAGGGTATTGCAGCCAACCGGATGGGGGCGTCGGGACAGGGATATTGGCCGCGTCGGTCTCAAATCCGCCATTGGCCAAAATAAAGCCAATCTGGGAAATGCTCAGCCCCAAGGAGTCAACCAGGATTGTGTTGTTGGTATCCCGCCCAAAGTTGGCGTCGTTGGCCCGTAGGGTGAGCCGAAAGAAAGGGGCGTTTGCGTTGAAGCCAGACTGAACGATGTTGCTGCTGGCCGAAAGGTTGGTGAACGTGAAGGTGGAGAAGGAGTTGGTTGTGTCGGGCAGAAAGAGGACCACCCGGTCATTGGTGCCGTCCGGCGAAAAATAATTCGTGGTGCCCTTGGTGGCGGAGGGATTTTTTTCATCGACCCAGGTACCGAAACGGATGCTGCCGGAAACTTCCTGATACTGATTCAAGGATTCCAGAAGGACCTCAAACTTGTTGGTCGAGAGGTCGGGCCGTCCGGAGATCGCGGTGAATGCCCCGGTGGCGCAAAGCCGGAGGGCAAGCTGGCTGTTGCTGAGACTGAGCGGACCGGGTGAGACGAAGGTCTTTTGTACCCCATAAGTCCAATTCCAATCCGTAGCGGTGCTGGAGGCGTTGATTTTCAGGCGGAGGTTGCCGTTAGAACTTGTCACGGAGGAGGTGGTCACCAAATTTGCGGAGGAGCCAGAGGCCACCCAACCCAGATTTGCAGCCGTGTCCGAGCCATCAAAACTGTCATTCAAGTTCACGGCAACCGTGGTGAGCGGGATGGTGAAGGTCCGGTCGGCCGATTCCTTATCGTTATTATTAATGATGAGGGTCGCAGTCAGCGGACCACTGACGGTGGGCGCGGCTCGGAGCACATAGACCGAACTGGCGCCGGGGAGAATAGTCCGGGCGGAAGACCCGCCATCGACCGTGAAAGCCCCCCCCGACACGTTGACGGAACTGACCTGAAGATCCTCTGCGCCGGTATTTTCAACCTTCACCTGGTAAACGCTGCTTTGGCCTACCAAAGGAGAAATCAAGGTTCTGGACACGTTGTTGCTGGGATGAGAAATGTCGCTGATTTTCACCGCAATCTGGGGCCCGACGGCCGCCGAATTTGTTTGGGCAAGGGAAACCTGATCCACGAAAACACTGCCCATATTTGTCAGCGCCCGGTTCAAAGGCTGGAATTTTAGCGTCAGACGCCCGGCACTCAGAATGGCAGGAGTGGCTTTGAAAGTGGCCTGGTACGTTCGCCAAGAGCCAAGTTCCCCGTCGATCTTTTGGTTCCCCTTAATCTCGCTTGTGATATCCTTGGTGTTGATTTCGGAGGCACCATCCATGAAGGCGATCACAGTGGATCCGGCGGAGTAGTTACCCTCAAATTTAGCCTGAAAGGTCGCGGTGAAAAAATCACCGTTGGCCGAGGAGAAGGGGATGTTTTCCTGCATGAAGCCGGCATAGGGCGTGCCTTCCCAGCCCGGGAAAAACATGTACGGAGAGTTGGCTTGGGCGCCGGGGATGTTGTTCCAACTCGTGTTTGCATCCGGGGCCACGTTGTTGGTGGTGATGATCCGGGCTCCCTCGAAGTAGGTCCAAAATTCTTGCCCTTGGCTGGCGTCGAAATTTGGATCCGCCAGCAAGTTGGCGGGGGAGGTGACGAAAAAATTATAAGCACTGGTCGCGGTCGCGTTCGAACCCACCACAGTGATTTTGCCGGTGGTGGCCCCGACAGGGACCACGGCGGTGATACTGGTGCCAGCTCCGTTGACGCTCACCGAGGTTGCCGGGGTTCCGTTGAAGCTAACGGAGGGGGACGATCCGAAAGCTACCCCCGTGATCGTGACGGAAGAGCCCACGCCACCCGATTTGGGTGAAACCGTTCCAATTGCAGTCGTTTGAGCTGCCGGATTTTCGACGGTTAACAAAACATCGTCAAACTCCACGCGAATGCCTGCATTGGGAGCGAAACCGGGATTTTTCCGCCCCTGGCTGGAGGGGCCGGTCGGGCTGTTGTAAGCAACATATCCCGGAGCTGTGCTCTGATTCCAGCCGCTGATTTCAACCGTTATTTCATATTGTGTGGCTGTGGTGGTAAAATTATACCTCGATCCGTTGGCATTTTGTAAGCCAGTGTCGTCTAAAGTTCCGCCAATCGTCGTCCAATCATTCCCATTCAAAAGAACAGGCTCGAAAGTGATTCTTTTGTAATTTAAATAGCTCCCAGGGTTATCGCCCGTCGCCATAATCCGGAGGATCGCCACCGCTCCATTGCTGGGAAGACCTTTGGCGCGGACTTTCGCGGTAAAGGAAATTTTGCTCAGATCTGCTTGGCCGAGTCCGTTGGGTGTGCTGATATTGGTGAGGACCTGGGCCAAATACCAACCAGCATTGATAGCTTTCGCGGAAGAATTTGCTGTAATAGCAAGGTAACCTGTGGTGGGAGCAGTGGGAAAACCATTATTAGCCAGACTTGTTACGATTGCCGAACTCCATGCCCCTCCGACATCCGAGCCAGACCATCCAAGTGATTTGGCGACGTTAAAATTTTCTGAATAAAGAACGGTGGTTTGAGAAAAGGCCAAAGTTTGAAGGAAAAGAGATAAGGGAAAAGCTAGAAGCAGCGATTTCCAGGAGCGTGAGGAAAAGGCAACAGTTGGTGAGAAAAAGATTCGGGGAATCATAGTAGTATACTATATCTATCCGAATCTTTTTGTCAATGGTAAGAAGATCGGAAATACAACTAAAAAGGTGCTGATGGAGAGCATGTTAAAAATTTTCTTTTTACGAAAAATCCATAAAATATTCCCTAAAGATAGACCGATATCATCGCGAAAGGTTCGAAAATTTTTTAAGTCGCAAATGCGACATTTGTTTCAGGGAACTGCCCGAACCCGAAAGAAACCTCTGGCGTTGGTCATCGGGAAGTCCTGCGTTGCCGTGAAAGAAGATGTTGATCCTGTTGCAGGGGATGGACTTATGGATATGGTGTCGCTAGGTATCCCGTTGTTTGCGAGGGATTCAAAGCGGTCGATCTGATATGTCATCCCAGGTACCGCCAACCACTGAAGGCGGAACAGGTTTGTCGAAGGCGAGGAAAGTAAGGCTCGGGTGACGGAGGAGGAGGAATAGGGGTCCGTTCCCCAGACAAACTCATCCCCGGAGGAGACGCCGTCTCCGTCGGGATCGGCCGTGGGGGAGAGGTTCGGAGAAGAAATGCCGGCGCTTTCCGCCCGGGCCACCAGATAATCGGAGGAAGAAAGTGGCCGGACATCAGCCGAATCAAAAATCAGTTCTCCGGAGGCGTTAGCCACCTGGTTCAGCAGCAGGGAAAGGCGGGCTTGGGTCGATCCCGTGGGCGCCCGGAGAAACAGGCGCGACTTGGAAAACGAGGAGGATTTGGGGAGTTCCGATTCGCCGCTGAGCAGGACAGCTCCGCCCGCATCGAGAAATTCCAAGCGCAACAGACCGCGGTTCGAGCCGGCGAGAGGAACGGAGTGGCGGGACCAGACCTCGGCCAGCCAGGGGACCCCATTGATGGGCAGAGCCACGGTCTGGCGCCACCCGGAAAGGTTATTGGAAGAAGTGGACGGACCGGCCACGCGCAGCGAGTAGTTTCCGCTGTGCGCCCCGGCGGAAAGGATTCCGGCTGAACTCAGATTGGTGCCCAACCCCTCCCAGGCCACCGGTTGGTTGTTTTCCACCAGCTCGGCTCCTCCGTTGAAGAGCTGGGGGCGGCTTTGAACGCCCCAGGTCACGCCGTCGACATCCACCGTGCCGCTGGCCTGGGCCAAGCGGAGAACCGCGCGGGTGGCGCCAACCGGGGCCGAGGCGTTGAGTTGCCATGACTGGCCCGAGGTAAAGGTGGAGCTGGTGGCCGATCCCATCGTGACGCCCGCATCGTTTTGGAAGGTGACGCGAGCCTGAACGCTGCCCGAACCGGGGGCGTTGCTGCCTGAGAAAAGATAAGTGGCGTCCGGTTCCGTGGAGACGGTCTGCTCCAAGTAGCTGGTGGGGTGAAGGCGGAGCGCTTGCCCGGAGGCGTTCGAGGTCAAGCCCACATAGGTGAAGATTGCTTCAAGCCGGAAGTCATCCCAGTAGACGCAACCGTTGCTATCGCTGGCGAACCAGTTGGACGGCTGAATGAACTCGCTGCCCATCCTGGCGGAGGCCGTTCCGGCCGGGGCGGTGACCACGGCGGTTTGAAAAAGCGTCCAGGTTCCCCGCGGGGAAGAGGCGTTCATCTGGGCGGTGGAGTAGTGGGTGGCCAGGACGGTGCCGCTGGAGTTAAGGAACTCCAAAAACAGGCGACAGGAATTTCCCCCGCGGATGGCATCGATGGTTCCCGTGTGGGCGTAGGCCTGAAAGCGGTAGGAGTTGCCGGCCACCGCGTTGGTGATGCGGGAAAAGCGGGTGGTTCCGGCGGCCTCCCCGCCCATATAAGGACCATAAACCTTGAGCGAAGCTGCGCCTGAGTAGGGAACGAAAGCGGTGCTGCTCCCGTAATAGACGCTCGAGGCGGTGGCGAGTTCATAAGCGGCGGCGGAAACGGATCCGGAGCGGGTCCAGCCGGCGGAAAGGGGGTCGGGGCTGGCTCCGATCGTATCGGTGAGCACCGGGTTGGTGGCGTTTGCGGAACCCGACCAGCCGGATGGCAGGCCATCGGTGGCCTGCTCAAATCCTCCATTTTGCAAAGAGTAGGCGTTTCCGGTGATGGAGACAGGCAAGACCAAGTTGGTTCCACCCACCAAGTTGGTGGCTTGGATCTGCAGATTGAAGGTGCCGAGTTGGCTCGGGGTGCCGGTGAGGAGAATGCGGCTTTTTCCAGAGGAGCCGGCAAAGCCCGAGAAAGGGGTTGCGGATGAGGTTACCGAAAGAGTCATGCCAGGAACCGATCCGGTGATCCCGACGGCATGAGGGTAATTCGCCAGCTCGATGATCCGAGAGGTACTGGTTCCTGAGGGCAGGGAAAGGGAGTTAGTTCGCAGAAAGGGCCGGCTGGTCAGGATCGTGTTGTTCGTGGTGGTGGGCTGTCTCTGGTAGAGCCGGACGTAATCAATTTCAAAGCGGGTACTGGCAGGCCCGTTGGTATCGACCATGCCTCCCATGCCTCCCCCCATGGCGTTGTTAAGGAGTAAAAAAAACTCGCTGTGAAACGGGTTGTTCGGAGATCCCAGCAAGGTGCCGGACGAGATGTCGATAGTAAGAAACAAGGTTCCGTCCACGAACCATTTCGCCAGCGTGGGGGTCCATTCGAAGCGATAAACGTGAAACGCCGTGGTGGAGTCGTTGACGAGTAGACTTTGCTTGGGGACCAAGGCATCGCTTCCGATCGAGGCGCGGTTGTAATCCGGATAAGCGGGACTGTCCGGGGCGTTCCAGTGCAAGGTCCCAAGAATGGAGTTCCAATCGGTGACACGCCCCATTTCCATGATGTCGATCTCGCCGCAGCGGGGCCATCCCAACGAGGGAAAATTATTTCCCATCATCCAGATGGCCGGCCAACTGCCAAGCAACGGGGGAAGTTTGGCACGGACTTCAATCAATCCGTAGGTGAACTTGATTTTGTTTAGGGAATTGATCCGACCCGAGGTCCACGCTCCTGGATTCTGGGTGGTATTCAGGCGCCGGGATTCGATGACCAGCATGCCGTCGCCGGCTTCGCCGGGGTCGACTTCGAGGCGGAGGTTGTCCCGGCTATCGCGGTACTGCTGGATTTCCCCGTTGTAGGGCGCATCGACGACCTCAACGTTCCAAGCCGTGCGGTCAAGGTCCCAGCGGTTGTAAGTCGGGGCGGCAGAGGAGGTGGCGGGATCGAACTGGTTGAATTCGTCCTCCCAAACCAGACGATAAGTCT
>CAZURF010000049.1:0-10128 GCA_964623555.1 uncultured Akkermansia sp. | reverse complement strand
GTCAGACCGGATAGAAAGTCACAGACGGCCCTGCTCACCCCCTCTTTTTTGATGCGCAGGACCGCCCGCTCCGCAATCAGATGCGGATGAAGGTGGTAGAATTCAAACAACCCCTGGAGAACCTGGCTGGCGCGCTGGTTGACCTCCTTGATGTCGGGGTGCTGGTAGAAATTTTCCCGGAGGAAATCCCGGAGATTCTGGATCTTCACCCGCATGGGCAGGGTAAAGGTGACCAGGCGGCGGCCGATCGTGCGGGCGTCGGCGGCAGTGGCCGGACCCGCCTCCTCCAGATTGAGAATCGACTGGCGCACCGCGTCCTCCACAAGGTGGTCCGCCAAACAACGGGCGACAAAGCGGCGCGTGCGCTCCGGATCCAGGCGGGTGTAGTTCCGCCGGATCCCGGACTCCGTCTCCTTCCAAAGCTCAATTCCCAGCAGGGCGGTGGGATCCATCAGGCCGCTTTCCAGGGCGTCCTCCAGATCATGGCAGCAGTGCGCGATTTCGTCGGCCAGATCCACCGCCTGGGACTCCAGGGAAGGCTGGGTGTCCGGCACGGAAGCAGGATTGATGCCGTCCCGAACCTCATGGGTCAGGTTGAGGCCGTTAAACTCGGGGTACTTTACCTCCAGCGCCTCCACGATCCGGAGGCTTTGCCGACGGCGACCGAAACCACCGGAATCACGCATCAGTTGGTCCAAGGTGTTTTCCACCGGATGTCCGAAAGGGGGATGACCGAGGTCACGACCCAGGGCAATGGCTTCCCCCAGGTCCTCGTTCAGGCCCAGGGAGCGGGAGAGGGAGCGGGAGATCGAGGCGACCTCGATGGTGTGGGTCAGGCGGGTCCGGACGTAGTCCCCGGAGGCGCTGAGGGGAACCTGCGTCTTGTATTCGAGGGTGCGGAAGGCGGAGCTATGGACGATGCGTTCCCGGTCGCGCTGAAACTCGGCACGGAAGTCATGGGAGTTTTCCTGATGTTTCCGGCCGAGACTTTCCCGGCTTTTGGAGGCGTAAGGGGCCAGGAATGAGGCCTCTTTCCTTTCAAAATCCTCCCGGGTCCGGATAGGCATGAAATCGTCATGGACGACCACGTGAGGGAGTCGAGGGAGGTCAAAAATCCAGAAGAACAAGGTGTGAAGAAATAGCGAACGAACGAGAACAAGTCGGGGCGGAAAGAATTTCGGACTTTTGTGAAAGTGGAGCGTGAACGTGAAGGAATATCATCAGCAGTAAGTTTGCGTTCACGTGAAACCTTCCCGTTCACGGAAATTTCCCAGACGAAGATTTATAATTGAATTCTAAAAAATGTTTTTTTTCCGACCTGGAGAATCTGTCCGGCAGAGAGGGGGACTTCGGCCTTCGGATCGGTCAGTTTTTCGCTTTCGAGTTTGATTCCGCCCTGGGTGATGAGGCGGCGCGCCTCGGAGTTGCTGGGCACGGCGCCGGTTTCCTGCACCAGTTTCGCCACGGAAAGTTTTGCGGAGGAGGGGCGGAAAGAGGGCATTTCCGCCGCCGAGAGGTCCTTTTTGGAGAATTTGGCCTCAAAGTCGGCCCGGGCTGAGGTAGCGGCCTCCTCTCCGTGGAACAGGCGAACCACCCCGGCAGCCAGCTGCTTTTTGGCCTCCATCGGGTGGCTCGGGACTTCACGGGGTAGGCCGAGAAAGGGGCCGAGGAGGTCGCGCCAAACTGCACAGGTTTCGTCGGTGACGGACATCACCTTGCCGAACATTTCCGCGGGTGGCTCGGTGATGCCGATATGGTTGCCGAGGGATTTGCTCATCTTCTGTTTTCCGTCCGTACCGGTGAGCAGGGCGGTCACCAGAACCACCTGAGGCTCCTGGCCGGCCTGGCGCTGGAGATCGCGGCCCACGAGGTTGTTGAAGAGCTGGTCGTTGCCGCCCAGCTCGACGTCCGACTTTACGGCCACCGAGTCGTATCCCTGGAGGACGGGGTACTGAAACTCCGCGAGGCTGATGGCCACACCCTCCTTATGACGTTTGGAAAAATCGTCCCGTTCCAGCATCCGGGCCACGTTGACCTGGCCGTTCAGCCGGAGAAGATCGGCGCAGGTCAATTTTCCCAGCCACTCCCCGTTCCGACGGATCTCCGTTCGCTTCCGGTCAATGATTTTGAAGACCTGGTCGGTGTACGTCTTGGCGTTTTGCTCGATCACTTCGGGCTCCAGAGCCGGACGGGTTTTGGAGCGGCCGGTCGGGTCTCCCACACGGGCGGTGTAGTCGCCCACGATGATGACGGCAAGATGGCCGGCATCCTGGAACTGGCGGACCTTGGCCAAGACGAGGGCGTGACCGAGATGGAGATCGGGAGCCGAGGGGTCGAAACCCAATTTCACCCGAAGAGGGCGGCCTGCGGCGAGTTTCTTGGCGAACTCCTCGCGGGTATGGATGTGGGTCAGACCGGAGAGCAGGTTGTCAGCGGACATGCGCCCAGCGTAGGGGGTTGAAGTGGAAGATGAAGTTTAAGTTCAGGTGGGCGGGGGCAGGCCGCCCTGCCCCACACGGTCCCGAATCTACTTTTTGTTTTTGGGAAGGGGGAAACGGGAAGGGGGTTCGACGCGCCGCTGTTCGACGAAGATCGGAATTCCCTCGTCGGGAAGCTCTTTCATGATGATTTCGGGATCCAGGGCCTCCGGCATCATCACCCCCCGCTCCTTGATCCGGCCTTCGGCCAGCAGACGGCAGATGAGGGCCGGGGGCAGGCCGGTCTGGACGACGGTCAGGCTGTAACCGTAGCGGAGGTAGGTCTCGCGGTGATCGTCCATGGTGTAGACGAAGTATTCGGTGCGGACGCCATCCTTCATTCCACGCACCTCGGTGCCGACGCAGGAGTATCCCTCGACCGTGGATCCCAGTTGGGCGGGTTTAGGCAGGCGGGCGGTGGCGACGCGGACGGGAGTGACCTCCACGCCGTCGACCTTCATCTTCCGCCAATTATCGAGATCAAGCAGGGCCAAGGACTTCGCAATGTTCACGACCTTCTCCGAGAGGGTGTATTTGAAGACGGAGTAGTTGACCCCCTTGGCCACGAACGGGGGATAGATGCCGAGGCTGACGCCCTCCTCGTGGGCAACGGCGTAGGTGGTCATCAGCCCGATGGGATCGGGGAACCGAATGACCTCCACCTCGGTCTCCAGGGGCTTGCCGGAGACGATACGTCCGTCCTTCACGTAGTAGGGCACGGCTCCGAGTTCCTCGAAAAGGGTTTCAGGACTGAAGAGCACGGCAAAGCGGTAGCCGCGGATTTCGGCGTTGTCGGCATCGAGAACGCGGATGGAGGTGGCGATGTCGAGCCGGTCGACCGCCCAGCGGGCGAAAATATTCACTGCGCCCGGATCCATTCCCATGGAGAGGATCGCGGCAATGTCCTTTTTCTCAAAAGTTTCGCCGAATTTTTCGATCTCCGCCTCGAAGGAGCTTTTCCCGTACTTTTTGACGCCGGGCGGAACATAACAGTCCGAGGCCATGTCGATGTAGTGGGAGCCGGCTTCGGCGCAGGCGGTCAGGACGGAGTCGTTCACCTGGCTCGGGCAGGCGTTGACGGTCACGAAGATCTTTTTTTCCTTGAGAAAGGCGGCCAGGCCGGCCGGATCCGTGGCGTTGAGTTTAACGATCTTGAACCGGCTGTTGTCGGTCTTGGCGGCCAAGGCTTCGGCGAACTGGGTGTCCGTGTCTCCCAGGTAAATCTCCCCGAAGCAGTCGTAGGTATGGAGGCGCTGACCAATGACCGAACCGACTCCTCCCGTTCCCAGCACTAGGGCGCTTTTCATGGTCACAACCTCCTGATGATAAGATTTTTAGGTATTTTGGGTGGAACCCTGAGCTAACGCCTAGGGGTCTCCCACTTATGAAGGTAGGAAGGCACCCAAGGGGCGGCAAGTTGGGCCGCCGCGCTGGGGTAAGGGAAAGTCTTAAGTCGATGACCGGAAAAGAGATAAAAATTCGATAAAAGAGACCACGGCGGACAAGGCGGTTGATTCGATGTAGTTCCGCGGGACCAGATTAAGAGGCGTGGGAGTGTCTCTTCTTCCGGCCGAGAACGAGAAAAGAAACCAGAAAGAGAAGCATCAACAGAACACCCAAGGCGGCACCGAAGGGTTGGTTTCGGGCCTTGGTAAACTGGTTTTGGATGACCTCTCCGATCGTGGGGTTGGATCCTCCGCCCATCAGGGTGGTGATGGCATACATGGCGATGGCAGGGACAAAAACGAGCAGGGCCCCGGCGGCAATGCCGGGCTTCGTCAGGGGAATGATCACCCGGGAAAAGGCGCGCAAGGGGCCGGCCCCAAGATCGTAAGCGGCCTCGACCAGCGAGTTATCCAGTTTCTCCACGCTGGTGTAAATCGGAAGGATCATGAAGGGGAGATAGTTGTAGACGAGCCCCAGCACGATGGAGAACGGGGTGTACATCATGGGCAGCGGTTCCGTGAAGATCCGGGAGGCCAGCAGCAGGCTGTTGGCCAAGCCTTGCTCGCTGAGTATGGAGATCCAGGCGTAGGTCCGGATCAGGAAGCTGGTCCAGAACGGGATCATCACCAGAGTGAGGAGCAAACGACGCATTCCCGGGGAAGCCCGGCCGATGGTGTAGGCGGCCGGATAGCCGACCACCACGCAAATGACCGTGGCGAGGAAGGCGTAAAGGATCGAGTTGCCAAAGATCGTCAGCCAGGTGGTGTCAAAACAGCGGAGGTAATTTTCCAGTGTGAAGTCGTAGACGACTCGGCCGAGAAAATCCCGCTGGCTGAAACTCGTCAGGATCAGCAGCCCGGTGGGCAGGGCCACAAAGACCCCCAGCCAGACCAGTAGGGGGGAGAGCAGCAACCAGGCTTTCCATCCGGCGCGGGCAGAGGCCGGATGGGAGGCGGCTGTGTCGGAAAAGGCTGCCCCGCCCAAAGGAACTTATTTTCCGCCGGCCTTGACCTGGGTGACCAGCTCGTCGACTGCCGCGGCTTGTCCCCCGAGATCCCTGAAGGTCTGCATGCGGGCCACATCCTGGGCGGGCGGATAGCTGGCCGGATTGGCCAGTTGGTCCGGGCTCAACAGGGAGCGGGCGGCGCTGTTCGGATTGTAATATGGGAATTCGTCCGAGATTTTTTTGCTCACATCGGGACGGAGCAGGTAATTGATGAAGAGGTGGGCGTTCCGGGGGTGCGAGGCGGTCTTCGGAATGGCCATGTTGTCCACGAAGAGGTGGGCTCCGTTCTGCGGCAGGACGAACTGGAACTTTTTGTCGTCGTTGTAAAGGATGGCGGCTTCTCCGCTCCAGACCACCCCGATGTCCACATCGCCGTTCTTTAGGGCGGTCTTGGGGCTGTCGGAGTCGTACACTTTGACCAAGGGAAGCCACTTCTGGAGGAGGGGTTTGATCTTGGCGAGGTTCTCCGGGGTGACGTCGTTAATGCCGAGTCCCGCTTCCGCCAAGGCCCAGCTCACGATTTCCCGGGAGTCGTCGAGAACCACGATGCGATTTTTTAAGGCAGGCACAAACACGTCGTTGAATCCCTTGATCGGGGTTTTGACCTTGTCCGTATTGACACAGATCCCGACGAATCCGGCCATGAAAGGCACGGAGAATTTGTTGCCGGGGTCGAACACCATGCTGCGAAACTCCGGAGCCAGGTTGTCGAGATTGCTGATCGCTGTGTGGTCGAGAGGAGTTAGTTGGTTGTCCTTGATGAGAACCTCGATCGCGTACTCGCTGGGCTGGATCAGGTCGTACTTCCCGCCACCGGCCAGCAGTTTGCCGATTAGCTCCTCGTTGGAGGCATAGTTTTCCACGGAGACCTGAATCCCGGTCTCCTTGGTGAAGCCATCGAGGACGGCTTGGGGGATGTATTCCGCCCAGCAGAAGATATTGAGCTTTTTCTCTTCATTAGAGGTTCCGGCGGTTCCCGCCGGCTTGGATCCGCCGCAAGCGGCCCAAAGCAACGGGAGAACGAGAAGGGTCAGATTCTGTAGGGTTTTCATGGGTTAGTTTCCTTTCGCGGGTTGTTTGAGACGCTCGCTGGCAAACACGAGAATCATAGTGAGGACGATTCCCAGCGCAGACAAGGCATTCAACTGGGGATTCAGCCCCACCCGTACCATGCCGTAAACCTTGAGGGGCAGGGTCTGGGATTCGGCCCCGGTGACGAACACCGTGACGATGTAGTCGTCCAGGGAAAGGGAAAAGGCCAGCAGGGCTCCGGAAGCGATCGCCGGCATCAGGTAAGGAAGGATGACCTTGCAAAAAGCCTGCCAGGGAGTGGCGCCCAGATCCATGGCTGCCTCCTCCAACGAGGGGTCCATCCCCTGCAAACGCGCCTGCATGCCGACCAGAACGAAAGGAAAGGTAAAGGTGACGTGGGCGATGACCACCGTGAGGTACCCGAGATGAAAATTCAGAATCACAAAGAGGACCAAAAGACTCACACCCATGAGAATTTCCGGCATGATCATCGGCACAAAGACGAAGGCCTCCAGTGTCCGGTGGATGGAGAATCGATAACGGTAAAGCATCCAGGCGCCGAGGGTGCCTAGGACCGTCGCCAGGATCGTGGAGGCAATGCCGATCAGCAGACTGTTGCCGAAGGCGTGAAGGAGCACTCGGTTGCTGAAGAGGGCCTCGTACCATTTCAGGGTGAAACCTTCCCAATGGAATCCGGACTTGGTCTCGTTAAAGGAAAAGACAACCAGCAGGACGATCGGGAGATAGAGAAAGGCAAAAACCAGGGCTGTCCAACCCCCGCCCAGCCAACGGACCAAGGTGGGTCCGTCCGGCCGTATCCAACTGCGGGCTGACTCGACCGCCATCGTTGGGCAATGATCAGTCCATGCCCCATGGCGGGGCAAGGAAAACTGAAGGCAAGGTAGGGCGGGCTGCCCCCAGCCTGCCTCGTGGGCCGTTGAAGGTTCAGCGAGCCGACCCAGGGGCTGGTCGCCCTACCTGTGTTTCAATTCAACGAATCCGGGGCTTCCTGCAGGACTTGCTCGTCGGCGGCAAAACGGATCAGACCACGACCACCGGGATGACGGTTTCCCGACTCCCCCCAGCCGCCAAACGGCAGGGCGGAGGGGGACATGGTGGTGGGGAGATTGGCGTAAATATTGGCGGCATGGAGGTGGTTGGCGAAGTGCTCGAAACTTTTCCGTGAAGTGGTGAAGACCGAAGCGGAGAGGCCCAAGGGCACGGCGTTGTGGGCGGCAATCGCGGCTTCATGGCTATCCACCGGAACCAGGTCGATGACCGGGGCGAAAAACTCCTGTTGGGATCCGGGGTCGGCCAGATAGCCCGTGGCGGAGGGCCAAAGCCGAACGCAGGGCTCCACATAGTATCCCCTTCGCCCGTTCAGTTCGGGATGCACTTTGCCGGATTCCAAGAACTTCACCCCGGCCGGTGCGGTGAGGGCAGAGCGGTAGCGCTCCAGGGAACCGGCGTTCACCAACGGGCCAAGCTTGGTTTTCTCCTCGGCCGGCCATCCCGGGCGGAAGGGGGCCACGGCGGCGACGATTTCTTTTGAGAACCTCGGCAACACCTGGGCGTCCACCAGAACCCGGGAAGTGGCATTGCAGCGTTGACCGCTGGTGAGGCAGGCCGCCTCGGCCACCATCTGGGCGGCCCGGACCAAATCCGCATCGGCCAGCACCACGGAAGCGTTTTTTCCGCCCAACTCCAGGGCAACGTCCTTGGTTGGATCGAGGGCGGTGATTTCCGTGAGAAGCCCGCGCCCGGCCGGCACGGAGCCGGTAAAGACAATGGAGCGGACGCGGCGGTCGAAACATAACGTTCGGGCCAGTTCGGTTCCCCCTTGCGCGATTTGAAACACCCCCGGCGGAAAATGCGGGGTCATCAAGGAAGCGTATCGCGCGGAAACCACCGGAGCCATCGGCGAGGGCTTGAGAATGACGGGGTTACCGGCCAGAAGATGCGCGGTGGAGGGGCCGTGGCTGAGATGGAGCGGCCAGTTAAAAGGGCCGATCACCAGGCTGGGGCCGCGGGAACGTTGCCGGATCCGACTGGGGTTCGGCGCATCGACCGGTTTTTCCTCCGCCAGAAAACGCTCCGCATCGGAAACGGCGAAATCGATCTTGGTCAACAGGGCCGCGGCTTCCGCGCGGCATTCGGTGATGGGTTTGCCAATTTCCCGGCAAACTCCCGCGGCCAGCTCCTCCTGGTGGGTTTGCAGGACCTTCTGGGCGGAGCGGAGACGCTGGACCCGCTCGGTGAGCGGCGTCTCGGCCCACCCCTCGGCAGCGGCGGCCGCGGCAGCCAGCACGGTTTCCGGCGGGGTGGCCTGAACTTCGGGCAGCAGATCGGCAAGATCGGCCGGGTTGGCGTTCCGCCAGGACTTGGGGTCAGCGGCCATGGATTTCAAGGGCGGCCCGGAAGGTGCCAACATGGACGGCGACGACTTTTTCCACCGGCCGAGTGTAGCCTCCCGCCAGGGTCCAGGCCACCGGGACCCCGTGCCGGCGGAAGAACGAGAAGACGTGGCGATCGCGCGCCTCCAGGTCAGCGGCGCCCAGGTGCAGCGGGGAGTAGGGGTCGTCGCGCAGTGGGTCGGCTCCCGCCTGAAAGAGCAGCAGATCGGGCGGCGAAGGCTGCAGAAGCCAGGGAAGATTCATCTCCAACACCTCGAGCAGATGCGGGCCGTCGCTTTTCGCGGGAAGGGCAACGGACAGATGATTGGGGCCGTCCGGGTGCTTCTTTTCCGAAACGTCGCGGAAGCAGACGTTGTTCCAGTAGTCGTTGCCGTACACGGAGAGCTGGCGGATCCAGGGGCGGTCCTGGATCAGTTGGGCGGTTCCGTTTCCGTAGTGCAGATCAAGGTCCAGGACGGCCGCCGTGCGAAGCGCGCCGGCCCGGTGGAGTTTTTCCAGCGCGACGATCAGGCCGTTAAAAGTGCAAAAACCCTCGCCGTGATCGGCGCAGGAGTGGTGGAAACCGCTGGCGATGGCGGCGCCGATCCCGTGGGCGAGGGCGGAGCGGGCGGCCGCATGCACCGCCCCGTTGGTCAGACACACGGACTCATAGAGGCCGGGTACCCAGGGAAACTTCTGGGATTCGGCGAGGGGTCGGGGCTTTCCCGTTTCGATGGCCCGAATGTAATTGTCCGTGTGAACCCGGAGGAGGTCATCCCGGGTGACAGGCTCCTGCCGGAGAAGGCGCACGCCCTCCATCTTGGCTGCACGGTCGGCCACGAGCTCAAATTTTTCCATGGGCATAGTGTGCTCGCCGATGGCGGCGGCCTGACCGGGGTGGTGGAAAGCTTCGATCATGTCTGGGTGGGGGGAATTAAGGGTACCGGAGTCGGGCCGTCGGGGTAAGCCCGCCAATTCTTCCACAAGGGCTCCATGTCGGCTGGGCGAAAGGTGTCGGAGTACATGGCGTACAGGTCGCGGATCATGGCGCGGATCTCCGAGGCGGGGGCGGAGGTTTCCGCCTCATGCCCCACGCGGCGGAGAATCGGGGTCATGGGGATAAACTCGTGGCGACCGCTGGCGTCGATCTCCGCCGGGTCGCGAAAGTCGGGTTGGAAATAGGGCATGACCTTGGGATCGACCTTGAGGTAACCCGCCTTTTCGTAGGCAATGAGCCTGATCATCCGTGCCTCGTCGGTTTGGTCGGGCAATTCCATCTCGCCGACGAGGGTGATCGGAGCGTGGAGGGCGTGGCGGGCGCGGTGCAGGAGGGTGCGGGCGGTCTGGACGGGGAAAGCCCGCATCCATCCGGCCAGGCCGGAGCGGCGGCGGGCGGGATCCACCCACAAATGAGAAAGATGCACGGTACAAGCGGCGCGTTCCGGCGGGGCGTGGACGATGGCGGTGTAGTCGCGCACCGCGGCAATCTGGTCCTGCGGATCCAGCGCCAGAATCATGGCGTAGTGGAACAGTGGCTGGCCGGGCCGGGGAGGCAGGGCATTCCAACCGAACCGCTGCTCAATGACCGGGCGGGTCTCCATTTCGTTGCGGGGACCGAAAAGTTCGGTGAGCTTGTCGAATGCGCGTGGAAAGAGCGGATCCTGGACCGATTCGATCAGGTGAAACTGGATACCGCCGAGATCGGCGGAGGCGGAGCGCTGGTCTCCGGGGGAGAGATCTTCGGGGATGAGCTTGGGAGCGCGGATCAAACGAA
>CAZURF010000048.1:0-10227 GCA_964623555.1 uncultured Akkermansia sp. | reverse complement strand
GGACGAGGCGCTGCGCCACCAAAACCTTTTCGACTCCCATGACACCGACCGTTTCCCTTCCATGATCGTGAACCGCTCTCGCCCCTACTTCGCCAAAGAGGATGCTTTCGGATACGACGGGGATCTTTGGGCCGGTAGCACGGAAAAGCCCTACCTCGTCCGGAAACCGCGGGAAGACGAGCGCCGCCTGCAGCGCATGCTGGCACTCTTTCAGGTTGCCTACCCTGGTGCCCCTTACCTTTATTACGGCACGGAGGCGGGGATGTGGGGAGCCGACGACCCGGATGACCGCATGCCGATGGTCTGGCCCGACCTTTCCTTTGCAGCCCAAAAAATCAGTCCGGCCGGACAACCGGAAAGAAATGATGACGTCAACTTTGACGTCGCGTTGCACTCCTTTTACCGCGAAGTGCTTTCGCTCCGGCGAAAGTTTCCTGAGCTGGTGGACGGCCCGATGCGGATGCTCGGAGGTTCCAACCGCAGCCAAACTTTCGCCTGGGTTCGAGAGGGGACCCACCCTCAACTGGTCGTTTTCAATCGAAGCCAAGAGACCCAAACCCACGCCGTCCCTTTGCGGGACTTGGCTCCCGGAAAAAAATGGAGCTCACGCTTTGCCTCTTCCGGATCCCCTGCTGATATTCAGGTGAGCACGCAGGCCGAAGAGCTGCTGGTCACCTTGCCCGGTTGGACCGGGGTTTTGATTTCCGCGGATTAGGCAGAGCGCTCGATCGGGGCACGCACGCGGTTACCCCACTCGGTCCAAGAACCGTCGTAGTTGCGCACCTTTTTGAGCCCCAGCAGATAGCTCAGCACAAACCAGGTGTGACTGGAGCGTTCGCCGATCCGGCAGTACGCAACCACCTCCCGGTCTGGTCCAAGCTTACAGCCTTCCAGATAAATTTTTGCCAGCTCCTCGGGAGATTTGAAGGTGCCATCCTCCTTCACCGCCGTCTTCCACGGCACACTTTTGGCACCGGGAATATGGCCGCCGCGCAGCACCCCCTCCTGGGGATATTCCGGCATATGGGTAACCTCCCCCTTGAACTCCCCCGGAGACCGCACATCGATCAACGGTTTCTTACTTTGGCTGAAGGCCAGCGCATCCTCGTAAAAGGCGCGGATCTCCCCATCCAACCGCTTGGCCGGGACCGGATAAGTGACCGGCTTCACCACCATTTTGTCGCGGGTCAAGGGGCGCTTTTCCGCCACCCACTTATCCCGCCCTCCGTTGAGAATTTTTACCTTGGCGTGACCAAACAACCGAAAGGCCCACAACGCATAACAGGCCCACCAGTTTGACTTATCCCCGTAAAAAATGACCGTGGTTTCGGGCGAGATACCGTTCCGGCCGCAGAGTTCGGCAAATGCCTTTGGGCTGATGTAATCCCGAACCAGCGGATCCTGCAGATCACGACGCCAATCAATATGCACGGCGTTCGGAATATGTCCGGTGTCGTATAGGAGGACATCCTCGTTGCTCTCGACCACCCGGATGCCGGGGTCATTGAGATTTTGGGCCAGCCATTCGGTTTCGACCAAGGCTTCGGGATGGGCGTATTGGGAACTCATGCAAAGGTCTCCTTCAGCGGATCAAAATGCCCAAAACCAAGCCGGGGTGCAACCGCCCCGCGTGTCATGCCCGCGAAGCCTTCTCCTCGTCCAACAAGGGGAAAAGGGGCGTGATCGCCCCCAGCGACCTGCCCGCCTGCTCCTTGGGCCATACCGGCCAGCCCTTTTGCCGCGGTCCGGGTTGTCGGGGGTAACCCAACTGAGCCAACCCCGCCTCCGCGGTCTGGGGAATCACGCAGGCTGCCTCCAGCAACACCAACTCCAAGGCGGCGGTGGCATCGGCCAAAGTCGCATCCAGCTCCCCGGCTTTGGCCGGATCCTTCGCCAGTTTCCAAGGAGCCCGGGCCTCAATCAGCTGGTTGGCCGCCTGCACCGCTTTCCACAGTTCACCCAGCGCGAGATGGATTTGATACCCCTTCATCAATTCGTCCCATTTCCGCAAGGCGTGCAATACGGTATCGCGGAAAGCTTCGGAGACGGGGTCCGGCTTGGCCGCGGAGGGAATCTTGCCGTCCCGATACCGGATAATCATCGATCCCGTTCGCTGCAGCAGGTTTCCCAATTCGTGCGCCAGCTCTCCCTTCCGCCGGGCGGCCAGGGACTCCTCATCGAAATCCGCGTCATGCCCCAGGGCCATTTCCCGCAGGACATAATAACGGAAAGCGTCCGCCCCGTACTTGGACGCCAACTCTCCCGGATCCACCACATTTCCGGTCGATTTACTGAGTTTCTCGCTCTTCCGCGTCCAAAACCCGTGCACCAGCAACTTGGCAAACATCGGCAACCCAAGCGCTTGGAGCATGCAGGGCCAGTAAATCCCGTGGGCCGGCACCAGGATGTCCTTGCCAATCACGTGCACCGCCGGCCCCCAGTCGGACAACTTCCCCTCCCCGCTCCCCGCACCCGTCACATAGTTCAACAGGGCGTCAAACCAGACATACGTGACCTGGTTTTCGTCGAAGGGCAGTGGAATTCCCCAGGCCAATCGCGCCTTGGGACGCGAAATACAGAGATCCGGCAGCGGTTTTTCCAGTGCACCCAGCAGCTCCCTCGCCCGGAACTCGGGAAAAATTAGTCCGGGCTGTTTTTGGATGAGCTCCCGCAACCAATCCTGGTGTTTGGAGAGTTTGAAAAAATAGTTCTCCTCGGTCAGTTCCACCACTTCCCCGTAAATCTCCGGCCATCCCCCGTCCGGAAGTCTTTCCTTCTCCGTGAGAAATTGCTCCGCCCGGACACTGTAAAAGCCCTTGAAGGTTCCCTTCACGATGTCGCCCTGCCGGTACAGTTTCTCCAACACCTCCGCGACCAGCTTTTTGTGTCGCGCCTGCGTGGTTCGCAGGAAATCGTCCGGCTCGACCCTCAGTGCCTTCCACAATCCCAGAAACTTACCGCAGATATCGTCGACGAACTGCTGGGGGTTTTGCCCCACCTTTCCAGCGCTCTGCTGCACCTTCTGCCCATGTTCATCCAGGCCGCTGAGAAAACGGACGGTTTGACCCGTCCGTCGGGCAAACCGCGCCAGAGTGTCGGTTAAAACCTTTTCATACGCGTGCCCGAGATGGGGTTTCGCGTTGGCGTAATCAATCGCCGTGGTGATAAAGAGACTGCTCAAGTCCCCGTTGTACCACCCTTCCTGCCTCCGTTCACGACCTACGTTATCAGGAAAAGCTAAAGAAGGTCCTGGGCATCCACATCCACGGAGGCACGCATGCCGGCCGGCCATTTCGGCGCCAATACCTCCCGCTTCAGATCCGCCATCAACTCCGGCACCTTGTCCACCAACAGGAACAGCTGAAAACGGTACTTCCCTTCCACGCGGGCAATCGGGGCGGCACAGGGCTCCGGGACGTCCACTTTCCCTTTCCACACCCCGCGTAGCCGTTCCGCCGCATGCCGGATGGAGGCTGCGGCCTGGGCTTCACTGGGCCCGGAAAAGGAGACCAGAACCGCCCGCCGGAAAGGCGGATAGCCGTGCGCCCTGCGGTATTCCAACTCCTGCTCCCGGAATCCATCCACGTCATGATGCCGGGCAAACTGGATCGCCGGATGAAACGGGGTATAGGTCTGCACGAAGACCTCCCCGGGAATTTCACCCCGACCGGCCCGCCCGGCCACTTGCACCAGCAACTGAAAGACCCGCTCGGAGGCCCGGAAATCCGGCAGGCTCAAGGCCGCATCTACCCCCACCACCCCCACGCACGTGACATTGGGAAAATGTAACCCTTTGGCGATCATCTGCGTGCCTAGCAGGATATCCGTCCTTCCCTCCCGAAAGGCCGCCAGCGCTTTTCCATGGGCACCGCGGGCCTTCATGCTGTCGGAGTCCATCCGGGTCCAGCGCACACCCGGCAGGGCCTCCACCACGGCCTCCTCCAGTCGTTCCGTTCCCGCCCCGGTGAACTTCAGTTGCGGCGATCCGCAACCGGGACAAACCCCCGGCGCCGGCCGTTCCGCATCGCAGAAATGGCATTTCATTCTGCCGACGCTCCGGTGGTACGTCATCGGGACCGCACATCGCTCACACTCCTCCACCCGCCCGCAGTGCGGGCACTGCACGCTGGGCGCGTATCCCCGGCGGTTCAGCAACACCAGACTTTGCTCGCCCTTTTTCCTTCGCTCCTCCAGCGCTTGCCGCAAGGCCGTCGAAAGCATTACCGGGCCGCCCGTTTTTGGTTTCTCCTCCTTCCGGAGGTCGACGATCTGCACCTTGGGCAACCTGGCCCCGTCCACCCGCTTCCTCAATCGCACCCGAAGGTATCTCTCACGATCCGCGTTGTAGGCACTCTCCAGGGAAGGAGTCGCACTCCCCAGAATGACCGAGGCCCCCTCGATTTTTCCCCGCACCACCGCCAGATCCCGGGCGTGGTAACGCGGGGACTCCCCCTGTTTGTATCCGCCGTCATGTTCCTCATCGACCACGATCAGGCCCAGATTCTCCAGCGGGGCAAAAAGGGCGGATCGTGCCCCGATCACTACCCGGGCCCGCCCCTCCCGGATTTCGTGCCACGATTCCCTTCGTTCCGCCGTGGTCTGGGCACTGTGGAGAACGCACAGCCTCACCCGCTGCCCGGCGAGCCTCCCCCGGAATCGCGCCACGGTTTGCGGCGTCAACGAAATCTCCGGAACCAGAACCACCGCGGTTTTTCCCTCCGCCAACACTGCCTCCAAGGCCCGCAGATAAATCTCCGTCTTCCCGCTTCCCGTCACCCCCTCAAGTAGAATCGGCCGTCCACCGCCCCCTTTGTTCCGCTCTGTTTCCCAGTCTTTCATCGCGGCCTTCTGTTCCTCCCCCAGATCCGGCTTTTTTCCCGCATCAGGCCAACCGGCCTCCGGCCCCTCCTCGGGCTTCACAAATCTCCGTTCCGATCTTTCGGCCAGCCCGCGATCCACCAAGGCCTTCCAGGTGGCCGTTCCGATCCCGCTGTCCCGCACCAACGCCGTTAACCAACCCCCGCCGCTCTTTTTCAAAAAGTCCCATGCCTTCGCCTGTGCTTTTGCGCCCTTCAGGACCCTGGTCGCAAGCTCCTCCTGCCCTGCCACTGGCCCGATCCACCAGGCGGTCTTGCCCCCACCTTCGTGGGACCGGACGGGTCCCGGCAGAATCGTTCGCAGGGCTGCCGCGAGATCGCAGGCATAATAGTCCGCCATCCAGCGCGCCAACTGGCAAAGGCCCGTGGGAATGAGCGGCCGTTCCCCTGCCACCGCGGAAACGTCCCGAACTTTCTCCACCTCCGGTTGCCGGGGAAAGTCCACGGCGTACGCGAGAATTTCCCGGCGCCCCCAGGGCACCTTGAGCCGCTGGCCGAGCTGAATCTGCCCCCGCAAAAACTCCGGGATCCGGTAGTCAAACAACCGGTCCAGCCCCAGTTCGGGTGCCACCCTCACAAATTCAGGAAAAGCCACCCTCTGCCTCTGCGCTTTTTTCCCTTCGCCGGCAAGTTTCCCCAGCTTCCCCGCCCTCCCGTCCTGCTTACTCTTTCTGAATGCTTCTCGCCCGACCTCGGATTCTGGTCGCCTTGACCGTCATTCTGGCTCCTTTTCTCGTGGTGGGCTTGGCTTGGCTCGGGGAAATCCGGCGTTCCCAGGCCGTGGGCCCCCTGATTGCCGAAGCTGCCGCCAAGCACGGCTTACCCCTCCCCCTGGTGAAAGCGGTCGTCTGGCGGGAGAGCGATTTTGAAGTTCGGGCGGTCGGGGCGGCCGGCGAGCGCGGACTGATGCAGGTCACTCCGGGTGCCGCCGAGGACTGGGCCAAGGCCCACCGTATCCGCTCTTTCCGGGAAACAGATCTTTTCGATCCCCGCACCAATCTTGCCGTCGGCACCTGGTATCTGGCCCGCGCGATCAAGCGGTGGAGCGAGGAAGGCGCCGACCGTCCCGAGGTGTTTGGTCTCGCCGAATACAATGCCGGAATCACCCGCGCCCGCCGCTGGGCCGCCCAAAGCCCCCGGATGCAGGCCCACGAGTTTCTTGCCGCGATGAATTTTCCCACCACCAAAGCCTATATCCGCTCAATCCTTCGTCGTTCCGAGTTGTACGCAACCGGGCGGGACCCCGGGCCCGGGGAATGGGTTGGACGCCGGCTGGCCCTGCAAAAAGAAAAGTGGATCCGCAAACAAAAAGAGTCCCTTTAAGCTTCAATTTTCTGCAGGGACACAGGCCCCTGCGTCCGCTGCCTCTTAGGTCAAGATCACGCCGGCCTGAACCCCAGCGCCCCTGGCAAAATCCGCCGCTGTCATCCGCTTCCTTCCCTCCAACTGGACCTCCCGGAGCAGGACCCCGCCCTTTTTGGCCGCCACCAGGATCCCATGGGAGTTGACCTCTACCACTTCGCCCGGTCGGCCCTTCGCCCTTCGCGATTGGATCACTGCGAAAACCTTGAGCATTTTCTGATCCGCGCCATCAGGCAACCAGCCGTAGGCCCCGGGCCAAGGCTGCATGGCCCGGATGTGGGCCTCGATCTCCTCGGGGCTTTTGTCCCAGCTGATTTTCCCGTCTTCCTTGGTCATCCGCGGAGCCAGGGAGGCCTCGGCGCTGTTTTGACGCACCCGCTTCACCTTCCCCTTCTCCGCCCGATCCAGAAGATCCAGCAGCAAAGGGGCTGCTTTGCCCGCCAAACGGTCATGGAGAATGCCGGTGGTTTCGTGGGGTCGGATTCGGGTCGCCACCTTCTCGAGAATATCCCCCGTGTCCAACCCCTCGTTCATCTGCATGATGGTTACTCCGGTACGCTTTTGACGGTCTCGGATCGCGGCCGCGATCGGTGACGCCCCGCGGTACTTGGGTAAAAGGGAGGCGTGGACGTTCCAACAACCCCTCTCCGGCAGTTCCAAAATCGGCTTTTTTAGGATCTGGCCGTAGGCCACCACAATCATCAGGTCCGGCTTCTGATAGCGAATCTGGCTGAGGGAGCTGGCCGCATTGATGTCCTCCGGTTGGTAGACCTGAAGGTGGTGCTTTAAGGCTGCCTCCTTGATGGGCGAGGCTAAGGGTTTTTGGGAGCGACCGGCCGGCCGGTCTGGCTGGGTGATCACCGAAAGCACAAAATGCCGGTCCGAGGCCACCAAGGCCTCCAGACAAGGCACGCCGAACGCCCCGGTGCCGGCAAAAAGAACGCGCACGCCCCTAAGCGGCGACTTCGGCCAGCTTGCGGTTTTTGCGCTCGGCCTTCGTCGGATGGACCTGGCTCAGGATGTCGCGGGTGACCTCATAAGGGAACTGCTCCGCGTCGATCTCCTTCACCAGCTTTTCCCCGTAGTAATCCAGCACCGGCTTGGTCTCCCGATGATAGGTCTCCAGGCGGTCGTGGATCACCTTGTCGCTGGCATCGTCCAACCGGTTATCCCGCAAGGCGCGCCGCTTCAGCCGATCCTCCAGTTTGGCCTGGTCATGGCAAACCAGGTGAAACAGGGCTTCCACCTTGATGTCCGCTTTGAGCAGTTTTGCCTGCTCCACGTTCCGCGGAATCCCGTCCAAAACCAGGTGGTCGATTTCCGGTTTGAATTTGCCCAGCGTGACCATGTTGGCCATGTGCTGGCGCCAAAGATCCACCGTCACGTCATCCGGAACCAACTGGCCTGCGCTCGAGTACTTGAGAAACGCCTGGCCCACCTTGGTTCGCAGATCCATGCCCCGGAAAACATCCCCGCAGCTCAAGTGACAAAAACCGGGAATGGTCCCAAGGATTTTACCCTGCGTGCCCTTACCCGACCCCGGGGCTCCGAAGAGGAGAATGGCGCGCCATTGCATCGTATAGTCCTACACCTTCTCCCCGCCGGGGCGCAACCCGGCAAATAACCCTTTTCCGGCCAATAAGCGCAGACTGTTCAGCACCACGATCACGGTGCTGCCCTCATGCCCGGCCACCCCCACCGTGAGGGGGATCGCCGCCCCCATCGCCGCCGTCACCAGGACCGCGATGGTCCCCAGGGAAATGACCAGATTCTGGAGGATGATGCGGCGGGTGCGCCGGCTCAGTTCGTAAGCCCCGGCAAAACTCTCCAATCGGTCCCGCATCAGGATCACGTCGGATTCCGCCAACGCGGCCCCGCTGCCCCTTGCCCCCATTGCGACCCCAATATCCGCCGCCGCCAGGCTGGGCGCATCGTTCACCCCGTCCCCCACCATGGCCACTTTTTCCCCCGCCCGAACCCACTCGCGAATCGCTTCCACCTTGTCCGCCGGATGCAACCCATACCGAAAATCTTTCAGACCCACCGCATCCGCCACCTGCCGCGCGGCCGCCTCCCGGTCCCCCGTCAACATGGTCACCTTAAGCCCCTGATGCTCCATCCACGCCAGCAAAGGCCGGCTGCTTTTTCGGATTTCATCCTCCAGAAGGATCCTTCCACGTACTTTTCCATCCTCATACAGCACTTCCGTCACCCCGGGAGCGGGAGCCGGCTTGGATTGAACCCATGCCAAATCTCCCAGAAAACTCCGTCGTCCCAGTCGACAGATACCCCCCGCAGGGCTTTTCCCACTCACTCCTCCTCCGGTTGCGGAGGAGAAATCCTTTGCCTCCACAATCCTCAATCCCTGCCGCTTGGCCTCCCGCACCACCGCCACCGACACCGGATGGAGAGACTGCATTCCCAAGCCGGCGGCCCCCTGCAATAACTCCGCTTCCGTGCAACCCGTCTCGGGTTCCACCGCGCGCACATGCATCTCCCCGGTGGTCAGGGTCCCGGTCTTGTCCAAGGCCACCCGCCGCACGGTCCCCAGACGCTCAATCGGACTTCCTCCCCGGAACAAGATTCCCCGCCGGGCTCCCGCCGCGATCCCCGCCAAAATGGCCGAGGGAATCGATAACACCAAGGCGCAGGGCGAGGCCACCACCAGCAGGGTCATCGTCTTGTAAAAAGCCGTGCCCACACCGGTCTTCACCCAGCCCTCCATGCCCCACCAGACCAGAAACATAACCAAACTCAGCGTGAGAATTCCTTGGGTATACCGTGTCCCGAACTTGTCGGTGAACCGCTGGGCCGGAGCCTTTTGTTCCTGAGCCTCTCGGATCAGCCGCAGGATTCCCTCCAACGCACTTTCCCGGGACCGCCGGAGCACCTTCAAGTCCACCTTTCCCCATAGATTCAGCGTCCCCGCCAAAACCATGGATCCCGCCTCCTTGTCGACCGGCGCCGCCTCACCCGTGAGGCTCGACTCATCCGCCGCGGTTTTTCCCTCCATCACCTCCGCATCCACCGGAAAGGAGTCTCCCGGTCGCACCCTCACCATCATGCCCGGCTCCAGAGCCTCCACCGACACCCTCTCCTCCGTGCCATCAGGATGAATTCGGATCGCTTCGCGTGGTGCCGCCTTAAAAAGGCCGGCCAACTCTCTTTCCGTTCGGTAAGCCGCCAACTCCTCCAGTGCCCCGCTCAAGGAAAACAGGAACAACAGCAAGGCCCCTTCCCCCCAGGCCCCCAGCGCCGCCGCTCCCGCCGCGACCGCCAACATCAGGAAATGGATATCCAGCGTCCGCGTCTTAAGCCGATGCCAAACCTCCTCGGCGGTCTTCCAACTCCCTGCCAAATACGAAAGAAGAAAGAACACAATCCGCGGCCAACCTTCGGCAAAACTTCCGGCCAATCCGGCCAATCCACATCCCACCGCCAGCGCCAGCGGAACCTTCCACTTCTTCCCCGCCCCGACCACCGAAGGCAGCGTCCGCACCTCCAGCTTCACCCCGTGCAAGACCCGCCAGAGCCAGAACTTGGGGGCCGTGGGGCAACTTTCCCGTTCCAAATAAATCCTCTCCCCGTCACGCCGGATGTTGACCCCGTGCCGCCACTCGCCCTGCATGAGCCTTCCGCAATGGTCGCACCTGGGGGAAGGCGGATTCCAGCGGCAGACGCTGATGGAGGCCATTTCCCGGACTGCCTCCGCCAAATGGGCCGCCTCTTTTTGGCCCGGTCCGGGTCCGGTGGTCGCGTAATCAATCCTGCCCTCATGAAAGGAGATCGAAACCCCCCGCAGATCCGCCGCATCCTCAAGCTCATGGGCAATGACATCCAAACCGCAATTTTGGATCACCCTCTCGTGCATGGTTTTAGACTAACTCCTCCCATGCCTCTGAGACCAACTTTCCCGCACCCCTTGCCAACCTCCCGACCCCCCTTATTTTTCCGAAAGTGCCTGTATCCGCCCCCACCCAAGCAAAGA
>CAZURF010000047.1:6540-10682 GCA_964623555.1 uncultured Akkermansia sp. | reverse complement strand
ACCTGCTCGCAGTTCTCGCCCTCGCCGCCACTCCCGCGTTCCTGCACGCGCAAACTACCAGTTACAGTGACGTGGTGGGGTACAGCAAATCGAGCTTTCCTTCCGGGACCTCTGGCCATGGCGTTGGCTTTGTCAAACCTGCCATTTTTACGGGTAGCGCCACCAAGCTTTCCACTACTTCGATCTCCATCAGCGGTTTGGCTGCGGCCAACGGTTCTTTGGCCCCCTCCGGGGGTTTGGCCACCCACTACGTTGAGATCACCTCGGGCGCCAACGAAGGTCTCAATGTGGACATACTTTCGAACACCGGGACAACGGTTGTTCTAGACGCCGATCTTTCGAATGTTGGATCCACGGAAAACATCGTTATTCGCCCTCACGTCAAGGCTTCCGATGTGTTCGCCGGGAACACCAGCTTGGGAGATTTCAGTGATACCTTGCTGGTTTACAACAGCGACGGAACAACTTTCTCCCTTCTCAGGGACTCATCCTCCCCCACCGGATGGATTGATCCCAACACCTTTGCCTCTGCGGATACGGTTATTTATCCCGGTCAGGGCTTTTTATTGAATGCCTCGGCTTCCGGGAACTTTACCTTTAGCGGCACCGTAAAAAAGACCGCCACCGTGGTTCCTCTTTATGCGAGCAGCGTAAACTTAGTCTCGGCCGGCAATCCTTCCGGAAACCCGGACATTCAGACTTCCGGTTTGGGCACCAACCTTTCGGCCTACGCGGACACCGTGGGTACGTTTACCTCCGACGGGTCCTTTGTGCAGAATGCGACTTATCTGTGGGCGGGGGCGCCGGATAATTTCATTGATCCGAATCTATTCTCCACCGTTTCCGGGGTCACCTTGCCTGGAGTTCAGGCAATCCTGGTCGGGGTATCCAGTGACACAACGTGGAAAGCACCGGCACCCTATTCGCCCTAATTTATCCTTCAAAATGGAGAAATCATCCTCAAGGCAACCATGAAAAACCTACCCAAACTTTCTCTTCTTCTGGTTCTGGCAGTATCTTTCGCCCCTTGGGCGGTTCAGGCGGGCACAATCACCCTTGTGGGGAACGGTTCGGGGGGTGGGCCTATTTTTGTGACCAGCACCTCCAGCAGTATCGCGATTGGCACCAGGATCAGAATCGGCACCTTCACCGACACGACCGCCCTCTCTACCGCCATCAGCAACTTCTTGGCCGGGTCCGCGGATTACACGGCAACGTTCTCCGCCCTGAACAACAACTTTGTTGATCTTGGCACAAATGTCACAAATTACGGGACTTCAAGCCAGTCCGCCGTGGGCGGTGCGGCATTCACTCCGTCCACAACCCAGTTTGGTTTCAACGGTATCACCTCCTTGGCGATCAACGGTGCCGCTGCCGCCAACTATAACACCTTCAACGGGACGATCACCGGTGCGAACTATTCCCTCAGCCTTGGGACATCCAAAAACCTTTATCTTTGGACCGCTTTCAACAATGAGCTGGCCATCGTCCGCAACGCTGACGGCACGGGCACATCCTCCTGGATCACTCCGGCGAGTGACCTTAGTGGGGTCACCATGAACCTTTCCGGCCTCCAGGTGGCGGCTGGGGGTGCAATGCAAAATGCTGAGGTTTTGCTCGGTACGGTGGTGGATTACAGCTCGGGAAGCGATTTGATTAAACTCACTGCGGCGATCCCGGAGCCCAGCGTTACAGCCCTTTCCTTGGCGGGCCTCTGCTTGGTTTTGAGCCACAGGCGGAAAGCACACAAACTTGGCGGGAGGATCTAAACCATGACCAAACAAACCTACTCAATCTTGGCGGCATTCCTCTTCGCATCCGCCTCGTACCTGAGCGCGCAGTCAACCGTCAGTACCCCGATCGTGGGGTTTGAAAAAAGGAACTTCGCCGTGGGGACCACCGGCTTGGGAGCTGGCTTCGTGAAGCCAGCGGTATTCTCCGGGACGGCAAGCTCGGTCAGCGCAACCACCATTACGGTTACCGGCGCCAATTTTGGAAATTTGGCGCCGAGCAACGGAATGCCGGCTTACTATGCGGAAATCACATCGGGCACGATGGCAGGATATGCTCTTGATGTTACCTCCAATAATTCCTCGGTGCTGACGGTTGACGGGAATCTGTCCGGGATTCTCGGGACCACCCCGACCATCGTGGTAAGGCCGCATCTGAAAGTTTCGGACATCTTTGCCGGGAATGCCGCCTTGGCAGATTACGCGGACACAGTGGTCGTTTATCACGCGGACGGAACAAGCTCTTCCGTGTTGCGGGATTCCTCTTCTAGCACGGGTTGGGTCGATCCCAACACGTTCACGGAGGCGGATTTGGTGGTCTACCCCGGACAGGGATTCCTTTTGAATAGCTCTGGCAGCGGTCAAGTCACCGTCTCCGGCCAAGTCAAAACCACCCCAACGGTAATTCCCCTTTATGCGGGTGTTGTGAACCTGGTCACAGCCGGCAACCCGTCATCCAGTCCCTCCCTTCAATCCAGTCAACTGGGGCAGAACATGGTGGATTACGTCGATACGGTGGCCACCTATTCGACCTCCGGGGACTTTAGTCAAACAGCCACCTACCTCTGGGGTGGCAGCGCGGATGGTTTTATCAATCCTGACACCTTCAGTCCGGTATCCGGGGTGACACTCCCAGGTACCGGCGCATTCATCGTCAGTGTCCAGTCCGACACGACGTGGAAGGCTTTGCCTGTAGTTAACCCCTAACAAGAAAGAAACAAAAAAATGAGAAAATCACTCATCGCGTTTGTGGTCAGCTTGCCAATGTTGGCGAGCGCTGCCACGGTCACCGTTGTCGGAAACGGAGCCGGTACTGGTCCGATCTTTGTCACCAGTGCTCTCGGCAACATTGACATCGGCACAAGGGTTCGCATCGGGACCTTCCTGGATGTTGCCGTCCTGAACAACACGATCAGTGCGTTTCGAAGTGGGTCTGCGGACTATGCTTCGACCCTCCTGGCGCTGAACAACAACTTCAGTGACTTGGGAACCGGGGTGACCAATTACGGCACTAGTTCCCAGGTGGCCAATGGGGGCTCGCCCTTTGTGCCCAGCACCACGCAGTTTGGGTTCAACAACTTCTCGACATTGACAGTTAACGGCGTGGCCGGCACCTACAACACGTTCAACGGGACCCTCACAAACGTGAACTACTCCTTGAGCATCGGTTCGAGCAAGAGCCTTTACCTCTGGACTGCGTTCAACAATGAGTTGGCTATCGTTCGCAATGCCAATGGCACAGGCACTGCGGCTTGGACTACTCCCACATCTGATTTGTCTGGCGTGACCATGAATTTGTCCGGTCTTCAGGTCAGTGGCGCATTTGAAGCCAGCGAGATCTTGCTTGGCCAAACCACTGATAATGCAACTGGCAACGACTTCATTAGACTTGAAGCCGTGCCCGAACCCTCCACCGGTGCCCTCATGATGATTGGCACGGTTGGTCTAGTGGCTCTGCGGAGGCTTCGCAAAGTTTAAGCTTGGATCGTAGTTAAACTTTCTTGTTGGCAAGGGGCGGAACGAAGGTTCCGCCCCTTGTTTTTTAGGGGGGTAGGGATGACCGTTCTTGTCATCCAATAGGTGAAGGGATCCTGAAGGTTGAATCATAATATCTGGCGATGGGGACCATCGCCCCTACCGGACTCAAATCTTGAATAATGACGAATTAACGTTGTAATCCAAGCATGCCCAGCGACCGGATATTCTTTAACGCCGGGACGAAGGTGCGGGTGATCCGGGGTAAGGGGAAGCCTCTGCCGAAGGGCAACCTACTGGCGATCTTTATCAAAGAGATCCGGGTCGATCCAAGGGCCTTTCGATCGAAGGATTTCGGTCCTAACCGGGAAGGGGTGCTTGAGCTCACCGTCGCCACGGAAAAGACGGTCATTCCTTATAGTGGGACCGGCCCCATTGATCAGAAATATCTTAGAAAGATTGCTTATTTGGGGCGAAATCCTGGTGGGATCGGGGTCTCTGTCGGAGTGGTCGAATCCGATGAGGAATCCCGTCAAAAACTGGATAAAGGCGCCAATGTGGCGGCGGCGCTTTCGGGCTCCCTGCCAGGGGCGAAAACCGGCTGGGGACTGATGATCGGCCCGGTCGCCCCAGCCTTTGGCCTGATCGCCGGTCTGC
>CAZURF010000047.1:0-6440 GCA_964623555.1 uncultured Akkermansia sp. | reverse complement strand
TGGGGACTGATGATCGGCCCGGTCGCCCCAGCCTTTGGCCTGATCGCCGGTCTGCTGAAGTTTCTTCGGGCCGGGATCGACGACGATGAGGAAGCCCGGGTCTTTGACATGGTGGAGGAGGGGGTCAACCACGGCGACCGGATCGTGGCCGAGTTTAAAAGGGACGGGAAAGAGGTGTTCTTTGTGGAGCTCGAGGCGGAGGACCTGGGCGAGCCCACCGCCCAAGCTGGCGGATTTAGCGTCAGGATCTCCAGCCCGGAGATCTTTCTAGAGGATGTGGAGATCGGGGTACGCAAGGGCTCGGTCCGGAAGGGGAAGCAGGGTTGGATGAGTCGACCCGACGCCGGCCTCAGCCCCGTGAAGTCGGGCGACTACTTCCGCCGGATGAAATGGTTCGGCTGCGAGGCCATCGCCGGGATCGCCAGCTTCCGCTACGAAACCCTCCAGGCCGACGCTTCCGAGGTTCTCACCTGGGATAAGGCCGAAATCTTCCAAGCGGCTGCCCCGCGGCTCAAATCCGACCGGCACTGTCTGCCGCTAACCCTCTCCTTCAGCCTGCATCCCGACCGCCCCGACCTTAGTCCTCTGGTGGGGATCACCCATGCCGGTACGGAATTGGTGGAGGCGTTGCTGGAGGGCGGCCGTGACAAAAGAGGCAGGGAGTTCTTTGCAGATGTGGCTCCCTACCTTCGCAAAGCCACTCCATCCATAAGTGCCTTGATTGCAGAGATATCAGAAGGGCGTTTCTCTCTCTTTTCCATGGAGGGTTTTCTGGTTCTAATGCCAAAAGGACAGAAGACGGAGGGTTCGGAAACGGATGGTCCACGGTTGATCCTTGAGTGGATTGAGAAAGATGCCGTTTGGCGGGGGAAAGTTCGTGCGCCCCTTGAGTGGCGGGGGACTAAGGTGGGGAGTTTCAGCTTTGGAGTGGAGGCCGCGGAACTTTGAAAGGCCAAAGGCTATAGCCTACAGGCTGTTAGGTGGGCTTGGGCGGACGACGGATCCGCATGGAAAGAACAAGAGAACCAAGAACCTTGAGGGCTTCCTGGATTTTCTCCAAACAATCCTTGGCCTGATCTGTGGCCGGGTAACCAAGGCGGATGGCAAGCTGGACCTGATAATCCAGTTCCCTCAGCGAGCCAAAGGCAATCTCCAAGAAACGAAAATATTCGGCCTGACTCTCTCGACTGCATCCTTCGACGATGTTGGAAGGAACTGATATCGCCGCCCGGCGGATTTGGGCGGTTAGACCACAGACTTCTTGAGGGGGGAAATCGCGAGTTAGCTGATAAATCAAAGGCACAATTTCATCCGCCAGTACAAACGCCCTAAGCTTTTTGTGATCTCTCATCTTCTCGTTGCAAGGCCACTGTAGCCTACAGCCTGTAGCCCTTGGTCTATTTTACATTCACAATCTCGATCTTGGATGGATCCGCATTCCCCGCGCCAACCAAAGTCGCCCCGGCCAAGTGGGGAACGTTGCCGATCTTGGGAATGGGAGGAACGCCGGGTCCGGGGTTGAGGCGAAGCTTCTCAAAGCGGTCGATCGCCATGGCATCGAGGGCCACGGGATCCTTGGAGGCGAGGAGTATGCCCGGCGTGGAGGCGTAATTGGCGTCAAAGGAGCGGTTGCCGGCGTATTTGATGACCAGTCCGTCCGAGATATGGAGAACGGTCTTGGGCTTAAGCGGGTCGCTGATCAGGATTTCGCCGATGGTGGTGTCCTGGTCCGCGTTGGGTTTCATCAGGCGCCGGGTGTTGTCAACGCTGCCTAGGGCGAGGGAGGCACAGCAGCCGTAGATGCCCAAGTCGGGATCGCTGGTCATAGTGCCAAGGTTGACCACCTTCACGTCCTTCTGGGTGACCAGCTTGGTGTAGTAGGACCAGTAGGGGGTGCGGTCGGCGCTCCCGGCAGGTCTTGCGGCGGACATGCCATCCATGAGGGCGGGCTGGAACTTGAGGTCGCCGTAAATGAGTTGTCCCATGGTGGGGTTGAAGTAAGGCGAAGTGTCGGGGTCCCAGCCGAGACCCGGGGTGTCCGAAGTGGCTCCGGCGATCACTGCGCGGGTCTGAATCTTTCCCCGGGCGGTGCTGACCGGGAAACCGGAGCGGAAAAGGTCCCGTTCTGCCTTGTCCCAGATGATGATCTGGTCCGGTTTCACCCCGGCCTCCACCAGGCTGCCGGTGACCGCATCCACCACCTCCTTGCTGGTGCTGGTGCGGGGATCGCCGAGGGCGGCGATTTTCACGGCCACGGTGTTCTCCGGAGAGATGCCCAGATCCTTCCAGGCATCGGCCGGTTTGTCCTTTCCGGTCAGGGTGGTCAGCAGGGAGGCCACCGCGGTTTTCACCGCCTCGGGTTTGGGATCGTAGTTGTTGAGGAGGTTGGGGTTTTCGAGGTAGGCGACGCGGGATTTTGAGTTCGAATCTTGGGCGACCAAGCAGGAGGCAAAGACAAAGAGATAGGTCAGCAGGTGGAAGGTGGAAGGTGGAAGGGAACGGGCGGAGAGTTTCACGGAGTTATTAAGATGGGGGAAAGGGGGTTGGTGGGCAACTAAGGGGAAACGTGTTGTTTCCCCGGCAACGGCTTGGAAAACAGAGGGATGGGATTCTCCGCCGATACGATTGAAAGGGTGAGGCGGGCCAGCGATCTGGTGGAGGTGGCCGGCTCCTACGTCCAGCTCCGGCGGGTGGGCGTCAATTTCCGGGGCCTTAGCCCTTTCAAAAAGGAGAAAACCCCCTCCTTTTACGTCCACCCGGACAAGCAGTTCTTCAAGTGCTTCAGTTCCGGAACGGGAGGGGATGTCTTCCGCTTTGTCATGATGATGGAGGGGCTGGATTTTCCGGCCGCAGTCCGTCGTCTGGCCGAGCGGGCCGGGGTGCCGGTGGAGGAGGAAAAGGGCGCCGGAGGCGGGGGTGCGGGGGGCAGCGGGGCGGAGCGGGAGCGACTCCGCCAGATCCACGCCTCTTTGGCCATCCATTGGCGGGATCTTTTGCTCCACGATCCGTCGGCGGAAGCGGCCCGGGCCTATCTCAAAGACCGGGAAATTCCGCACGAATGGATTCCGCGGTTTGGGCTGGGGTACGCGCCGGCGGCCTGGACGGCCACCCTGGACTGGGGAAAGAAAAACGGTTTTAGCGAGGAGGAGATGATTGCGGCCGGGGTGGCGCTCAAGGCCCAAAACGGCCGCGTCTACGACCGGTTCCGGAACCGGCTGATGTTTGCGATCCACGACGAGGGCGGCCGCGTGATTGCCTTCAGCGGGCGGGTGCTGGCCGGGGCCGGGCCGGACGAGCCCAAGTACGTGAACTCGCCCGAAACGATGATTTTCAAGAAGGGGAAAGTCCTCTTCGGTTTTGACCGGGCCCGCCGGGCCATGGCGGAAGCCGGCCGGGCGATCGTCTGCGAGGGACAACTCGACGTGCTACGGGCCCAGGCGGCGGGATTTGCCGAGACGGTGGCTCCCCTGGGCACCGGTTTCACCGAGGACCACGCCAAGCTGATCGGGCGTTTTGCCAAGGAGATTGTCATCTGTCTCGATGCCGATGCGGCCGGGGACCGCGCCGCCGGCCGTCTGGGCGGCGTCCTCGTGGAGGAGGGGCAGGGATGGGGCGGGTTGGCCAAGGCTGAGCTGGGGGTGAAGGTGGTGCGTTTGCCGCGGGGAGACGACCCGGATTCGCTCATCCGCAAGGGCGGTCCCGACGCCTTCCGGGCGAAGCTGGACGAGGCGGTCGACTTTCTGGATTTCTTCGTCGACTGGCAGGCCCAGCAGGAGGGGGACAGCCCCGCCGGGAAACGAAAAGTGGTCGAGGCGGTGGCCTCGTTATTGGGCAAGGTGGAGAACGCGGTCAGCCGCACGGCGCTGGTGACCAAGGCGGCGACCAAGCTGGGCTTGGGGGAGAGCCTGGTCCTCGCCGAGGTGGAAAAAAGCCGGAAGCAGGTCCAGCTGCGCGGGGAGCGGACTCCGGCGGAGGCCAAGACCACGACCTCCAGTGGACAGCCGTTGGAGGTTCACCCCGTGGTGCGGGAACTGCTTCTGCTGGTGCTGGGTGCGCCGGCGCGCTTGCCGGAGGTGGAGCGGTGTGTGGACGAGATCTGGCTGAAGAATCTGGCCGGGGAGGAGCTTTACCTGAAAATCCGGGATCTTTACCGGGACGACGCCTGGACCGGGCTCGCCGACTTGTTGCCTCACCTCAACGGGGCCGAGCAGGATTTCGTCACAGGGTTGGAGGCGGGGGTCTGGGAAAAGCACCCCGAGAACGACTGGGACGGCGCCCTGGAGAGGCTGGCCTGGAGATTGGAAGGGGACTTTTTGCGGCGGGAAGCGGAGACGCTGACGGCGCGGCTTCGGTCCCTGAATCAGGGGGATCCGAACGTGGCGGAAGTCCTTCGCCAACAAGGGGAATTGCTCAAGAAAAGGGCGCGTTTGACACAGGGAACCGTAAAAGCTAATCCTTAACGTTTATGCTCTTTCCTCATTTCGTTGATTTGGAGTGGTTTTCCGCGTGAAGAAAGTCGCCAAAAGCAAGGCTCCCAAGGCACCCAAACTCTCCTCCAGCCGGGCCAAAATCGCCCCGGCGGCCGCGCCGGAAATGGGGCCGGGGGACGAGCCATCGGAAGCCGATTTGATGGCGGTGGAGCAGGAGGCCAAGGAGGCGGTCAACGGCGCCCCGGATCCCGCCGCCAACGGTCTGGCCGGGCTGGCCCAGAGCCCGGAAAAGCAGGAAAAACTGCGCGAGCTCATCAAGCTGGCCCGGGAACAGGGTTACCTCACGTTTGACGATCTCCACGAGGCGCTGCCGGAAACCGTCAACCAAGCCGAGCAGGTGGAGGGCGTGCTCGTCTTCCTGCGGAACTTTGAAATCGATGTCATCGAGGCCAGCGAGGTGGACCGTTACAAAAAACCGGCCCGGGACGAGGAGACCGGGGAGCCGGTGGTGGAGGAGAAGGCCGAGAAGCTCGACATCCTCGACGACCCCGTCCGGATGTATCTCCGGCAGATGGGGCAGGTACCGCTGCTCACCCGTGAGCAGGAGGTGGAGATTTCCAAGCGCATCGAGGAGTCGGAAATCGGCGCCGTCCAGCACCTGCACAAGTTCGGCTTCATCGCCCGGGAGTACGTTTCCCTGGGGGAGAAGCTGCTGAATTCCCGCGAGCGTTTCGACCGCGTCATCCAGGACAAGAAGATCGAGGGGCGCGAAAAGTACATGAGCGCCCTCAAGGGCCTCGTCCGCCAGCTCCACCAGACGCAGGACAAGGCCCACAAGGCCTACGCACGGCTGATGGAAGCCCGTTCCGGCATCGCGCGGCAGCGCGCCGGGAACGAGCTCAAGAAGCTGCAGGACGCGATGGAGAAGCTGTTCGTGAAGTTTTTCTTCAAGCAGAAGGTGCTGGAGGAGTTCATCGTCGTCTGTGAAAACTCCCACCGGCAGCTGCAGGACAAGACGACGGAGCTGGAGTCCCTGCACAAGGCGAAGTCCCGGAGCCGCGCGACCGATGTCCGCAAAAAGACCCTCAAGGAGGAGATCGAGGAGATCGAGCACAACGCCCGGCTGACCCGCGAGGAGTTTTTCGCCCACTACCGCGACCTGCGGGAATGGGTCCGCAAGGCGATGCGCGCCAAGACGGAGATGGTGGAGGCCAACCTGCGTCTCGTCATCTCCATCGCCAAAAAGTACACCAACCGCGGCCTTTCGTTCCTCGACCTGATTCAGGAGGGGAACATGGGCCTGATGAAGGCCGTGGAGAAGTTCGAGTACCGCCGCGGCTACAAGTTCTCGACCTACGCCACCTGGTGGATCCGGCAGGCGATCACCCGGAGCATCGCCGACCAGGCGCGGACGATCCGCATCCCGGTCCACATGATCGAGACGATCAACAAGTTGATGCGCGTCCAGAAGCAGTTGGTGCAGGAGTTTGGCCGTGAGCCCACCCCCGAGGAGGTGGCTGACGAGACCGGCATGCCGGTGGAGCGGGTGCGCGCGGTCCTCAAGATGGCCCAGCAGCCGATTTCCCTGCAGGCGCAGGTGGGCGACAGTGACGACACGACCTTCGGCGACTTCATCGAGGATAAGAGTGCGGAAAATCCCTCCGACATGACCGCCTACTCCATGCTTAAGGAGAAGATCAAGGATGTGCTGGAGAGCCTGACCGATCGCGAGCGCGCCGTGCTGGAGCAGCGGTTTGGCCTGGTGGACGGCTACTCCCGGACGCTGGAGGAGGTGGGGCGCCAGTTCAAGGTGACCCGCGAGCGCATCCGTCAGATCGAGGCGAAGGCCCTTCGCAAAATGCGGCATCCGACCCGGATCCGCCATCTGCGCGGCTTCCTGGAAAACGAACACCAGCTCTAAAGCGCGCGGCCGAGTCAAAGGGTCTTGGCTTGGTAGGGCCTGACTTCCGGGCAGGCCGAGTTGAATCCTGAATAACCAAATTATTGAAT
>CAZURF010000046.1:0-10884 GCA_964623555.1 uncultured Akkermansia sp. | reverse complement strand
CGCAACATCGCCCGGCTCGTGAAGAGCACAAATGCCTTCCCCTGGGTCATCCCCGTCAATCTCCGGATCCATCCCTCCAGCGCTTCCTGGAACTTGGCTCCCTCGCTTGGCTCCGGCATCCCCTTGGCCAGGTAAACCCGCATCTGGCTCGCGTAGTCGAAGGGCGACTCCACCACCAGCTTCTCCGCCCCCTCCGCTCCTGTCCGCTCCGCAAAGAACTCCAGACCCCGACCCGTCGCCAGCGTTGCACTTGTCATCACCGCCGTCGACCCGTCCCGGAAGACCAGCTCCCGCAACCTCTCCGCCACCTCCACCGGCGAGGCATGGAGGCTCATCTCCCCCTTGAACGCCCGCCCCTCCTCCGGCAAACGCCGCTCCACCCAATAGGCGTGGCCCTCCCGGCTCATTTTAAGAAACTCCCCCAGCCCGAACGCCGTTCCCTCCAGCCTGCGGGCATGGTCCCTTAACTCGTTCCTCTCCTCCCCGTCGTCCGCATCCTCCGCCAGCTTCAAGAGCCGTGCCCGGATATCCATTAACCTCGGCCCCAACTCATTCTTCACCGCCAACGGTTGTCGCACCCGCTTCTGCCCCGCCTCCTTCAGGTTGCCCGCCTCCAGCACCTCCTCAAAAAATCCCTCCGCCATTCCCAGAACCCCCAGGACCGATTTGATCGCCGCTCCGTCCCGATATCTTGCCAGCGCACCCTTTTTCGTCCGCGGATGCACCAAGCGCTGCAGCAGGAACCGCAGCGACCCCAGCCTCACCTCCAGCCCCAGGGCTTTCGCCGCCACATCCTCCACCTCATGCGCCTCATCCAGGATCAGGAAATCGTTGGGAAATAGATAACCCTCGTCCGGCGTCTCTTCCTCCTGTTCCAGCCCCGCCAAAAGACCAAACAACAGGGCGTGGTTTACGATCACCACGTTCGCATCGAGGATCGCCGCCCGTGCCTTCTGGTAAAAACAGCCGTTAGCTCCCCCGCAATGCCGCGGCGTGCAGGCAAAGGCCTCGCTGCAGACCTGCGACCACACCGCCGCATCCACCGAAAAATCCAGATCCGACAAGGTCCCATCCTTGGTGCGGCCCGCCCACTCCCGCAGGCCCTTCAACTGCTCCGCCTGGCCCGTGGCGAACAGCTCCCCCTGATGGGCCTGCGCTTTCTTCAGCCGATGCGGACAGAGGTAGTTTTGTCGGCCTTTCAAAAGCGCCGCGGTGAACTCAAACGGCACCAGGGACTGCACAATGGGAACATCCTTGCCAAACAACTGCTCCTGCAGATGGATGGTGTAAGTGCTGACGATCGCCTTCCGCCCCGCCTCCGCCGCATAAGCCGCCGGCACCAGATACGCCAAGCTTTTGCCCGTCCCCGTCCCCGCCTCCACCACCAAGTGCCGCTTTGTTTCGATCACCTCGGCTACCTGCTCCGCCATCCTGGCCTGGCCGGGCCTGGACTCATACCCCTTCGCGCCCGCCAACGCCCCTTCCGACCCGAAAAAGCCCCTGACCGACTCCGCCAAACCCGTGCGATGCACCCCGTTTTTGCCCTTCACCCGACCATCATTGGTTTTATGAGACCAACTTCAACTGAAACTTATCGTTGATTCCGCTCCCCACATTCACATTCACGTCATACGTCCACGAATCCCCCCGCGTAAGCGGAAAACCATCCAACTGCGGAGCGGGAAACCCGGATGGGCGGGGGTAGGTCTTAGGGGGCCAATTCGTCCACCATTTTTAAAATCAACTCTGTCATTTCTTCTGGCATCCCGATCGGCGCCCCGTATCCGATCCGTCTTCCCTCCACCTGATGCCATCCCTGCTTCCCGGCCGGGATTCCCAACAAACCCGGCACATCCTCCGAACCGTGTAATCCACCCGCCAAAAAATGAGGCAGGACCATCACTGGCCCCTCGGGCGCCGCCACCTGCCGCCAATCGGCAATCTTGGGCTCCTCCTCCAAAAACATCGCCCGGCTCACCCGGTAGCCGTCCTTGCCCAGCTCCTCCGCCAATGTGTCCGCCGCCACCCTCGATCCCCGGTGGAGCGGCGTCCCATGGCTCGCCAGCAACAGGCTTGCCTCTTCCGGCCTGACTCCCTCCCCGCGGTGGCGGGAAATTCCCAGCAAACTTTGGACCGCATTCGCAACCATCCCCGGAAAGGTGAACGGCCTCCGGGCAAGCTGCCTGGCTCGGGCACGCATGAGATCGGTGATCTCCGGACGGGAGCCGATGGGATCCAGGATCCGGCACGGGATCGGCGTGGCCGAGAACTGCTCCCGCAGCACTTTTTCCACGAAATATCCCCGCGTGAGGAACCACGGCACCACCACGGCCTCCCGGGCCTGCAGCCCGTGAAAAACCTCCTGAAATGAGGGACTCTCCTTCCAGAAACCTGCCCGCACTTCCCTGAAAATTCCCCGCCGGGCCAGCCTCTTCGCGGTTTCTCTCGTAAAACGGCTGGAGTTCCGGTTTTGGGTGGAACCATGCCCCGCCAGAATCAGAGCCGTTTGGGCAAAATTCATCTACCTATGCTAGCCCAACAGAAAACCAAATCTTCACCCAAATCGAAGGGCCCAGGGAACGGGCCGACGGTTGGCAGCGCCTTACGGGTTGCCGCCCCGCACTGGCACTCCCTGCGGCGAAGATCCGCCCTGGGAATCCGGGAAAAGCGGAGCCGGCTCCACGATCCGGGAGCTGTCCGGACGCTCAGCCACCGTGATGGTGAAGGTCTGTTCTTTGCCGCTGCGGCGAACCTTGACCGGAATCTTCTCCCCCACGTTGGCGAAAAAGGCCGAGTCCAACACGTCGGAAGGCTCCCGCACCGGCCGGCTGCCGATGGAAATCACCTCATCCCCGGCTTTTAGGCCGCTTTTCTCGGCGGGCGTCCCCTTGTACAGACGGTCCACAAAGACGGGCGCTCCCCGCTCCGGCCGGCTCCGGTCCGGCATCACGCCGACGCCCATCCAGCCGTGCCGGGGCTCGCCAAAACGCTCGATATCCGCGGCCACCTTGGCGGCCGCCTCCACCGGCAGGGCGTAGCAGGCCTTCCCCTCGTCAATCTCCAGCATCAGAACGCCGACGACCTTGCCCTGGCTGTCGAGAAGGGGACCACCGATCTGGCCGGGTTTGATGGGTAGATTGGCCCGGATGTGGGTGGTCGCAAAAAACCGCGTCAGATATTTCACGTCAAACCCCGCCACCAGACCGAAGGTCGGTTCCGCCTTCAGGTCGTAGGGAAAGGCCACGCTCACCACCGCGGACGCCGGCCGGAGATGGGAGGATTCGCCAAACAGCAGGAAGGGCGTCTCCCCCGCTTTGATTTTTAACAGGGCCACTCCGCTTCGCGGGTCCCGGCCGAGGATCTTGGCTGTGTGGGACCGCCCGCCGGTCTCCACGGTCACCTCCTTGGCCTGCCCCACCACGGCATAGGCCGTCAGGATGGTTCCCTGGTTGTCCACGAAAAAGCCGCTGCCGGCCAGTTGCTCGGGGCCGTCGGAGGCGCGGATGCGCACCACGGAAGGTGCGGCCTTTTCGTAAACGCCGCTGACCTCGGAGGCGATTTTGTCAAAAACCCCGCTCGATCCCTGGGCCGGGGTGGAAGCCGGAGTCTCCTGCCGGGCGGTCTGCAGTTCGGTCACCCGGACCTCCTCGACCACCACAGTCTCGGCCGCGGGCTTGAGGGCGCTTTCCTTTTTCGGCAGTCCCCGGAAGGCTAGCCAGCCGGCCGCACACAGGCCGAGGACAAGCAGGGAGGAAAAAAGAAACTTAGAACGCGAGCCGGGAATCATAAGCCACTGCGCCGTGCCCGTTCACATAGAGGGGCCGGAGTTCGGTCTCGTTCCCGCCGGCCGCCGTCTCAATCAGCTCAGGCTGGATTTGGAGTGACTCATCATTCTGGGCCGAAGCCACGACGATTCCCCGGGGATGCGCCACTTTGCCATCCGCCAGCTGGGCAGGGCCGGACTGGATAGGACCGAGGAAGAAAGCGACGCCAGCCAGAAGGCAGGCCGCGGAAGCAGCCACGGTGGCCAAACGGGGAACTCCGGCCACCCAGGGCTCAAAGAGAACCTCCACCACCTTCGCGTACCAAGGCTCTTCCTGCAGGATCTCGCGGCGCTGATAGGTGTGAAAGGCGTCCACAAAACGGTCGAAGTATTGCTGACCCGGGGTCTCCAGACGTTTTAGGCGAAGAAGCTTTTGCAGATCGTTGAATTCGTTTTTGGGGGTCATGAAATGGATCCTTATGGTTTTACTTTTTCAGGTAGAAGCCAAGAGATTTTTGCAGCTGCTTGTGAGCATAGTGCAGGCGGGAACGGACAGTCCCCTCCGTGCAGCTCATGATCTTAGCGATCTCAGCATGCGCAAGTCCTTGGATATCAAATAAAGTTACCACAGTTCTATGTTCCTTCGACAGCTTAAGCATCGATTCGTTCAATTTATTTTGTAACTCATTCAGCATGATAGACTTATTTGGATCGTTTTGGGGCGACATATCGGGCAGATCCAGTTTCGGCAAGCCATCCTCATCCAGGTCATTCAGGCTCATGGCCCCTTGCCGCCTTTTACGTTTATCCAGAAAGTTAAAGCTCCGGTTGATCGCGATCCGGTAAATCCAGGTGTAAAACGAGGACTGCCCCCGGAAGGTCGGCAAACTCCGGTAGGCCTTGTCAAAGACCTCCATCAGCAGGTCGTTCGTGTCCTCATGGTTGGAGGTCAGGTGGTAAATCACCCCGTAAAGCCGCCCTTGGAATCGGCGGATCAACTCGTCATAGGCTCCCAGATCCCCCTTGAGGGTTGAGGCCACCAACTCCTCATCGGTCGGCCCATTTTCCAGATCCGGAGGTAGAGCCGTTTCGGCCGACATCGGAACATCCTACTGCGGTTGCCGGAAATTTAGAAGAGGCGAGTCAGTGATTTTTAGGACTCAAACTGGCGTAAAAAACCCTGCAACCGCCCCGTCAAAGCCTCCAACTCCCCCTCCGGATCCCCGAGGAGCTGCAGGTCCCCCTTCGCCCGCTCCAGCAGCTCCACCGCCTTGCGCATGGAAAACCGGATGCCACCGGCGGCCCGGATCTTGCCGACCACCTCCCCGCTGCCCCCGACCAGCTCCGCCCGCAGGGCCTCCGACTCGCCGGCCGGCAGGGTCTGCAGGGCGTGCAGCACCGGCAGGGTCCATTTTCCCTTTTTCAGGTCCGTGCCGAGGGTCTTGCCGCTCTCCTCATCGGTGCCCACGAGGTCCAGAACATCATCATAAATCTGGTAGGCCAACCCCAACTGGTACCCGAAGGACCGGGCGGCCTCCCGCCGGACCGGCGGGGCACGGTGTAAAAGAAACGGCACCTCCGCGGCCGCCCGGAACAAGGCGCCGGTCTTCAGGCCAACGATGTGGAGGTAATCGGCCGTCGACATCTTCAGATCAAAACGCTTTTGGGTCTGGAGAATTTCCCCCTCGCACAGATTCCGGGAGGCTTCCGCGATTTTACGCGCCACTTCCGCATCCTCCAGTTTGGTGGCCAGCTGCAGTCCATGGGCGAAAAGGGCGTCACCCAACAGCACCGAAAGCTCCGTGCCCCACTTGGCGTTGCAGGTGGCCCGGGATCTCCGCAACTCCGCCCGATCCAGGACGTCGTCGTGGATCAGGGAGGCCACGTGCACGAGTTCCACAATCACCGCCAGATCCCGCACCGGCTCGGTCCAGCCGCCGGCGGCTTTTCCCGCCAGAAGAACCAAAGCGGGCCGAAGACGCTTGCCGCCCCCTTCCAGCGCGTACCGGACGTAGCCTTCCGCTCCCGGGTCGAACAGGGAGGCTTGGTGAAGGATGCGGGTCTCAATCTGCCGCAACTCCGACTCCAGCTCCGGGGTCGGCCGGAACCAGTCCACGCCCGCCTGCAGCACTTTTCTCGAAATCACCGCGCCCATGGCTTCAAGCTAGAAACCGCCCCGATCAAGTCAAACGACCGGTTCCCGGGGACGCTTTACAGGTGCCGCAGGGCCGCCCCGATCGCGGATTCGGCCGCCAACTGGTCGCGGGCAATCTCTTCCGCCGCCCGGGCATGGCGGGAATATTCCGCCTCGATCTGGCGCGCGCGTTCGGCCGCCTCCGCGGGACTGCGGAAAGCCACCAAACCCTTGCCCTCCGGAAGCCATTGGGACCAGCCCGTCTCTTGAAGCAGCACCGGCCTCCCCAGGGCCAGATACAGCACGCTACGGTCGCTGAACCAGCCGGTCTTGGCCGTAACGTAACCCGATTTCGCCGGGGAAAACTCCCCCCGGCTGGCCGATAAGAACGACCGGTACGTCCGCCAGTCGGAGCAGATTTCGGCGGGGTCCAGAAACTGCCAGCCCGCCGATTCAAAACGGCTTCTTTCCTCCCCGGGCCCGAGATCCGTCACCACCCGGGGTCGCAGCCCCGTCCGCCCGGGCCAGTCCTGTAATTTTTCAAACTCCTCCGCCTTGTTACCGTAACTTCGCCCCTCCCACTCCACCGCCGCGTAGCCGTACCAGTGCGTGATCGTGGTCCAGTGGCCCCGGCATTTTTCTGCCGCCGGCCCGGAGGGAGTTCCCGCCGCTTCCTGGGACCAATACCGCCGGCAAACCGGAGGCAGGACCGGCTTCCAGACATGCCCCGTCTCCGGCACCACCGCCCCACGGCCCATCGAAAGCCCGACACTCCAAAAGGCGTTGTGGCCGGCAAAGTTCATCGGGCTGCCATACACCTGGGACCAGATCTGCGTGAAGGCCGGATCCAGATCCACGTACACCCGGGCCGCGGCACCGGCCACCAGATCCTGCCGTTTGAAATGCCCGGAGAGGTTCAGGAACAGATCCGCTCCCTGGGCAAACTCCCGCAAGGCCTTTTCCTCCCCGGGCTCCCCCTCGACCAGCAGCGTCGCCTTTTCGTCCCACGCCAGATCCGCCAGGAAGGATTTCCAATGGGCCAGGTTGAAGCTGTCCCGCAGACGGCAGGGCCGGCCCTGCCGGTCGATCACCTCCTTGGCCTGGAGCGACTCCACGATCCAGACCTCCCACCCCATTTCCCGGAGCCCCGTGGCCCACTGCAAGAATGCCCAGGAATTGCCGGCGGCGTTTTTTGGAAAACCCGCCACTCCCACACCCACGACCGCCCGCTTGCTCAACGCGGCCCCGGATCTTTTGGGTTGGGGTTAGGAAAACCGGACGTCTTTGCCCGGATCCATTTCAAACTCCAACACCTCGATCTTCTGGGCGTTGGGCTTGAGGACCTGGGCCTCGAACTGGTGGTACAGCGGATGGTCAAAGGCCGAGGTCCGCTTCAGGCTGTTTTCGAATTCCAGGGCCAGAAAAAGGTCGTGAAAGGAGTCATGCCCGTTCAGGGGGATCTTCTTCCCGCAGGCCAGGCTCAGGACATCCTGGATCTTCAGGAGCCGGATCCGGCTCTCCACCATGATCTCCTCCACCCGGTTGGGGGGCATGCCCCCCTTGAGCTGGATCAACTTGAGGTGATGAATCATGGGAAGGAGGAGGTTGCGTAACCCCCTCACCTGCTGTCAAGAAACCCCCCTACACCCCTCTTGGTAAAAAGCCCTTTACAAAACCTATATTTTCCGTGATATAATGTAAAAATGTTTACCCGCACCAACGGCCGCAAATCCGATAGTCTTGAAGCCACCTTCAGCTACCCCGAGACTGCCAGGGTGAGCACTGCCCGCATTGAAACCTCCGGTCGCACCGCCCTGATCACCGATCAGGTGGAAATCAAGGGCACCCTCGCCTTTGATGGCCCCCTCGAATTCAACGGCACCTTTGAAGGCGAAATCATTTCCCAAGGCACCCTGACCATCGGCCCGGAAGCCGTGGTGAAGGCAGAGGTTCACGCCGCCAAGGTCATCATCCGCGGCAAGGTCCAAGGCAACATCACCGCCACCGAATCCATCGAGGTTTGCGACAACGCCCAGCTCTTCGGCGATGTCCGCACCAACAAATTCATTGTCGCCGAGGCCGCCCTCTTCCGCGGCCGTTCCGACCCCATCGAAGGTAAGGCCGACTCTCCCGAGTTCTCCCCCACCTTCCGCCGTCTCACCAAGTCAAAATAATCCGACGGTCCGTCTTGGATTGGGCGGGGTCCTATTCCGGCCCTGCCGCTGCCTGAGATTTCATGTTCACCTCACCCCTTCCACCTCACCCCTTCCACCTCGCACCTTCTACTTTCCACACCACATGACCGGCAACACCTCCCGCAAAATTTCCTCCTAAGGCAACGACTCCCCCGTCTGCGCCCGCACCCGTCCCCCTTCCTCCACCGTCAGCTCGGTGAAGCTGATCTTCTCCACCACAATCGATCCTTGCGGCCCCACCCGCACCGGCCCGGCAAACCGGGCCACGGGACAACGTAGTTCCCCCTCAATCTCCCCGCCCTGGAACTGAATCGGCTCTCCGCACTCCAGGACGGCGCCGGGACGGATCTGCAAAATGCCCCCCGAGGCCCCCGTGCGCAGCTTGGTCTGGCCCTCCACCCGCAGCCACTCGGGCGCCTCCAGATAACCGCTCGCCCGCCCCTGCAACACGATCCGCGCCGCCCGCGCCCGGGATCCACCGAAATTTCCCCTCGGCCCGATCTTCAGCTCCCCCTCCAGGCTCAGGTTCCCCAGGTGCTCCCCCGTGATCTCGCGGTGCCCCAGCTCCAGGTGCCGCCCGCACTGCAGGCAGGTCGAGGACTGCGCCTCCTCCGCCACCTCCTGCACCGAGCCGCAATCCGCGCAGGTCAGCTCCCGCTTCTTGATGACCGCCCGCTTGATCTTCCGCTTCCCCCCCCGGGCCGCCCGCGCGGATTTGAAGTAGTGCCCGCAGCTCCGGCACACCGTGGAGATGAAATTTTCCGACTCCATCTGCGCCTGCCCGCACTCCGGGCAGGCCACCTCGATCTTGGTCAGGGTCACCGGCATGCTTCAGCCCACCTGCAGTTCGCCGCGAAACTCCGCCCCCGGCTCAATCCGCACCGCCCGCCCGGCGCAACGCAGCTTCACCTTTGCCCGACTCCCCATCCAAACCCGTCCACGGGCGGAAACCCCGCCCTGCACCACCCCGTCGATCCGGACATCCGATCCCTCCACGCTGCCGGAAACCTGGGAGTTCTCACTCACGATAACCTTTTCCTTTCCCCACACGCTGCCCTGCACCGCCCCTTGGATCACCCCGTCGGCCGCCAACCGGACATCTCCCCAGATCTGCAGCCCCTTCCCCGGGATTCCGGCGGGTTTTTCCTCCGTGCTCACGGCCGGATTTTGGGACCGATCCGGCTCCCGCTCAATGCCCAACTCGTCAGGGAGAGGATTGCGGAAACCAGTAACTTTCGATATGGTTTTCCGCTTCGCCTCGGTAGCTCAGTTGGTAGAGCAGGTGACTCTTAATCACTTGGTCCTAGGTTCGAGTCCTAGCCGGGGCATGGCCGCCGTTCTCGGCGGCCAGCAACCATGAAATGCGGTGTTTATCTTTTAGAGTTCGAGTCCGGCAAATTTTACCTGGGCTCCACCAATGATCTGGATCGCAGGCTCGCCCAGCACCGCCGGGGCATGGTCAGATCCACCCTGCGTTTGGGCCGCCTCTTGGGGGTCGTATACTTCCAAGCGTGCCCCACGCTTTCCGAGGCCCGCGATCTCGAGAAAAAATATAAATCATGGAAAAGCCCCTCGAAGGTTCTCTCCGCCATGCAATCGTAGAGCAGCCCCGACCCGGTCGGGGTTGGTCCTAGGTTCGAGTCCTAGCCGGGGCATGGTTATTTGACTCTTTGACCATTTTCTCATTAGTTATGGAGCCAACGTCGAGGCTTTGAGAGTTCCCTTCATGGCTAAGGGCTAAAAATCTAAAAGACTACCTAACAGCCTGCAGTCTGCAGCCTTCAGCCTACTTCTTCTCTTCCTCCACCAACAGCAACGCCATCACCGTCAGCGCCAAATGGATCGCGATATCCGCCACCGTGGTATGGCCGCCGATCAGCATCTGCCCGAACGCCAGCGATAGGAACAGCATCCCCGCCATCACCAGCGCGGCCCGGTTCCGCCCCGCCACCAGGATGCCCGCCCCGATCAGGATCTCCACATACGGTAGGGTCCCCAGATACAGCTTCACCGACCAGGCCGGCAGGAACGTCTTCTCCAGGAACGGCTGACTCAGGGCCGGCATGACCTGGCTGTAAAAGTGGGAAAAGCTCAGCCCCTGCGGGCCGTTGAACTTCGCCGCACCCGCCACCAGCAACCGGGTCCCCAGAAACATCTGCAGCAGGAAAAAGGCCCAGTCCCGCGCCTGCCAGCGCACCCAGAACGGCCTCGGGTCGATCGTCTCCTGGCTCATGATTTATCTCCTCCCTAGCTTGAATTCACGGTGCGCCGCCCGGACCGCCTTCGGCCCCGCCGCCTCGTCCACCACCACGGTGATCTTGATCTCGCTCGTGCTGATCATCTGGATGTTCACCCCCGCCGCCGCCAGCGCCCGGAACAGCTGCGCCGCCACCCCGCTGTGGCTCCGCATCCCGATGCCCACCACGGAAAGCTTCGCGATTCCCTCCTGGAAAAGGATCTGCCGCGCCCCCCCGGCCCGCCGGAAGCTCTCCAGATAGCGCTTCACCTTCCCCAGCTCGTCCCGCGGGACCGTGAAGGTGATGTCCGTTTGCGCCTTGCCCTTTTTCCCCGCCGGCGGCAGGGAGACGTTTTGCACGATCATGTCCACGTTGATCCCCGCCTTGGCGATGCCCGTAAACAGCTTGGCCGCCACCCCGGGGCGGTCCGCCACCCCCGCCAGCGTCACCTTGGCCTGGTTCTTCTCCAGGCTTACGCCGCGCACTACCACCCGTTCCATCGATTTGGCTTCTGCTTTCACCATCGTGCCTCTGGTCCGATGGAAACTCGACCGG
>CAZURF010000045.1:0-11017 GCA_964623555.1 uncultured Akkermansia sp. | reverse complement strand
AAAAGAGATTAAGATGAAGATTAAGATTAAGGTTAAGATGAACTAGGATGGGATGAGGTAGTTGGACCCTACTTCGCGCCTAATCCGCTGAGCGGGGGCGCGTCGAAGGGCGACCGCATTGCGGTCGAAAAAAAGTTTTAAAGGACCGCATCCTTTTCCGTTTTTCGAAGTCTAATCTTATATGAAGACCAACATCAGAAACTATCGGGGCGGGGTGACCTTGGGTCTGCTCGCCATATCGCTCTTTAACCTTAGCCCCCGCCTGCTGGCCGAAGAGGCGCCGGAGGGGAAGCTGAATCGCTGGGAGAAGCGGTTTGACGTCAATCAGGACGGCAAGCTGGATGCCCAGGAAACGGCGGCCAAGGAAGTGGCCCGCAAGGACGCCTTCCAGCGGCTCCAAGGCAGGTACGATCAGGACGGCGACGGCAAATTGAGCGAAAGCGAAAAAGCCGGGCGTCGTGCCGCCATGGAGGCAAAGCGGAAGGAGATGGTCGCCAAGTACGATAAGGACGGAGACGGCCGTTTGAATCCGGAGGAGCGGCAGGCCGCGAAGGCAGCTAGGAAGGCGCAGAAGGAGGCTGAGCAGACCAAGAAAGGATAAGAAGGGAAACGGGTGGGGCGGGGTCGATGACCCCGCCTGAGTTGAAAAAATCAACGCAGGCGACCTCATCGAGGTCGCCCCACCTTTTGAAGGCGGGAACGAAACAGGATGCGGTCTGCCTTGGAAGGCGAGCCTTACCAAGTGAACCGGTTACTTTTTGAGGAACTTTGAGAAGATGTTGCCCTTGGCTGGATCCGTGGTGGGCGCAGGAGCAGGGCCAGAGGGTCTTGAAACTGCGCCCGGGGTGGGACCGGGAGCCTTCCCGAGAGCGGGCAGAGGCAGGGCGGACTTTTGGGCGTTGGCGGGAACGGCGAGAGGAGAGAGGGGGCTGGAGGCAGAGGGACGCGGGGCGGCCACGGGTAAGCCGGCCGGGATGCCAGCGGGCCGGGGTAAAGCGGTACCGGGGATGGAAGAGGGGGATGCTGGCGAGCCCAGGGCGGCGATGCCTGGTTTGGGCAGAGGGTTGAGATTGATTTTTTCGGCGTGAAGGGCGGCGGTGGCAGGGACCGGGACGGCAGCAGCGGGCGGACGGGATTTTTCCAGGGAAACGATCAGCTTTTCCATGGTGGCGACCAGACGGTCGACCTTTTGGGAAAGCTGGGAGGCCCACGGTGGCTCCGCCGTTGAGGATGCCGGAAGGGTTCCCGCGGGTGAGTGGGTAGCCGTGGCTGGGCTAGTGGCAGGTTGGGGAGTAGCGGCCGCGGGCGCAGTTGCGGCGGGTTTGAGGGTTGAGAAGGCGACCCAATCGGCACCGCCTTCAACCACCACGAGGGTGGCATCGGTGACCGTGCCAGCGGCCTTGAGGGCCAGCAATCCGGCCATGGCGATCGGGCCGGCGGCCTGATTTTGGGCGTCGACGTAGTAGTAACGCGGCTCGCTGCTCACCGGGAACAAGCTTGGCGGGGGCCCGGATCGTTGGCCAGTCCCGACGAGGCAAGTGCTGACAGGTAGTCGTGGGCTTTTCGGTAACTTTTGGACTCAAGAAAGTGGCGGAGGCGGGGGTCGAGGGAGGAGGCGAGTTCGGATTCGAGGGTTTCGAGGGTCTGCATTGAGAGTTTGAGTTTTTCAGTCCAGGCGGGATGCGGAGATCCCGCCCTACCTTGGCCAACAGTATCAAGATAGTCGGCCAAGGCGGAATGAAGCCGGGATTCAGTCGGTGAAAGGGCCATACCGAGAAGATAGAAAAGGCCGATGGGGCTGTCGAATGCTTGAGTCGAGGGGGTCAACGATTTAGGAATGATGGATGGCAGAGGTCAAAGGCAAGGTGGCGGTTTTGGCGGGAGATGGGATTGGTCCGGAGGTCATGGAGGCGACCCTGAAAGTGGTCGAGGCGGTTGAAAACAGCCATGGGTTCAAGCTGGAGTGGAAGCACGGTTTGGTGGGGGGTGCGGCCATTGACGCCAAGGGGAAGGCTTTGCCGGAGGAAACTGTGGAGCTTTGCCGGTCCTCCACGGCGGTGCTGTTTGGAAGCGTGGGAGGGCCGAAGTGGGAGTCCCTGCCGCCCAACGAGCAACCGGAACGGGCGGCCCTTCTGCCCCTCCGAAAAATCTTCGGACTGTTCGCCAATCTGCGCCCCGCGGTTTTGTATCCGGAACTGGTGGGCTGCTCGCCTTTGCGTCCGGATCGGGTGGCCGGAGGGTTTGATGTGCTGGTGGTCCGCGAGCTGACCGGCGGGTTGTATTTCGGCCAACCCAAGGAAACGGTGAAGAAAGGTTCCGGGGAAAGGGCGGTGGACACGATGGCCTACGAGACCCATGAAATTGAGCGAGTCACCGAGGTGGCGTTCCGGGCGGCGGCCGGCAGAAAAAAGAGGGTTACGTTGGTGGACAAGGCCAACGTGCTGGAGAGCAGCCTGCTTTGGCGAAAGACGGTGAAGGCCATGGCGGCCAAGCACCAGGGGATCGCGCTGGATTTCATCTATGTGGACAATGCGGCGATGCAGTTGGTGCGGGATCCGGGGCGGTTCGATGTGCTGCTTTGTGAGAACCTGTTTGGGGACATCCTCAGCGATGAGGCGGCGGCAGTGGCCGGTTCCCTGGGCATGCTGCCGAGCGCCTCCCTCGGGCAGGGGAGCTTTGGGCTCTATGAGCCGGCCGGGGGATCCGCGCCGGATATTGCGGGCAAGGGGATCGCCAACCCGATTGCCCAGATTCTCTCCCTGGCCCTGATGCTGGAGATGAGTTTTGGCCATCGTCCGGCGGCCGAGTCGATCCGGACCGCGGTAGCCGGGGCCATCCGGGATGGGTGGAGGACCTCCGATATTGCGGCTCCCAGGGAGAAAAGTGTGGGTACCCGGGAAATGGCCGGGGAGGTCGCCCGCAGGGTGGCCTCGAAGCCCGGGAAGAGATAGAAGGGAAGGATGCCGTCGACCCTCTTTGAACTGGTGCGGCTGGGCGGGCCCATCATGTGGGTCATCCTGGGGGCGAGTATTGTCGCCGTGGCGGTCTTTTTGGAGCGGGTTTACGAGTACCGAAAGATGGGCGTGCCCCTGGATCCGTTTCTCGACGGCATCAACGCCCTGGTGAAGGAAAAGCGCTACACCGAGGCCCTGGAAAGGTGCGACGAGGCGCATGGGCCGGCGGTGCGGGTGGTGCAGGCGGCGCTGTTAAAGCGGGATCTCCCGCTGGGGGATCTGCGGGAGGCTTTGCAGGAGGTGGCGCAACTCCAGGTGCCCAGGCTGGAGAAAAATCTCTCGATCCTGGCCACAGTCGGTTACATCTCCCCGTTGCTGGGGCTGCTGGGAACGGTAACGGGAATGATCAACGTGTTTCAGACCGTGAACCAGGCCCGGGGCACGGTGCCGGTGGGGGAACTGGCGGGGGGGATTTGGGAAGCGCTCCTGACCACGGCCGCCGGGCTGGTCGTGGCGATCCCGGTGTATGTGGCTTACAACTTTCTGGTCTCACGGATGAACGGCGCGGTCCAGGACATGGAGCGGGCGGGGATTGAGATGATCCAGATTCTCAAGGAAGGTGGCCGGACGCGGTCGACCACCGTGGTCACGCCGGTCACGACGGAGCCGCGGGCCGAGAAACCGGCGGCATGAAGGTCCGGACGAGCGCCCGGATCCTGCGGGGGCCGCTCGACGTGGCTCCGCTGGTGGACGTGATCCTGCTGCTGCTCATCTTTTTTCTCCTGACCTCCAGTTTTGTGTTTCAACCCGGAATCGTGGTGGATCCGCCCTCACCGGGGCAGTCGAAGGGCGGCGTCAGCGACACGCGGTATGTGATCACGGCCACGGCCGGGCTGAAACCGCAGATCTTTTTCAACGACCGGGTGACCGACCTGGCCAAGCTGCGGGTGGAGCTGGCGCGGATCGCCAAGGCTGAGCCGCGGGCCGCGGTGGTGATCCGGGCCGACCGGGATCTCCGTCACGGGGTGGTCACACAATTGCTGGACGTGGTGGTGCAAAACGGGCTCTCCGCGGTACTCGCCTCAAAATCCGACTCCTCGGCCCAATGAAGCTGCCGATCCCCGGACCGAAGACACGTTCGGGACGACGCCTGACCGGGTTTCTGATTCTGTCCCTGAGCGCGCACGGGGTCGCCTTTTCACTCTTCCGTGATCCGGGAGAGTTTGCCCCAATTCCTCCTCCCAGCCCCGGCAAAGTGGTGTTAATGGCGGAGACGGATCTGCCGGGCGGGTACGCGCAGATTTTTGAACCTTCCGCGATTGTCTACCCGAATTCCCCCCCGCCGAGGCTGGCGGATCCTGTGACCCTGCCATGGCAGGACGTCTCCTGGTCGGCCCAGGTTCCGGCGGTGACCCCGACCTTCCGTCCTTCCCAGGTGGGTTCCGACGCACCCCTGGCGGTGAGGGCGGAAACCGCGCTGGGCCAGTATCGCAGCTCCCTGTTGCCGAAGGCTGGGCCCGCCAAAGGCCGGCCGGTGCTGGCCACGTGGTTTGAAATCGTTGGTGACCTGAAGGGACGGAAACCCACGGCCGACTTGGAGTTACCCGTGATGAAAAGCGCCAGCGCCCTAGAGCCGACTACGGCTCGGGTCGGCGTGGACGAGGACGGGGCGGTCCGCTTTGTCTTTCTGGAAGGTACCACGGGGGACCCGGCGGCTGACCGGGAGGCCTCCAATCTGTTGAGGGCGTGGCGGTTTGAACCGGCCCCGGGCCGGTGGATCCAGTGGGGTCGGGTCAGAGTGCTCTGGGCGGTGGAGCCTCCCGGGGAGGCCAAGCCGTGAACCTGACTCCTTCACAACTTCTTCTGGGCTACCTCTGCCTTTTTCTTGGCATCGTTTTTGTTTTGTGGATGTTTGGCGGATGGCAAGCATCGCGCCTTTTCCGCCGGTACCGGGATACCGTTTCCTGCCCGCATTGCGGGGCGCGCAACCCGCGGGAACACGCCTGGCACACCCTGCGCTGCCGCCGTTGCGGCGCCCGGCATCCGGTGCATCCCGCCACGCCTGAAAGGAACTAGGTCATGGGCATGTGGATCGGCAGAAACCGGAAAGCACGCGTCACCTACGGATTTGATGAGATCGCCCTCGTTCCGGGGGACGTGACGGTCAACCCGAACGAGGTCAACACGCAGTTTTCCATCGGGAAACACACCTTCAAAGTGCCGATCCTCGCCTCGGCCATGGACGGGGTGGTGGATGTGAGGTTTGCGGTGGCGATGGGCAAGATGGGTGGGTTGGCGGTGTTGAACCTGGAAGGGGTCCAGACCCGGTATGAGAATCCGGCCGAGGTCCTCTCCCAGATTGCCAAGGCGGACAAAGAGACCAGCACCCACCTGATCCAGAAGATGTACATCCCGGCCATCAAGGAGGAGTTGATCGCCAAGCGGATCAAGGAAATGAAGAAGGCCGGCATCGTCGCGGCGGTTTCCTCCATCCCGCAAAAGGCGGAGAAGTACGGGGCAATCGCCCAGAAAGCCGGGGCGGATATTTTTGTGGTGCAATCCACCGTTTCGACCGTTCGCCACATCTCGTCGGAGTACAAAACGCTCGATCTGGCCAAGTTTTGTAAATCGATGAAAATTCCCGTGGTGGTGGGCAACACCGTGACGTACGGGGTGAGTGTGGAGCTGATGGAGGCGGGGATATCCGGTCTGTTGGTCGGCGTGGGGCCCGGAGCGGCCTGCACGACCCGGGGTGTGCTGGGTTTGGGAGTGCCCCAGGTAACCGCAACGGTGGACTGCGCCGCGGCGCGCGACGCCTACCACAAGAAGACCGGTCGTTATGTCCCGATCATCACCGATGGGGGGATGAACAAAGGTGGGGATATCTGCAAGGCGTTCGCCTGTGGGGCGGATGCGGTGATGATCGGCAGCGCTTTTGCACGCTGCGAGGAGGCCCCTGGGCAGGGGAACCATTGGGGCATGGCCACCCCGCATGCCAACCTTCCCCGCGGAACCCGCATCAAGGTGGGGGTCACGGGAAGCCTGCGACAAATCCTTTTTGGGCCGGCGACGCTGGATGACGGATCCCAAAACCTGGTGGGGGCGATCGTGACCTGCATGGGCAACGTGGGGGCCAAATCGATCCGGGAGTTCCAGGAGACGGAGATCATCATCGCCCCATCGATCAAGACGGAGGGCAAATTATTCCAGACCGTTCAGGGGGTTGGGATGGGAACTCGCTGATTCCGCGGGGCTTTTACGGGGCAGAGCCCCGCGCAGATTAGGGGGAAAAATTAAGTTGATTGGGAATCTAAATCAGCAAGGCGTCAGGCTTTCTTAAGCTTAATCCTGCCCCTTAATCGAGCTGAGCGAAGCTCAGGCTTTGTGGCTACCGTCGCAGAAGGGGGAATTTTTTGATTTGCCGCATCCGCAGGCCCAGACCGGGCCGTCCTTCTCGACTTTTACGGCATGGGGAGCCTTGCCTGAGCCTTTATGGGAGCCATCACAGTAGGGCGGGTTCTTGGATTGTCCGCAGGAGCAAAAATAGAGGGTTTGTCCGGCCTTGGCGTCGATTTTGTAGGGGGAGGATTGCCAGCTCACAGGATCATCATCCAACAGTCGTTGGAGAAAGAAAGAGGAAGTTGGGATTAGGTGGAAAGTGGAAGGATTAGGTAGGGCCCGACGTCCCGGCGGGCCGTGTTGCAAATCCCAACCTGTAAACTGCCCAATCGGCCTGCCCGGAGGTCAGGCCCTACCAAGCTTGGGATTCGATGCCTTATACCAATCCAGCAGAATCCGGGTGGGGGTGTTGAGTTTGAGTTGGTAGCACTCCTTGAGGCTGCACCAGCGATAATCATCGGCCTCGGGATTGAGGGTGACCTTCTTCTGGGAGGTCTTGGCGACATAGTTGAGCAGGACGAAATGGGCCGGCTTGTAGAACTCCTTGGACCGGATGCAGTCCTGGGCCAAGGCAAATTCAATACCGGTGATCTTCAGGCCGGTTTCCTCGAGGATTTCCCGTTTCAGCGCCTTCTCGGCCGATTCGCCTGGCTTGATCTTGCCGCCCGGAATGCCCCAGAGGCCGGACCATTTGAGGGTGTGAAGCATGAGGAGCTTCTTGTCCGGACCGACGATGAGAGCGCCCACGGTGGGGGTGGGGGGCAACGGTTCAGGGACGGAGTGCCGCTGCAGGATTTTGGTCACGGCAAACATGTCCGGGGCAATGTGGTCGGGCAGGGATTTCTGGAGTTTGGCGAGGGAGTCGTAACCCGTCAGGACGGCGCAGGAGCGGATGCCGCCGTGCCGGGCGGTGGCAATGTCATGCTCCATGTCCCCGACAAAGAGGGTCTCTTCCGGGCGCAGGTTATGGTCCTTCAGGATACCGTGGATGGCATCGCGCTTATCGGGCACGCCGGCATAGGCTTCACGGAAGAAGTGGTTCACCCCGAGGCGGCGGGACTGGTCCTCAAAATCGGCCTCATGGACGGTACTGAGAAGAAAGACGGGCAGGTCGCGGGAGTGGCAGTACTCGAGGATTTCCCGGGCGCCGGGGAGAAGGGAGACAGAGTGGTGTAGTTCGCGGAAAACCTCCCGGAAAATCTCCTCCAAGTCCTGGATGGGAGCATGAGGAATGTGTTCTTTGTAAAATCCCTCGTAAGGCAGGTAGAACTTTTCACGAAAGGTTTGGCGGTCGAACGGAGGCTTGCCGTGGGCGGCGAAGACGCGGTTGGTGGCTTCCAGGACGGGGGTGAGATCGTCGACGAGAGTGCCGGACCAGTCGAAGATCAAGTTTCGAATCATCGGTTAGGATCTGCGGGATCTTTCGTTTATGTTTACGATTACGTTTACGAAAGTATGGGGCAACAGGCCTCAGTGCCCACCTAAATCAAGAGTGGTAGTCTTGGAGGGCGCGGACGGAGAGGCCGTGCTGCCGCAGGGAGCGGATGCCCTCCAAGCTGGCTTCGGCGGCGGCGATGGTGGTCATCACAGGGATCCGCTGGGTCAGTGCGCAGGTGCGGATCTGGACCTCCTCGCTGCGGGCAACAGCCCCGGCCGGGGTGTTGATGACCAGGGTGATCTCCCGGTTTTTCATCAGGTCGACCACGTTGGGGCGGCCCTCGGAGAGTTTGAGGAGGGGGGTGACGGGGATGCCGGCATCGGCCAACTGCCGGGCGGTGCCCTTGCTGGAGACAATGCGGAAACCTAGATCATGCAGCCCTTGGCCAAGGCGGACCGCGGCCGGTTTGTCGCTGTCGCGGACGCTGAGAAAGATCGTGCCGCTCATCGGCAGGGCGGGTTGGGCGGCCATCTGGCTCTTGGCGTAGGCCAGCCCAAAGGACTTGCCGATACCCATGACCTCGCCGGTTGATTTCATTTCGGGTCCCAGCAGGATGTCGGTTCCGGGGAAGCGGGCGAAGGGGAAGACGGCTTCCTTCACTGAGAAGTGGGAAGGGACAATCTCCGAGGTGAAGCCGAGTTCACGGAGCGTCTTTCCCGACATCACCCGGGCCGCGATCTTGGCCAAAGGTTTGCCGATGGCCTTGCTCACAAAGGGAACCGTGCGGGACGCCCGGGGGTTGACCTCCAGGACGTAGACAGTGCCTTTCTGGACGGCAAACTGAATGTTCATCAGACCGCGGACGCCCAACTCCCGCGCGAGGGCAAGGGTGGCGGAGCGAATTTCGTCGATCACCTTCTTCGGAAGCGAATGACTGGGAATCACGCAGGCGCTGTCACCGGAGTGAACGCCGGCCTGTTCAATATGCTCCATGACGGCGCCGATGACGGCGTCTTTGCCGTCGGCCACGCAGTCCACATCCACCTCCGTGGCGTCCTCCAGAAAGCGGTCGAGCAGGACGGGCCGGCCCGGAGCCACCTCGGTGCACTCTTGCATATAGTTTCGGACCTCGTCCTCCGAGTAGACGATCCGCATCGCCCGACCTCCCAGAACAAATGAAGGGCGCAGGAGCAGGGGGAAGCCGATCTTTTTAGCGATGGCGACCGCCTCGTCAGGGTTGTTGGCCGTACCGTTGGGTGGCTGGCGGAGGCCGAGCTTGTCGAGCAGGGCGGAAAAGAGTTTGCGGTCCTCGGCCCTTTCGATGGCCTCCACGGGGGTTCCAAGGATCCGGAGACCGGCTGACTGCAGTTCCGAGGCCAGGTTCAGCGGAGTCTGCCCTCCAAACTGGAGAATGAGTCCACGGACGAGGTCGTCCTTGTTCTCGGCCCGGTAAATGTGGATGACGTCCTCGGCGGTGAGGGGTTCGAAGTAAAGTTTGTCCGAGGTGTCGTAATCCGTGGAGACGGTCTCCGGGTTGGAGTTGACCATGATGGTCTCGAAGCCGTCCTCGCGGAGGGCGAAGCTGGCGTGGACGCAGCAGTAATCAAACTCGATGCCCTGCCCGATGCGGTTGGGGCCGCCGCCCAGAATGATAATTTTCGGTTTCTGGGTGGGACGGGATTCTTCGTCGTCGGCATCGTAAGTGGAGTAGTAGTAGGGCGTGTAGGCCTCAAACTCCGCGGCGCAGGTGTCGACAAGGCGGTAGGTGGGGAGAAGTTTCTGCTTTTCCCGCCAGGCACGAACGGCACGAGCGCGGACGGCCAGCTCGTTGTCCGGGCCTGGAAGCAGGCGGGCGAGGTCGAGATCGGAAAGTCCGGCCAACCGGGCCTCGCGGAGAAGAGGGAGGGCGGCGGGATTACCCAGCCAGGACTCCTTTTCAAGGCGGCGGGCGATCTCGGTGATCTCGCGGAGGTTGTCCAAAAACCAGGGATCGATGGCGGTGATCTCATGGATCCGCTCCACCGTCCAGCCGAGGTTGAAGGCGTGGCTGAGATACCAGAGACGGGAGGGGTGAGGGGTGCGGAGCTGGTTGGTCAGATGATCTTCCGGGATGGGGGGGGTGCGGGAACCGAGGTCGAGCCGCCCTTCCAGGCCCTTCAGGTCAAGGGAGCGCAGCGCCTTCATGAAGGATTCACGGAAGGTCCGACCAATTCCCATGGCCTCCCCCACGCTTTTCATGGAAGTGGTCAGGACCGGTTGGGCACCCGGGAATTTTTCAAAGGTGAAGCGCGGGATCTTGGTGACGACGTAATCCAAGGTGGGCTCGAAGGAGGCGGGAGTTTCCCGGGTGATATCGTTCTTAAGCTCGTCCAGGGTGTAGCCGACGGCCAGCTTGGCGGCGATTTTGGCGATGGGGAAACCGGTGGCCTTGGAGGCAAGGGCCGAGGAGCGGGAAACGCGCGGATTCATCTCGATGACAATCATCCGGCCCGTGTGCGGGCAGACGGCGAACTGGATGTTGGAGCCGCCCGTTTCGACGCCGATTTCGCGGATCACGGCAAAGGACGCGTCCCGCATCCGTTGGTATTCCCGGTCCGTGAGCGTCTGGGCGGGTGCCACGGTGATGCTGTCGCCGGTGTGGACCCCCATGGGGTCGAAGTTTTCGATGGAGCAGATGATGACGCAGTTGTCGGCCCGGTCGCGCATCACCTCCATCTCGTACTCCTTCCAGCCAAGGAGAGACTCCTCGACGAGGATTTCGGACGTGGGAGAGGCGTCGAGCCCCTTGGCGGCGATGGCCTCAAACTCCTCGCGGTTGTAAGCAATGCCGCCGCCCGTGCCGCCGAGGGTAAAGGCGGGGCGGATGATGAGCGGGAAGGTGCCGATCCTGGCCATGGCGGACCGGGCCTCCTCCATGGTGTGGGCCGTGACCGAGCGGGCACATTCGAGGCCGATTTTTTCCATGCAGTCCTTGAAGAGCTGACGGTCTTCACCCTTGCGGATGGCCTCGACCTGGGCGCCGATGAGTTTGACGTTGTGGCGGGAGAGAGCCCCGGATTCGTGCAAGGCCATGGCGGTGTTGAGGGCGGTCTGCCCGCCGAGAGTGGGGAGCAGGGCATCCGGCTTTTCCTTGGCCAGAATGTGTTCGACGACCTCCGGGGTGATCGGCTCGATGTAGGTGCGATCAGCAAACTCTGGATCGGTCATGATGGTGGCCGGGTTGCTATTGACCAGGATGACGCGGTAGCCCTCTTCCCGGAGGGCCTTGCAGGCCTGGACGCCGGAG
>CAZURF010000044.1:0-11265 GCA_964623555.1 uncultured Akkermansia sp. | reverse complement strand
AACGAGTTCAAGGACATCTACCGGCTGGGCGTGGTGGTGATCCCGACGAACCGGGCCTGCGTGCGTAAAGATGCGGACGACCTGATTTTCAAGACGCGGCGGGAAAAGCTCAACGCCCTGATCGAGGAGATCAAGAAGCGGAATGCGGCGGGACAACCGATGCTCGTGGGAACGGCCTCGGTGGAGTCATCCGAGATCATCAGCCGCATGCTCCGGCGGGAAAACATCCCGCACAATGTGCTGAACGCAAAGTACCACCAGCAGGAGGCGGAGATCGTGGCCCGGGCGGGGGAGCGGGGGGCGGTGACGATTGCGACGAACATGGCGGGCCGGGGCACGGACATCAAACTGTCCCCGGGCGTGCCGGAGCTGGGCGGCTTACACGTGGTGGGGACGGAGCGGCACGAGTCCCGCCGGATCGACCGGCAGTTGCGGGGCCGTTGCGCGCGGCAGGGGGATCCGGGCTCGAGCCAGTTCTACATCTCCTTTGAGGATGACCTGATGCGGAACTTCGGGGACTCGCGCCGGATCGCCGGGTTGATGACGAAGCTGGGAATGGAGGATAACGAGGGATTGCAGCATCCGTGGCTGAATCGGTCGGTGGAGACAGCGCAGAAGCGGGTGGAGCAGAGGAATTATCAAATCCGCAAGCATACGCTGCAATACGACGATGTGATGAACCAGCAGCGGACGGTGATCTACAGCTGGCGGACCGACATTCTAACGACGGAAGATCCGCGTAAGGAAGTGTTTGAGACGGTGGATGAACGAATCGCCTCGGAGGTGGAGGCGCGGGCGGGCACGGATCCGGTGGACCTGGACGGATTGGTGCACTGGGCCAACACGGCCATGCCTTTGGGGCTGCAGAAAGAGGATTTCCACCAGGCGGGGCGGAAGGAGGAGTGGAAGGAGCTTCTCAAGCAGCGGGTGCGGGAGGCGTATGAGCTGAAAGTGAAGTTCGAAAATCCGGAGGCGGTGAAGGCCTTGGAGAGGTATGTGCTGTTGGGGGCGATCGACCGCCTCTGGCAGGAGCATCTCTACGCCATGGACGGGTTGCGGACCTCGATCAACCTGCGGGCGTACGGGCAGAAGGATCCGCTGATCGAGTACAAGCGGGAGGCGTACGGGATGTTTGAGGAGCTGATGGGAAGGATCAAGGGGGAGGTGGTGCTGAACCTGTTCCGGTCGGCCTCGAGCCTTTCGGCCTTCGAACATTTCCTGGCGGCGTTGCCTCAGCGGACGGGAAGGGGTGAACTGCCGGCACAGGCTCAGCCCACCGACGGATCCATGAGCCGGGGGGGCGGGGGTCAGGCCACGGCGGTGGAGGAGGCGTTGGCGCCGATGAAACGACAGGGGCCGAAGTTGGGAAGGAACGATCCCTGTCCGCTGGATCCCGCCAAAAAGTTCAAGAACTGCTGCGGGGCGAGCGGGAGCAAGGTCTGTTTCAAGGTGACGGCGTAAGCTTGGCCAGAAGGATTGGACTGGAAAACGGGCAAGGATAAGATGAGGGTGTGAAATCTCCGGTTTCAGGTGACCTATGGGCCGGAATGATGCCGGTGGTTGTCGCTTCGGGAGTGGCGCTCGCGGCAGGTTTTGGCTTAGGAAGGTTTACGGCGCCGGGAGTTGAATCCAGTGCGGCCCACCAAAAGCAGGTGACCGCAGAAGTTGAAAAAGAAGCCGGTTCCCCGGATTCAGCTTTTCCCACACAAGAAAACACCGATGCGGCGCAGGATGTCATGCAGGCGGCTTCCGTGCCGAATTCCAGACAAAGGGACCGAGCTCTCGACGATGTCCTGGCCAAGGCGAATTTGGACGAGGTTAAAAAAGCCCTGGTATGGGCGGAGTCGCTTCCCGATGGGCCGATGAAAAAAGCGGCATTGGAAAAGATCCTGGAGCGTTGGGGCGAACTGGATGGTCCCGGGGCCACCGCCTATGCCATGCAGGCGTATGAGCAGACGGGAAATGCGGGGCTGTTACGGGATGCTCTTGAAGGTTGGGCCCGCAGGGATCCGCAGGCGGCCATCACTCAGCTTGGCAACCTGGGGTTAAGCGACCGGCTTTCGAGGGATATTCGAGGCGATCTTGTTGGTCAATGGACGGAGGATAATCCGGTCGCCGCCGCAGCCTATGCAGCGGCCAACCGCAACACCAACAGTTGGGGTGGTTTGGTGAGCACGGTGGCCGATGAGTGGGCGAAGAGGGACCCGAAGTCGGCAGCAGCATGGGCTGCTAATCTTCCCGGGGGGCTTGATAAACGAAGCGCCATCTACGAAGCCATCCGGGGATGGGCGGACAGTGATCTCACCGGGGCCGCCTCCTTCGTATCCTCCCAACCACCGGGCGAAAGCCGGGACGCGATGGCCGGAACCCTGGCACGGCAGATTGGAAGGGAAGATCCCGCGGCCGGCTTGAAGTGGGCGGCGATGGTCGCAGATCCGGGTACCCAGGAGCGAGCGGTGGCGGGGGCGCTGGTTGACCTTTATCGAAAGGACGAAAATCAGGCCCGGCAGATTCTGCAAAGCTCCTCGATTCCCGCGCAGATCCAGCAAGCGGCTATGAGCCGGATGACCAACCGCGGGCCGTGGTGGCGGTAAGGAGAATTCGGGATTTTTAGGTCCCTGCTTCTACGTCAGGGTTGGAGGGCGGGGTCGAGAGAAGTGCGGGCCACGCGCCCGATTTTGATAGAACCCAAGCTGGGATCCTCGCTTCCGGGCAACAGCGGCAGAGTGCCGACATGCCCATCGGCAAAGGCAAAGAGCGCCTGCCGGCCGAAGCGGGCATGGACAGTTCTTTCTCTTTCATTAATGAGGTAAAATTCCTCCACCGTGGGGGGCGGATAGCCGGGTTTGCGCTGGGCCGAAGTGCCGAAGACAGCGAGGAGAGACGGTTTCGAGATCTGGATTTGTCGCCAAGGCTCCGGTCGGATTCCGGGCCGGCTCTGCCAGGGGTCAGGACCCAGGATTTCATTATAGCCGTAGCCAAAGTTGCGGGAGTTTTTGTACTTGGGCACGACGCGCCCCTCATGCACCAACCCAGGGCAGGGGCCTCCTTGGACGAAGGAGTCCAGATAAGGACCGAGCGGACCGCCCGCGCCGTCGATTTCGCGTTGGCCCTCGCCCCGACCAGCGCTGGACCAGGATTCCAGCCCGAACCACCAGCGAATCCCGTTTTTTTCCTGTCCGCGGATATCTTCCCGGTATTTGGGAAACTCACCGTTGTTTTCCGCCGCATAGAGCTTGGCGGCGAGAATGAGAACCTTGAGGTTGGAAGCGCTCCGGGCGCGGTCTCCGGCGGCCATGCCGGAACGGTAAGCCCCGAAGCCCAGGGTGGTCAGAACGGTGAGGATCACCAAGGCGGCCAGAAACTCGAGAAGGCTAAAGGCAGAAGAACGTTTCATGGCAGATGGACACGCAACCGTAGAAATCGTCTGGGGGCGTCTGCCGGAACGCGTGCGGTGACGGTCACCATGGGTCCGGACGGGTCGGCGGTCAGCGTCTGGGAAATCAGCGCAGGGCCGGACTGCCACGTGACCAGATCCGTGCTGGTTTCCACTGTATAGCCCACCCCGTCGTAACCCGCATCCGCTCCAGCAGGAATGGCAGCCCACTCGTCATGGGGCCGGCGGTAGGTAAGGGTGAGATAGGTGGTGCCACTGAGCTGTTCCCTTCCAGCCACCATCGTGCCAGCGGCGTCGGGCCGGGCGGGATGCCGGCGCAGGGCGTATTCCAAAAGATTGTCCATGCCGTCGCCGTCCGGATCCGCCGCGAGATCGGAGACCCCGTGGATGATTTTCCAGGCTGCCAACCCCGGGGAGGAGTGAGTGCTGGTGAGAACGTAGGCGTCGTGGTCTCCATCCGCCAGGACACGGTCTTTGGCACCGACCGGGGCCGCGGTGAAGTCAGCACCGACTCCGCCGATCTGGTAGATAAAATAGGAGGAAAAGCTTCCATCCGCGGCGGCCGAGAGGCTTCCGGAGGCAAAGCCATTTAAAAAGACACCCCAGCCGTAGTTATAAAAATGGGCAAAAAGGCCCTGACCATTCCAGGAGTTTGCCTGATCGGCAAAGGGAACCGGATTTCCTTCGGAATCGGTTGCGGGTGTGGTGACAGATCTTCCCCCCGTGGCTTGGATCACCGCAGCCAAAAGCTCCTCCCCGGTTTGGATATTACCGTCGTGGCGAAGCTCGTACTGCAAGGTTTGGCCGGGTGCAAACAGGATCAGCAGATGGTTGCTCTGGGAGCCGCTGCCGAGCAGAAGGCTCGCGGCGTGGACCGACGGCAGGAAGAAAAGAGAGAAGAAAAGGAAAAGGGAATTCCCGATCCCTGTCCTGGCCGTGTTCATGGCTGGCATGGCTCTCCTTTCCGGCGTGAGCCAGAAAGGACCGCACGGGATGCGGGCATCCGGACTCTCGCCCTTCATTTTTGCGATGAGGGTTTCCCCCCTTCTTGCGAAGGGGGCGCGATGAGCCCCGGCATGCAGATGTTCGGACTCCGGGCTGCCAACCTCCTCCCCGCCTTCACCCATCCGCTCTCCGAGGAGAACATCCGGATTGGCCCGCTTTCGCATGGGGATTCGTCACCCGATACCGCAGCGCAACTGTGGCCGGTTCACACGGCCTTCCCTGGATCCGCCGGGGAAAGAACTGGTTTGAGCTTGAACGTCCAAGGTTCAAGGGTCAATCGGGTGCTTGGATTAGGATGAGGATGAAGATGAAGGGGGCGTGAGGCTTGGAAGTTTCGGCACGGGTTGGCCACCTTTGACAAAGGTGGCCCCACTTGGCCCCCGCAGACCTACCCCACCGATTCAGGTTTCTGCCTCCGGCAGGATTGTTTTCCGCTTCGCGTTGGAATTCTCTCAGCAGTGGCCTGCCTAACTTCCGGCTTAAAATCGGCAGAATCTGGGGCATGCTGGCGTGATGGATGGGAAGCTGTACAACGTGGCCGTCGTTGGCGTGACCGGGGCGGTCGGACAGGAGATCCTCCGTGTGCTGGAGAGGCGGAAGTTTCCCGTGGGGGAACTGGTTCCGCTGGCCAGCGAACGTTCCGCCGGAACAGAAACGGTCTTTGCGGGAAAGAAACGGAAGGTTCGGAAGTTGGAAGCCGCGGCCTTTGCGGGGGTCGACTTTGCCTTTTTCAGCGCCGGGGCCACGCGGTCGCGCGAGTTTGTGCCGGCGGCCCTCCAGGCGGGCGCCGTGGTCATCGACAACTCCTCCGCCTACCGGATGGATCCGGAGGTTCCGCTGGTCGTGCCGGAGGTGAACGGGGACCTTCTGCAAAAGCACCCGAAGTTGATTGCGAATCCCAACTGTTCCGCCGCCATCCTGGCGGTGGCCCTGGCCCCCTTGCATCGGCAGGCCGGCCTGGAAAGCGTGGTGGTGGCGACTTACCAGTCGGCCAGCGGGGCGGGAGCCAAGGCGATGGCCGAACTGGAGACCCAGGTGAAGGACCACGCCGCGGGGAGGCAACCCAAGGCGGAGGTCTTTCCCCACGTCCTGGCTTTCAATCTTTTCTCCCACAACAGCCCGGTGGCCAAGAACGGCTACAACGAGGAGGAGAACAAAATGGTGGAGGAAACCCGGAAAATTTTCGGTCTCCCGGGGCTGAAGATGGTGCCGACCTGTGTGCGGGTGCCGGTGCCCCGGGCCCACTCCGAGGCGGTGGTGGCCCGCTTTGCTCGACCGCTCTCGGCCAGCGCCGCGAAGGTCTTATTCGGAAAGGCCGAGGGCGTCCGAGTGGTGGATGAGCCGGAAAAGAATCTTTTTCCGATGCCGAAACACGCCTCGGGGGAGCTGGATGTTCTCGTGGGAAGGGTCCGGGAAGTGCCCGGCGATCCGAACTCTCTGGCCTTCTTTGTCAGCGGCGATCAGCTCCTCAAGGGGGCCGCGTGGAATGCGGTGCAAATCGCGGAAAAGCTGATCGGCTCGAAAGCTTAAACGCTTAAACCATAGATTCTTCGTTTACGTTTAGGGTTACGTTTACGAGGGTATTTGACGGCGATCTCTAAACGTAACCGTAACCGAGCAATCTTAGCCTTAAGCGGGTGAGCGGGTAGCCGTGTCAGCGCGCCCCGCCCATGCCTGGGATCGTGCTTCCGCCTTCCCATGAGGCGGGTTTGTTCCAAGGAAGGGTGTTCACGCTTTGTTCATCCTTGGGCGTGCCGTCGGGATTGGTGCCGCTCCCGCTGGAGGCGCAGGAGGCGAGCATCATTCCTGTCAGCAGACCGAGAACGGGGAAGAGAAGATTCCGAATCATGCGGAATCAATACACCACCTGGTCGCCCACTTCAATCGCGGCGGCGGGGGTTTCCGGGAGCACATCGGCCACGGCGGTCTGGGCATCGACGGTGACCGTCTTGATCTTACCGATCATCTTTTCGCCCCGGTAGACCACCATGGTCAGGCCTTCGACCACCTGGTCGTTCTTGCCCAGGTCGAGAATGACGAAGTTCCAGGTGGGGTTGACGGCCAAAATCCGGCCGGAGAGGGACATCGACTTGGTGCCACCCGGTTTGATCATCTCCATCTGGTCCCGGAGTTTTTTCAGCTCGGCCTCGGTCTTGTCCCGGGCGGCGGCCAGCATCTTTTGTTCGCCTTCGGCCACCTTGACCTTTTCCGACAGGTCGTTGATTTCCTGGAACAGCTCGTCGGGCTTTTTGCCTTTCAGGCCGTCCTGGTAGGCCTGGAGCTGTTCGGCGGTCAGCTTGAGCTTCGAGTTGGTGGATTCCAGGTCGGACTTGGTGGTTTCCAGCTCCTTGGAAAGCTTGTCCGCATGCAACGTGAGTTCCTGGTTTTTGGCTTTCTGCTCCGTGAGGGTTTCCTCCGTGCTTTTCAAGGTGCCCTTGGTGCTCGTGAGATCGTCGTTCGTGGTGTTCCACTTTTCGCCCGCCTGGCTGACGGAGGCCGCGGGCTGGGCGGTGTCGGTCATGAAATCTCCGGTGTACTGAAGGCCAAGCGTCGGGAATTTTCCACCCCGCAGCGACTCTTCAACCGCGCGCAACTGGTTAGCGAATTGCATCTTCGTGCCGCTGACCATAAAGGCCAACACGGCAGTCGCGATGGAAAGGGCAACCGAACCCCCTAGGCTGATTCTTCCGGTGATCGTCATAATTTGACTCGGGGCAAAGTCTCCGCCCCAACCCTTAATTCCCAAGGGCTTTTGGTTTTTTTATTCGGGAGTTATTGGCGGGACTGCGAATTCATGTGAGTTTCTTCCGCCGGTAATTCTCCAGGGAAGCGGTCATTTCCTGCCCCGCCACCCTCAGTTCGTCCCGCAGCCAGTCCGGACTGAAGCCGAAAGCTCCAAACGACTCCACTGCAGTGATTTCCGCATGGTCAGCCGTAACCACGCCGATCTCCCCCTTACCGGCGTGGGCCTGCACAATCTTTTCAATGACGCTGTCGGCGGTTTGGTTTGCCGGGGCGTAAAGAACCGCCAAGGAGTCCTTGGGGGTCTCCTCCTTGCCCCCGGACCGGCCGTCGAAGACCAGGGTGACCCGCCAGCGGCCGGAGTCATGCAGATCGGACATTTGCCGGATCAGTTCCCCACGGGCTTGGCCCGGGTGACGGGAGTGAAGGGAGCGGAGTTCCGGCCACGCGTGAATGATGCTGTGGCCGTCGACCAGCAGGTAACGGGGCGCGGCATCCGGCGAGGGCCGCGCGGCGGGGCTCATCCCGCGGCAGGTTTGGCGGAGCCGGACTTCTTGGCTTCTTTTTTCCGCTTCAGATAGCGGAGCCGGCGACGCTTTTTGATCGATTTGTTGTACTGCTTGCCCATGTGTTTGAAGAGTGAGGGAACCGGCAAGGATGGTCAAGGTTCAGCTTTGATGAAGATTAGGATTAAGTGAAAGGAAAAACCGGTGGGTTGATTTCGGAAGGGGAATGCACAAGATGGAGCGATGCGTTGGGCGATTTTGCTGATTGGCGGGGTGACGCTCTTCCGCTGTTTACGTCCCTGGGTGGGGGGGCCGGAAAATTTCGCCCCGCTGGCCGCCTTGGCCCTTTGTGGCGCCGGCTATTTTTCCAGGCCCTGGAACTGGGCCGGGCCCCTGCTCGCCCTGCTGATTTCCGACGCGGTGTTGAATCTCCATTACGGGCAGGTCCTTTTCACCACGAATACGGTCGCGGCGGCAGGAGCTTATCTGCTGATCGTTGAGCTTGGCCGGTGGGTGGCCTTGCGTCCCTCCTGGGGGGCGTGGTTGGGAGGTGCGCTGGCCTCCTCGATGATTTTCTATCTCGTCACCAACTCGGTGTCGTGGTGGATCCACGTGGGCTACGACAAAACCCCGGCCGGGTGGTGGCAGGCGCTGACGTTCGGTCTGCCCGGATTCCCGCCGACCTGGACCTTCCTCCGCTCCTCGGTGATCTCGGATCTTTTCTTCACCGCCCTGTTCGTGGCCGGCATCGAATGGTCGGCCCGGCGTCATCCGGGGAAAGTCCGGCCGGTCCTTTCCGTGGCCCCCGTCCGCTAGGTGGCTGGCCCGCTCCGCATCGCCGTCATCGCGGATACCCACGACCGTCTGGTTCCCTCCCTGCTGGAGGCCATCCGCGGGGCCGATGAGATCTGGCACCTCGGGGATGTGTGCGAAAAATCGACGTTGGAGAAGATACGGGAGCTCGGGCCCCAAGTCAGCGTGGTCCGGGGCAATCAGGATTCGGCCGCCGATTGGCCGATGAGCCTCGAGCTGGAGCGGTTCGGCCACCGTTTTCACCTGGTCCACATCCCACCTCTTCAGGCCCCGGCCGGAACGGAATTCCTGCTGCATGGCCACACCCACGTGCCCCGGGACCAGAGGGTGGAGGGCACACGTTTTTTAAATCCCGGTCCGGCGGGATTGGCCAACAAGGGCGCTCCACGGTCTTTTGCTTGGCTGGAACTCGTGGAACGGAAGGAACCTGGCTTCCGCCTGGCCGCCATCCACTAAAGACCCCCGAGGGGGTTGGGCAGGGCGGTTATCCAAGCGAATTGGAAAAATTCATATTGTCAGCGGACAAGAGGGAAAATCCGCTTATCTAAGCAAACTGGGCTAAAATCATTTGGAGGTGCATACAAATCAACGTATTACATATGCGTGGTGCAAGCGAACATTTTGCGACTTTTGGCCCTTTTCGCCTTTTTGGTGGGGGGTACCGGCTGGTCGAATGGGGGGTTCAACGATCCCTTTTCGGCGGAGCGTTATTATTCCAGCCCGATGAAGTTCATCGGACAAAAGGTCAAGATCCGGGTGTTCAAGGTTGAGCCCCGTCCCAACCTGACCGCGGCGGATCTGGGACATGTTTGGTTCCAAGCGACCACCAACCGGGAGGGCACGGAGGCTTCCAAAATTTATCTCCGCGTGGAGCAGGAGGAGGTGGAGAAATTTGTGCGCAATTTCCAGACGGAGAGCCGGACCGGTCGGCTGGTGGACGGGATCTTCGGGAGCCGTTCCGCCAGCACGGACCTTTCCGCGGAGATTGCCACCCAGGTTCCTTTTTTTCTGACCCTCGGTGCCCGGGCGGAGATCCGGCAAGCCACCGGCGAGATTGTCAGCGGCAGCCTAGTGGTGGCGCCCTCGCCGAAAAAGAGCCTGAAAATCGAGGCGGTGGCCACCGCGGCCGGGTCGGACGACGGGGTGAAAGCGCCCTCGTTCCTTGGTCCCAAGCTGATTCTGGTGCGAAGCGGGGGGCCGGCGGCCCTCCAGCTGCGCGAGGCTCCACAGGTCGAGTCGAAGGCGGACGTGTTGGAGGTGCTGGGTCATGACGGATCCCTCCAGACGGTGATTGGAAAAAGCAGCGTGCTGGCGGTGTTGCCGGCCCCGACCGCCGAGGCGAGCCGCGAGAAGGCGGAGAAAGCGGTGGAGCTTTACGACCAGGTGTTGGAGCGGCATCCGGAAGCGGAACCGCTGCTCGCGGAGGCGCACCGCAGGTGGAAGGAAATCGCAGCTGCGCCCCTGTTGACGGCCAATCGGTAAGAACCCGCCCCCGCGGAACGGGGTGGAATGGGCTTGTGGATGGAGCGGGTTGGGAGGAGAACAAGACCATGGCCACAAAGGGGGATGCTCCGAAGGGTCTCTGGGTGAGCGTGGACCGGGTGGAGTATGTGCCGGGGGCTTCCGGTCCGCCGGATCGGCCCCACCAGTTTGTGTATTACATCACGATCCACAACGACAGCCCGCACGCGGTGACGGTCACGGGACGCAAGTGGATCGTGAAGAACGCGCAGGGACACCGGACGGTGATCGAGGGGGACGGGGTGGTGGGGCAGTTCCCGCGGCTCACCCCGGGGGACCAGTTCCATTACAACAGCTACCATCTGGTGGACAGCGACAGCGAGGCGGAGGGGGCGTACATGGCCAAAGACGAGAAGGGCAACGCGCTGGTTGTCCGGATCCCCGCCTTTGAGCTAGTCATACCCATCGCATGAAACTGGCCGTTCTGGGCGCGGGAAGAATGGGTTCGACCATTCTCCGGATGATGCAACGGGCGAAGATCCCGATGACGGCGGAGGTGTGCGAGCCGGACGAGAAGATTCGTGGGGCTCTCGGCAAGGAGCTGAAGGGCGTGAAGTGGGTGGCGAAGGCGGACGAGCTGGGCGAGCCGGAGGCGGTGCTGTTGGCGGTGAAGCCGAAGATGCTGAAGGAAACGGCCGCCTGGTTGCAGGGGAGAAAAGGTTCCTATCTCCTGATTTCCATTTTGGCGGGGGTGGAGACGTCGACGTTGGCGAAGGAGGCGGGGCCGAAGGCGCGGGTGGTGCGCGCGATGCCGAACCAGGCGTTGCGGCAGAACGAGGGGGTGACGGCGATCTGCGGAGGCCCGGGGGCGACGAAAGCGGATCTGGAGGCGACGAAAAGAGTTTTTGCGGCCGGCGGACATGTGCTGGAGGTGGAGGAGGAGCAGATGGATGCGGTGACGGCGCTTAGCGGGTCGGGCCCGGCCTTCATGGCCAAGTGGGCGGAGGAGCTGGCGGATGCGGCGGTGCGGGCCGGGGTGGTGCCGAAGGTGGCGGAGGAACTGGCGGCGAGGACCATGCTGGGAACGGCGGCGATTTTGGTGCGCGAAGGGATCAAACCGGGGGAGCTGTGCGCGGCGGTGGCGAGTCCCGGCGGAACGACGGAGGCGGGATTGAAGGCGATGCAGCCGGGGTTGAGGTCGCTGGCGGAGAAAGCAACGATTGCGGCGATTCAGCGGGCGAAGGAGCTGGCGAAGGGGAGATAGTTGTTCGTTTACGGTTACGATTACGTTTACGAAATTGTAGATATTTAAGCTGCCTAAACGTAAACATAATCGTCAAC
>CAZURF010000043.1:0-11318 GCA_964623555.1 uncultured Akkermansia sp. | reverse complement strand
TGCGACGGGGGATCCCTTCGGGGATCCCCCGTTTCTTTTCCCCCGCTTTTCCCGCAGATCCCGGAACCCTAACCTCGTTCGATGCCTGTCCTCCTGCACCGGACCGTTCCATGGATTTTGGCGGGACTTTTCGGAATCTTGGGTCTTCTGTTTCCAGCCCGGGCCATGGAGTTGGCCCCCCTTTTCTTTCTGGCCTCCGCGGTGATCCTCGGTGTGCCCCATGGAGCCTGCGATCCGTGGGTTCCGGCCTGGCTGGAGCGCCGCCCTGCCCGCCTGCCCTTTCTGGTGGTGTTTTTTGTCGCCTATTTGACGATCTCCTTCCTCTATTTGCTTGTTTGGAAAGCGGTCCCCTTCGCCGCCACGGTTTTTTTCCTTCTGTTGACCGCCTGGCATTGGGGCACGGCGGATGCCTCCTTGGGTTTCACGCCCGGATTACGCTGGCTGGCTTTCGGTCTCGGTCGGGGTCTCTGGGTTATGCTGGGACCGTTCGCTTTCCACACGTTGGAGGCGTGGAAGGTTGTCCAACTCATGGCCCCAGATGCCGGTCCTGCCCCCTCCCAAACTTTTTTCCAGGTTTGGCTCCTTCTGCCCTTTCTCCTCACCTTGGCCTCCCGCCCGGGGAAAACGGAATGGAGCGAAACCGGACTTCTTCTTCTGCTGCTTGCGTTCACTCCGCCCCTCGTGGGTGTGGGCACCTACTTCGTCGCCTTCCACGCGTGGCGCCATCTTCTCCGCTTGGCACAGATTCGCGACCAATTGGGACCTTCGGAAAAAATTCCGCTTTGGCTTCATTCCCTCGGCCGACTCCTGCTTTTTGCCATACCCCTGACCCTAGCCACCCTGGCATTTTTACCGGCCTTACCCCGCTTTCTGGGCCTCCAACCTGTCAGCCAGGAAGGATGGGTGGGTACCTATCTTATTCTTCTCGCTGTGCTCACCCTTCCACACGCAATTCTTGTGGGGTGGGTAGACTGGAAATCCTTAATCATAAGACGCTGATTTTAAGATATTTATGATTTAGCCCCTTTAATTTTCACAGGATTTGTGATAAGATTTAGCGTGAGCCGGTTGAATCAACTTCGAGAAGATTTCAAACATGCCGAATGTGCGGTGGGCTACGCCAACCTCGGCATGGTCAACGATGCCTTGGATGAATTGGAGCATCTCTCCCCCTCCATGGCGGCTGACGGCGGGGTCTTGGAGTTCAAGTTGCGCCTGCTCGAACGGGGGCAAAAGTGGTCCGATGCCGCTTCTTTGGCGGCCAAACTAGCCTCCTCCCACCCGAACGAAGCCCGCTGGTTTGTCGCTTGGGCCTTTGCCAAACGCCGGAGCGACTCCTTGGAGACCGCCTCCAAGATTCTTTCGGAAGCGGCCTCCCTTCATCCCAAGGACCCCCTCATCCAGTTCAATCTAGGGTGCTACGCGGCCCAGCGGGGTGATCTTACCACGGCCCAGTCCCACGTTCAGCGGGCCATCGAGCTGGACCACGGACTGGAAAAACTGGCGCACGAGGATCCCGATCTCGAGCCGCTCCGCCAGGCCCACCTGATCGACTAGATCTTCCTATTCAGTTCCGCCTTTTTCCAAAGCCTCGAGTTTCTTCAGATAGGTCAGGACCTCTCCGGCTTTTTCATCGGGCAGATCCCGGTAAGAACCCCCAAACTCCTCTTGGACACATCCCGCCACATGGGCGTAAGGGTTGCGCCCGGTGGGATGCCTCGGATCCGGGCGGAGAACCCCTTTCAAACGGTCCCCGGTCGCCCGCATCTCCGCCCAGACCTGCTTCCGCAGATCCGGACTCATACCTCCCGGTGCTTGATGGCCAGCAGGGTGATGTCGTCCGACGGCTCCGCCCCTCCCGCAAACTTCGCCACGGCTTCCACCACCCGCTGGGTGAGTTGTTCTGCCGAGAGCCGGACCTGTCCCCGCACGGCCTCCTTGAGCCGTTCCTCCCCAAAAAGTTCTTTCCGGGAATTCATGGCCTCAGTTACCCCGTCAGTGTAGACGAGCAGAATTTCCCCCGCTTTCAGCCGCAACTCCCGCTGGCCGAACTTGGCATCGTCAAAAACGCCCAGAGGCATCCCTCCGGACGGCTCGTAGACCGGCTCACCCTGCGGGGAAATCAGCAAGGACGGGTTGTGCCCCCCCTGGCCATACTGAATTTTTCCGGTGCTCGTTTCCACGATGCCCAGAATCATGGTGACAAAAAGATTGGCCCGGTTTTCTGCACAGAGCTGGGCATTGACGCGCTGCAGGATCTCCAGCGGGCTGCGCCCCGGCACCGCGGTGGCCCGGATCAGGGTTCGGGTGACCGCCATAAAGAGACCGGCTGCTACCCCCTTCCCGGAAACATCTCCGACGACAAAACACATCCGCCCGGGCTCCACCTGAAAGAAGTCATAAAGATCGCCGCTGACCTCCTTGGCCGGATCCAAGCGTGCGAAGATTTCCACCCCGGGGGCCTGCTCCTTGCTGGGAAACTCCCTCGGCAAAAGCCCTTGCTGCATTTCGCGGGCCAGATCCAGATCCCGTTGGACCTGGGCCCGTTCCAACGCGGCATCATGGGCCCGAATGCGAACCAGGGCGGCGGAAACCAGCCCGGCGAAATATTCCATCAACTGCTCATCCTCCCCGGTAAAGGCCGGCCGGCCTTGGGGATTTAAAAACTCGATCACCCCAATGCAATCCTCCCCGTCCAAAAGCGGGGCGGCCAACAAAGCGTTCGTCTTCCAACCCGTCTGTTCGTCCGCCTTCGAGTAAAACCGGGGATCCCGACCAGGATCATCCACCCGGATCATTTTCTTTTCCTGCATGGCGGCCCCCACGATTCCCTTTCCCTGCGGGACCCGCAGGCTGCCTAGTTGCGGCACGCTGTTCCCGTGGGCCGAATGAATCACCAGTTCGCCGGTGGCGGGATCGGGCAAGAAGATGGAACAGGCTTCCGCCCTCATCCACGGCCGGCTTTTTTCGAGAATCATGGCCAAAAGGCCCCGCAGAGCCGGTTCCCGCCCGATCTCCCCCGCGAGACGCAACAAGCCCACATATCCTTCGCCGGATGCAGGGGCAGGGGCCGAAACCGTCATGACGAGACCCTAAACCTTCGGGCGATTGTCAGAAAGGATTCCTTCAGGCACCCTGAAAAAATGTTCCCCACCGTCAGACTCCCCAACACCACCCTCTGGGAGCCCGGCCCCTATCCCGGGGTGGAATTCGCCCCCCTTTCGCATGATGCCGCCTCCGGGGCGCGTTTTTTGCTCCGTCGCTTTGCCCCGGGCACGGTCATCCCCGCCCACCGCCATCCGGAAACTTCGGAGTCTGTCGTGGTTCTCAAGGGCAAATGGATCGAGGGCAAGGTCGCCTACGGGCCCGGCTCCTTCTTTTATGCCCCCAAGAACACCGTGCATGGCCCCCACACCGCGGAGAACGAGGTGATCAGCGTGACTTGGTACGATGGACCGCTCTCCGTGGAGACAGCGGATGATTCCGGAATCCGGCCCGGGCCGGTTCCAGCGGCCGCGCCGGCTAGCGGCCCTTCACCGGCGTAAAGACGATCTCGACTCTCCGGTTCTTCGCCTTGCCCTCCGCCGTGTCGTTGGGCACCACTGGTCGACTGTCCCCATAACCCACCGCCGAAAGCCGCGAGGCCGGAACCATCCCCGTGGCCTCCAGCGTCCGCACCGCCACCGCCGCCCGCGCCGTCGAAAGCTCCCAGTTCGTCGGATAGTACTGGGCCAGGACCGGTGCGATCGGATCGATATCCGTGTGCCCCTCCACCCGGACCTCGTCCTGTGATTTATTGGCCGCATTGGCAACCTTGCGCAAGACATCCACCCCTTCCAGGGAGAGCTCCGCTGAACCGCTGGGAAAGAGAATCTCGCTCGCCACGGTCACCTTCAGCTGATCCTTCAAGCGGGAGATCATCACATCCTTGTCCGCGAGTTCCTTCTTCAGATTCTCCTCCAGCTTGGTGTCGGCCTGCACCGTGGAGGCCTTGAACTTCTCCATCGCCAGCTGCTGCTCCGCCAGTTTCTGTTCGAGGGCTTTCTTTTCCGAAGCGGAAAGATCCTTCAGTTTGGCCAGTTCGGCCTGGGATTGCTCCAAATCCAAGGAAAGTTTTTTCGCCTTTTCCGCTTCTCCTTTCGCTTGGTCGAGCTGAGCCCGGACCGCCTCCCCCGCGCTCTCGGAATCCTTGAGACGGGATTCCAGACCCGTGATTTTTTGCTCCGCCTCGGTGAGCTGATGGCGGGCCTGCAGATCCCGGTTGAAATAGTACCCTCCCCCCCCCAGACCCAGCACCGCCGCCGTGGCGAGGGCCGCGGTTTTCCAAGCGACCACGGTGGCCGCACTGGAGGCCACCGTCTTGGCGGCACCGGCCGCGGCGGTCTTCGCCACCGATTTTCCCGCGGCGGCGGGCAAGGAGGTTGGGAGCGATCCTGGGGGAAGCGGCGCGGGCGGAGGCGGGGGAACGGGTTGGGCCATGACGGCGATTCCTTATTTCTTTTTGTCTTTGGGAGGCGTTTTACCCTCAATTTTCGGCTTTTTGTCCAGATCCTCCAGGGCTTTCCACAGGCGTTTGACGGGCTCGGGGGTCTTTTTCACCTTTCCGTCGAGGATTTCCTTTGGCGTGAGTCTCTGGCCGTAAAAATTTTCGTTGGTGTCGTCGGCCGATCCGTAACCGAGACCCGAAAGGGAAACCCCGCCGAACAATCCCTTGGTGAAACTGTAGGTGTAAACGGGGGCGTTCACCGTGGCGACGCCGGCGGAAAGCTCCCGACCGGTCGGCCCGGCCGTTCCCTCTACCTCCGCACTGCTGGTGTAGTTACCTTTTTGCGAAAACTGCCGCACCGCTTCCTCCGTATTGAGGAGCAGCACGTAATCCTGGGAGGATCCGCCCGCCTGAAATCCAACCCCCGCCCCTGCCGCCGAGATGGCCGAAGGATGGGACCACTTTTGGCCCTGACGAATCACGACGAGTCCGTCCCCTCCCTCCCCGGCAATCAGGAAACCGGCCTTGATGACCCACATGACAACCAGTCCTTTGGCATCATGAAAGACTTGCCGGGGAATGCTGTCGCCTTGGGCTTTTCCGTATTCCTCCAAAACATCGATCGTTTTTTCAATCCGCTCCTCCATGCTGCTGACGGCCAGGGTCAGGGAAGGGGTGGCCAAAACCAAGGTAAGGAGGATGGAGAGAATAGTTTTCATCCGGCGAGATTGTCCCGACATTTCCCCGTTGGCAATCGCATCCCGTCAGGCGCGGCCCTCATCCGCATCCAGATAGTCGAAAAAAGTCTGGATCTCCTGGCGCGACTCCCAACCCGCCTCCTTTTTCCGGAAATTGAGCCGATCGGAAAGATCGTCCCGCCAGCCCCGTTTGGCCAGGTAAGCGCTCCAGAAGGCCCGGTCGGACGCGTCCCTTTTCTTTCCCTCGCCCTGACACCATTCGAGTAGTTCCCGGTCCGAACCACCCTGCCGGACCCGTTCCCGCAGTTTTTCGTACGGGACCCCGAGAAAGTCACAGCAGGCCCCGTCAAAACCCCGGCCAAGATTTTCATGATAGTCCGCTGGCAATTTTCCGGCCTGCGCCAGGCGGATCTTGTCCACCATGCGGCCAAAATAGACCAGACCCTCCACTTCCTCACGCGGGCCGCGCAGACCCGCGACCGGTTGACGCGTCGGGCCACTCATCGGCCAAGGGCCTCCCGCAGCGCCCGCAATTCCCCCTCCAACTCCTCAATGCGTGCGGCCAGATCCAGCACCAGACCCGCCCCATGGGCCGGCATCCCATACTCGATGCGGAGTTGCTCAATTCTTCGGACCAAAAAGAGCGTCCCTTCCCCGAAACGCCCCTCCCTTCCCTCCTCTCCCAACAAACCCAACTCACAATACTGCCGGACAGCCTCGGCCGTCGTCTCCGCCATCCGGGCCAGCTCCTCCAAGGCAAAGAACCGGGGCGACTCCACCCAGATCCCCCGCGCCATTTGGCTCCGCTTACCCCTCATGCCCTAATTCCTTGATCCGGGCCGCCACCCGCTCTCCTGCGCCAGTTTTTCCCAAAGCTTTTTCTCTTCGGCGCCGATTTTCGCCGGCACCACGATTTCCAAAATCGCATACAGGTCACCACGGGTTCCATCCTCCCGCGGCAACCCCTGCCCCCGCAACCTCAGTTTCTGGCCGGCATTGGATCCGGCCGGGATCTTGAGGGTGACGGCGCCGTCCAGGGTCGGCACGGGCAAAGAGGCCCCCAGCACCGCCTCCCAGGGCGCGACCTCCAGGTCGGCATACAAATCAGATCCCTCCACCCGAAGATCGGGATGACGGGCCAGCCGGACCCGCAAATAAAGATCCCCGGATCCTCCCCCGCTCCGACCGGCCTCCCCTTTTCCCACCAGGCGGATCCTCTGACCCTCGCGGACCCCGGCGGGAATTTTCACCCGGTAGGTTTCTGTCTTTCCCCCTCCCCGCTGCAGGGTCACCTCGCGCAGCGAACCGCCCAGCACCTCCTCCAGCGTAACCATCAGGTCTCCCTCGATGTCGGAACCCCGCCGGGCCATCCGGCGGCCGGAAGGTCCCCGGAAACCACCGTCACCACCCATGCCCCCAAAAAGATGCTCGAAAAAATCGCTGTATCCGGTTCCGCCAAAATGAAACTCCTCCATGTCCGGCGCCCCCCCCGGTCTTCCCTGCCAGGCAAAACCGCCCCCGGGAGCTTCCCGCCCCATCTGGTCGTACTTCGCCCGTTTCGCAGGATCACTCAGGACCTCGTAAGCTTCGTTGACCTCCTTGAACTTCTCCGCCCCCTGGATTTTGTCCTTCGCCACGTCCGGGTGGTATTCCCGGGCCTTTTTGCGGAAAGCGCTGCGGATTTCCTCCGCGGTGGCGGTCCGGGGCACGCCCAGAATGTCGTAGTAATCCTTGTAATCGGTCATTGCCAGACTCCACCCGTTTCCGGTTCCGTCCCCGCTTCCACCTCCCCTTGCTCCCCGACAGCGGCAAGTCCGTCGGAAAAGCTGCGAACCCGGCTGAACTTGGGTTCGATTCCCCAGCTCCCGTCCGGCTTGAGAAAACCCCACCTGCCCCCCGGTTCCCGCGCCGGCGCCAAACCGTTCCGAAAAACACCCGCCCTTTCAAACTTGACCGGGATCACCCACTTTCCCTCGGGATCCAGATAACCCCATTTCCCACCCGCATCTTGGGCCGGAGCCAGCCCATTTCCAAATGGACCGACCGCAACCAGGACATCCTGCTTTTCCTTTCCCGGCGAAAGCTCCACCGGTTTTTCCTGAAAATCCATCAACCCCCAACCCACTTCTCGCTTCCATGCCACCCGTTTCTCCCCCAGCGAGACCAGTCCCGCGTACTGCCCGGTGGTCCGGATTTTGGCCCGCCCCTCCTTGTCCGGCTTGCTGTCAATGAGTGCCCAGGACAACCCCTCCTTCGCCGGTTTCACCGCCGCCCGGCCATCCAGGAAATTGCCGGCCTCGGCAAACTCCGGCCGGATCCACAGTTTGCCGCTGGGCAGGATATAGCCCCACAGGGCGGGACCGACAGACTTGGATTCTTTTTCCTCCTTTTGGGCAAACAGACCCCCCTCGGTCTCACTTTCCGCCGAAGCGTCCTCGCTCTCCTCCACCGCCGCCAAACCTTCCGCGAAATCCTTGGCCTGAAGAAGGGTGGGAGCGAAGGCATTTTTCAGGATGCCATCTTGGTAGGCCACAAAGCCCCACCGATTCTTGGTCCGGACAGCCGCGAGACCACCCCACACTTCCCGGGCCAGATCGTAGTCGGCTTTTCCGATTAGCTTGCCTTCCGCGTCCACAAAGCCCCACCGCTCTCCCTGCCGGACCGGAGCCATCCCTCCTTGCATCACACCCACCTGGTCAAATCGGCCCGGAGTGACCCGGTTCCCCCGCTCATCCACGTAAAACCAGTCCCGACCCTGCCGCACCGGCACCCGGCCGATGCCCATGCGCGCGATGATTTGACCGGTGGCGGCCTCGGCGCCCTCCGCCACCTCGATCTTCACCAGCGTCCCGGTTCCGGGCGAAAGCACCGCGGCCATCGCCTGCAGGGGGCGGATCTCGGCGACCTTCTCCCCTTTCACCACCGCATCGCCCTCCAGCTTCAGCCAACGCACCACCGTGGCCGAGCCCGAGTTCGGCCCGAAACTCGGGCACTCCACCTCGAACTGCTTTTTCGCAAAAAGGTCAATTTTACCCAGAATTTTGACATGCCCCAAAGATGATCCGGGAATCGCCGCCCCTCCGGCCGGAACGCCGATTTTGGTCAACATCCCGTTCACCGGCGACGTCACCGGGATGGAGGGCTCTTTCAATTCCACCTGGGCAAGGGGTTCATCCTTTTTGACCTCCTGCCCCTCCGTTTTCAGCCACTTCACGATTTTTGCGCCCGGCAGACCGGGCAGAAACTCCGGCAGGGGAAGGCCTTTTGCCAGATCCCCGCGAAAAACCCCGATTTCGTCATACCGCTCGGGAATCCGCACCGTCCCGTTGGTGTCAATCATCCCCCACTTGCCCTGGGCCTGTACCGTCCCGGCCCAGGCCAGCCCCAAAAAGAAAATCACAAATCGAAGCATCATTCCATTCTGCCCCCCCCTCGCACCCAGTTTAAGTGCTTTTTTGCCCCTTCATTCCTTTTCCCGGTTTCCTTCAGCCCAACCTCGACCGTACCCTTGGGAGTCCTGAATCCCCAACTTCATCAGTGGGCCGCCGAGAGCGTCGCCAGGACTCGCGCCCGCCTCCCCGAAGAGCTGCGGAGCGCCTCGGAACCGGTGGTTACCCTGTACCAGTCCGCACCGGATCAGGCCGTTTTGGATCAGGGTTTTGAACCGGACCTGCTCGGGCTTTTTGAGGGGACCAGCCGCCTGGAGGCCGATCCCCACTCCTCGGATTCTCCCCCGCGCATCATTCTCTACCTCGACAACCTGTGGGACTTGGCCGAAGAGGATCCGAAAATCTTCGCCGAGGAGGTTCGGACCACCTACCTCCACGAATTGGGCCATTTCCTCGGTTTTGACGAGGACGACCTGGCCCTGCGAAACCTGGATTAAATTACCTCGGCCCCAACTCTTCCTGCTCAAAAATGATCAGGTCGTCCAAAGCGCGGGCAAAGTCCTCCATCCCGCTGGCCGGCATGATAATGCGGTCCCGCCGCCCCCCCACATCCTCCGTGATCCGCAAAAAGCGGCCGCGGTCGTTTTCCTTCAAATCGAGGAAGAAAGTCTTCCTCTCGATCTGTACCTTTTCCGAGCGCAACGTACGTTCCCCTTCGCGATCCATATTCATTTCCTCCCTTTGTCAAAATCCTAGCGCTGCTTGCTTCTCGCCTCAACTTAATCCTCGTCTTCATCCTAATCTCCAGCACCGCCCCTCTTCAGTTCCCGGATCAAATCTTCCGCTTGAACGATCGGCGGTCTGCACGCGTTCCCTTCGCATAAAAAGGCCGTGGCTGGCTGGGCCGTGGCCGCCAGGGAGCGGACAAACTCGCTGGGATGATCCGCTTCAGCCCGGGTGAGCAAAACATCGGGCCGGTAAATTTGGCCGGCGGCTTTCCTTAGATTCTCGGTTTCCTCGCCCGGCCAGGGACCTGCCAGCACCAATCGCGCCGGAGGCTCCTGCAGACGTTGCAGGGCCAGCAAGGCATGCGGGACCGCCTGCGGCAACCTCCGCATCCTCTCCCCCAGCCAGTCCAGAATCCTCCGGGAGGCTTCCGTCCATTGCGGGTCGTCCGTCAAGCGGCCCAGTTCAGCCAACGCCAGCGCCGCCGTGGCGTTCCCGCTGGGCTCCGCTCCGTCATAATCGTCCTTCATCCGGGCAAGCAGGCTGCGGTCCGTGGTCGACCACAATCCGCCCCCCTCCCGGTCCGCAAACATGGCCAACATTCGGTCGGCGACCTCCATCGCCCGGCGCAGGGGCCGCACCTCGAGGGTTGCCTGGTGCAAATCCACCAGCGCCTGCACCAAGGTGGCGTAATCCTCCAGAAGTTGGGCCTCATCCTTTTTGCCCAGCCGCCACCGATGGACGGGCGTTCCATCCGCACGGGTCATTTCCGTTTCCAGAAAACAGAGAATCTGACCGGCCTTTTGACCATAGTCCGTCCCGCCGCCCCAGCGCATCGCCCGCGCATATCCCGAGATGGCCAGCGCGTTCCATGAACTGAGCACCTTGTCATCTTTGCCGGGCCGTGTTCTTTTCTGCCGTTCCCGGGCCAGCTTGATCCGCAGCGACCCCAGCAGGCCCTCTTGGCTAGAGGAAGGGATTTTTTTCCGTGCCAGCACATTCCTCCCCCTCTCGGGATGGTGCGGATCCATGAAATTCCCCTCCTCGCTCATCTCCCAGATCTCCTCCGCCACCTTCCACTCCTCCGGCGAGGCCAGCGCCTTCACTTCCGCCATTTTCCATACGTAAAATTTCCCTTCCACCCCCTCGCTGTCCGCATCCTCCGCGGAAGCCAACCCTCCCCCCTCCAAAGTGAGGTCCTGCTGAAGGTACCGGTCAATTCCACTCACCACGGCCGCCGGCCATGCCTCCCCCGTGGCCGTGCCCAGCTCCGCATACAGACCCATCAGTTGGGCATTGTCATAAAGCATCTTTTCGAAGTGCGGCACCGCCCAGCCCGCATCCACCGCATACCGGTGAAATCCGTCCCCCACCTGGTCGTAGATTCCTCCCGCCGCCATGGCCCTTCCCGTATGCCGGACGATCTCTAGCAACCGCTCACTTTTTTCCGCAAACGACCGGCGCAGCAGAAAAAGCGGCTGGCTCGGCCGGGGAAACTTGGGCGCCCCGCCGAATCCCCCGTGCTTGCGGTCGTACTCCGCCGCCAGCTCGTCCGAGGCCGTGCGCAGGACTTTTTCCGCATCGCGGATCTCGCCCGCCCGGCCGGAGGTTTCGCCCACCGCTCGGATTCTCGTGGCAAGTTCCTCCGCCCATTCCAACACTTCTCCTTTCCGCTCCTTCCACGCCGCTGCGATTTGCCGCAGCACGTCCGCAAAACCGGGTCGCCCATAAGCCCCATGGGGCGGAAAATAGGTGCCGCCGTAGAACGGCTTGCCCTCCGGCGTCAGCCAGGCGGAAAGTGGCCAACCTCCCTGTCCCGTCATCGCCTGCACCGCCGTCATGTAAACCCGGTCCACGTCCGGACGCTCCTCCCGGTCCACCTTGACCGGGATGAATTCCTGATTGAGAAGCTCCGCCGTCTTCTCATCCTCAAACGACTCCCGCTCCATCACGTGGCACCAGTGGCAAGTGGAGTACCCGATGCTGAGAAACACGGGTTTGTTTTCGGCCTTGGCCTTC
>CAZURF010000042.1:0-12122 GCA_964623555.1 uncultured Akkermansia sp. | reverse complement strand
CCCAGACCTCCTCAATGCCATTGAGGCGCTCTACCAACTGAGCTATGACCCCGAACCTGAAACCCTATCCCAGGCTTTTACCTCAGCCAAGGCAAACCCTTGGCTTGCGGAATCCCTTCTGGCCGATCAAGATAGCCCGATGAAACGATCCTTTTTCCTGTTGCCGTTGGCCGCCGCTTTTCTCCTGTCCTCATGCTCACAGACCCCTCCGGGTTCGGATGCCGAGGACGAGCGAAATCCCTTCTTCCGCCAGGCCACCAAGGATGTCGCGGATCTGAACTATCCGGCCGCCATTAAGCAGTTCGAAAAAGCGGTTGCGGTGAATCCCAACGTGGCCAAGGCCTACCTGCAAATCGGGCTTCTGTATGGGGACAAGCTCGGCGACCCCATCAGTGCGATTTATTTCTACCAAAAGTATCTTGAGGCGCGTCCCAACGCCTCGGAACGCGAGGAAGTGCTTGCGGCCATGGAGAAGGCCAAGATCGATTTTGCTCTCAGTCTGACCAACACCGGGATCCAGAATGCGGCGGAGATTGCGCGCATCAGCAAGGAGAACGTCGACCTCAAACAGCAGATCGCCCAATTGCAGGGCACTTTGGCCGCCAAGGAGGCGCAGGTCTCCCAAGTAGCCGGAGCGGCTGCGCCCCCCAAGGCCACGGCGGCCACCGTGGTTCCCGCCACTCCGCCCTCTCATGAAAAAAAGGAGAAGGCCGCTCCCAAGGCCGAAGCCGCCATGCCTGCGGTCCCCGCCGCCACTCCTCCCCCCGCCCCGGCGGAAGCCGCCGTGCCTCCCGCCGGCGCAAAACAGCACACCATTTCCAGGGGAGACACCTTGTGGAAGTTGGCCAAGCAGTACTATCCGGCCTCACTCGACCTCAACGAGGAGATCGCCAAAATCAAGGCGGCCAACCCCGGACTGGATGATCGAAATCTCAAAATCGGCACAGTGATCGTCATCCCGTGAGCCGATCCCGCTCCCCCCTTTCCGACGACCAGCCCGGTCTGCCCATGGGCGCGGGAGGCTCCATGGAAAACATCGGACAGGAACTCCAGCAGCGTCAGCAGGAACTGCTCCAGCTCCAACGCCAGCAGCAGGAACTGGAACAGCGCAAGCGCCAGCTGGAGGAGCTCAACGCTCGGCGGAATGAGCTGATCCATGGCCAGCGGGAGATCCGGGAACGACTCCTCCGCGCCATCGTGATTCTGGAACGGGCCGAGACCCAAGGCCGCAAGGAAGTGGAGCAGATGCACGAGACCCGCCAGACTTTCAGCGAGCAGCTTGCCGACATCAGCAACATCGATCCCTCGGAATGGAGCCCCTCCTCCCTCGAGGAGGAACTGTCCCGGGCGCTGGCCAAAGTGGACCAGGCCTCCGCCGTTTACGCCCAGTCCCGCGCCAAACTCGACGCGCTCCGGGGCCGCGACCTGGAGCCGACCGAGACTGGCGAGGAGGGCACGGCCACCTCTTCCGGAAGCAACTCCCACGACTCCTTTTCCAACAACTTCGCCCGTGGTCTGGCCTTTAATCTACCCTTGATCGTGGCGCTTTTGCTCGGCCTGATTCTTTTTCAAATCCTAAAATAGTTTCCCCAATTGTTCCCACGGGCATGCAGTTTCCAATTTTCGGAAACTTGCCGGGATTCCCGGATTTCGATGAAATGCCCTTATGGCGTTGCCGGGCTTTAAACGAGATCCAATCCACGAGGAGCTGCGCAGGCTAAACCGGGAGTCATCGCGTTTGGGGCACACGGCCCGCCGCCTGGTTGAGGAATCCGCCCAAATTCCTACCCGGCGTTCTGCGGTGACCCCAAATGAATCCTGGCAACCCACCCGTCGGGAGCCCGTCCTTCGGGTGGAGGGGCGTTTGGCCCGCAGAAAAGTCCTCTTAGCCGCCACGTTAGCCGCCCTTTTGGCTTACATTCTTTTCCGGTTGGTCGCCGGATGGTCCTCGTAAAAGAAAAGCGCCGGGAAGCCGAAGCCTCCCGGCGCTTTTAAGGTTTTCCCAGACTACTTCTTTTTCGCCGGCTTGGCCTTTTCTTTGGCTTCCTTGCCATCCTTCACGGCCTTGCCTTTGGCCTTCTCCTCTTTGGGAGCCTCAGGCTCCGGGGCCGGACGCTCCACCCACTCCAAGAGCGCGGTGGGCGCACCGTCCCCGATCCGCGGTCCCAGTTTGAGAATCCGCGTGTATCCACCCGCCCGGTTTTTAAACCGGGGGGCGATTTCGGCGAAGAGTTTGTGCACCAGTTCGTTCTCGTGGAGGGCGGCGATCGCCATGCGGCGGTGATGGAGGGACCCCTTCTTACCCAGGGTCACCAACTTCTCCGCCACCGGACGAGCCGCCTTGGCCCGGGCCACGGTCGTGCGCACCCGCTCGTGCCGGATCAAAGACCCGACCAGATTTGCCAGCATGCTGTCGCGATGCTGGGACGTCCGGCCGAGTTTGACGGTGCGGCGAAGGTGCCTCATGACTGGCCGTTCGCGCCGGCCGCTTCCACCGGAGGCGGAGGCAGGCTGGCGAGCAGGTTGCTATCAAACTTCATCCCCAGGGAGAGCCCGAGGGAGGTGAGCTTATCCTTAATCTCGTTCAGCGACTTCTTGCCGAAGTTGCGGTACTTGAGCATTTCCGCCTCGCTCTTCAGGGCCAGTTGGCCAACGGTGGTGATGTTCGCGTTGTTCAGGCAGTTGGCCGCGCGGACAGAGAGTTCAATCTCGTTCACGCTCATGGCCAGCAGCTTCTTCAGGGCGGTGTTTTCCACCGGCGCCTCATACTTCACCTCTTCGAACTCGATCGGCTCCTTGTCAAAGTTGGCAAAGATGTCCAGGTGGTGACGCAGAATCCCGGCGGAGTGCAGAAGCGCTTCGTCGGGGGTCAGTCGTCCATCCGTCCAGATCTCGAGAACCAATTTGTCGTAATCCGTACGCTGGCCGACGCGGGTGTTCTTCACCTCATACTTCACTTTTTTCACCGGGGAGAAAAGGGAGTCCACCGGGATCAGGCCGATGGGCGAATCCTCCCGCTTATTCTCCTCCCAGGTGGCGTAGCCTCGACCCACCCGCACCTCGAGCTCGGCCTCAAACTTGGCCTTCTTATCGAGGGTGCAAATGACTTCCTTGGGATTCAAAATCTCGATACCGGCATCGAGTTCGATATCTGCTGCGGTCACCGGGCCTTCCTTGTTCACCTTTAGAGTGAGCAGGCGCGGTTCGCGGTTGGGGAGCTTGAATTTCAGCTTCTTGAGGTTGAGCACGATCTCCGTGACGTCCTCGACCACATGGTCGATGGTGCTGAATTCGTGCTGCACCCCGGCGATCTTCACGCTGGTGATGGCTGCCCCCTCGAGTGAGCTGAGCAACACCCGGCGCAGGGAGTTGCCGAGGGTGTGGCCGTAGCCAGCCTCAAACGGCTCCGCCGTGAATTTTCCGTAGAGTTCGTTGGAGCCGTCCTCGTCCTTGTGCAGGCGGTTCGGCAGTTCGAATCGTCCGAGTCTCAGTGGCATGGTCTGTCTCTTTCCGGCCGGGTTACCCCTTCCCCGCTACCCCGGGAAGGGACCGACGGCCGAGCTGATGTTGCGTTGCATCCGCCGCCGGTAGCAGGCGGCGGAAATCTTATGACCGGGAGTACAACTCCACGACCAACTGTTCGTTGGCCACGGGGGTCAGTTCCTCACGGGTGGGAATCCGTGTCAGGGTTCCCTTGAAAGCGTCCTTGTTGAGCGTGACCCAGTCCGGCAGAGGCCGGATCTGGGTCGTCTCCAGACCGCGGCTGCCCAGCTGGCGGGACTTGGGATTGTCGCGCACCTCAATCACATCTCCCGGGCGGCAGGTATAGCTCGGGATGCTCACCCGGCGGCCATTCACGTTGATGTGGCCGTGGGTCACCATCTGGCGAGCTCCCCGGCGGGTGGCGGAAAAACCGAGGCGATCCACCAGGGTATCGAGACGGGTTTCCAGGAGCTGCAACATCTTCTCGCCGGTCACCCCGCGGCTCTGCACCGCCTTCTGGTACACGCGGCGGAACTGCCTCTCGAGGAGCCCGTAACCGAATTTCATCTTCTGTTTTTCCCCGAGGGCCACGGCGTAGTCGGACTGCTTGCGGCGACCCTTAGCCCCGTGGACGCCCGGGGGGAAATTCCGGCGCTCGAGGGCCTTGGAGGCACCGAAAATCGGCTGACCGAAGCGGCGGTTGATCTTGTCACGGGGTCCGGTGTAGCGAGCCATAAAGTTCTCCTTAAACGCGGCGGGCTTTGCGCATGCGGCAGCCGTTGAACGGCACCGGGGTCACGTCCCGGATCGTGCTGACTTCCAGCCCGACCGCCTGCAGGGCGCGCACGGCCGATTCGCGACCCGTCCCCGGCCCCTTCAGCCGGACTTCCACTTCCTTCACCCCGTGGGCCATGGCCTGACGGCAGGCATCCTGGGCCACCACTTGGGCAACGTAAGCGGTCGACTTCTTGGAACCGCGGAAACCCATTTTCCCGGCGCTGGACCAGGCAATCACGTTCCCCTTCTGATCGGTGATGGAAACCACGGTGTTGTTGAAGGTGGCGAGCACATGGGCCACGCCGTGTTGAATCTGCTTGGCGCCTTTGATCTTGGGGATTTTGACCTTCGCGGCGTCATCGAGGCCGTCGAGGGTGAGGCTTTCCGGGGCAATGATCGGCTCAGCCTTGGGGGCGGCATCCTTGGATCCACCCTTGGCTCCGGCGGTTTTGGGCTTCTTTTCCTTGGGAGCGGCCGGCTTGGCGCCGTCGGCCTTGGCCGGGGCGGGCTTCTTTTCCTGCGGTTTCTTTTCGCCTTCGCTCATTGGATTACGTCTTGGCGGACTTGGCGTCCTTGCTGCGGATCACGCCCACGGTCTTGCGGGGACCCTTGCGGGTGCGGGCATTGGTGGAAGTGCGCTGACCGCGGACCGGCAGGCCCTTGCGGTGACGGATGCCCCGGTAGCAGTTGATGGACTGCAGGCGCTTCAGGTTCTGCTGAATGTCGCGACGGAGGTCGCCCTCGATCAGAAAACGGTTGCGCTGGATGACGCCGATGATGCGGTTGATTTGTTGGTCGGTTAGATCCTTGGCCCGAAGTTCCTGCGGGATCTCCGCCTCGGCCACCACCTGCTGGGCCCGCGTCGGGCCGATTCCGTACACGTAACGCAGGCTGAACTCGACCTTCTTCTCCCCCGGAACATCCACGCCAAGAATTCGCGGCATATGCTTACCCTTGCCTCTGCTTCAAGCGGGGGTTCTTCTTGTTGATGATATAGATACGACCCCTCCGGCGGACGACTTGGCAGTCGCTCGTGCGGCGTTTAACGGATGCTCGTACCTTCATAAGACGTAAACTAAAACACTATCGAGCCGCCGAACTATTGGCAAGCACCTTCCTATCCCCATCCGTCTCAACGGATTCCGTTAATATTTCCGGTTCACCATCGGTAATGAGGATGACGTGCTCAAAATGAGCCGAATCCCGGCCGTCCGCGGTCACCGCCGTCCAGCCGTCCTTCAAAATCCTTACCTCGGGACTTCCCTCATTGACCATCGGCTCGATCGCCAAGGTCATGCCGGGCCGAAGGATCGGACCGGAATTGGCCCGCCCAAAATTCGGTATCTGCGGTTCCTCATGCAGCTTCCTCCCCACCCCGTGTCCCACAAATTCCCTCACCACGCTGTACCCGGCTTTTTTAACGGTCGTTTCCACCGCATGACTGACATCCCCCAACTTCACTCCGCCCCGGGCGGCCGCGATACCCGCAGAAAGCGCCGCCTGGGTCCGCTCCAGCAACTTTTGACGGGCCGGGGTGATCGCCCCCACCCCCACCGTTGTCGCCGTGTCCCCGACCCAGCCGTCGAGAATGATCCCGACATCCAGCTTCACGACATCCCCGTAACCCAACCGCCGCGACCCACCAATGCCGTGCACAACCTCCTCGTTGACGGAAATGCAAAGCTGTCCGGGAAACTTCCGGTATCCCAGGAAGGCGCTGCGCGCCCCGTGCTTGGCGATCAGCTCCCCGGCTTTTTGGTCGATCTCGCCGGTGGTTTTGCCGGGCTCCAAATGGGTGCAAAGCTCCTCGAGGATTTTCCGGGCCATCCGGCAACTAGCCCGCATGCCGGCAATTCCCGCCGCGTCCTTGATCGGGATGGGAGGCATGGGCCGACTGGCCCTTAACGGAGGGAGAGAACCACCCCGGCCAGGGCGATCACCGCGATGATCACCAACAACCAGGCCATCTGCCGCTCGGAGATGGCGTTGGATCCGCCGCCGATGGCGGCCGGGCTCCGTCCCTTGATCTTACCTTTCCGCAGGAAACCGTCGTAATGCCTCTGCAGGAGATAAGTCTCCGCCTGCCGCATGGTATCCAGCATCACGCCCACAATAATCAACAATCCCGTGCCGCCGAAGAACTGGGCCGTGATGCTGGGAATGCCCAGGAGGGTCTGCACAATCATCGGCAGCACCGCCAAAACAGTCAGGAAAATGGCCCCGGCAAAGGTCAGGCGGGTCATCGCAAAATCAAGAAACTGGGCGGTGGTCTCCCCCGGGCGGACACCCGGAATGAAGCCGCCGTGCCGTTTCATGTCATCCGCGATCTGGATCGGGTTGAAGACCATCGCGACCCAGAAGTAGGAGAAGAAGAAAATCATGCCGGCATACAGGACGTAATGGAGCCAGCCCGTGGCCAAGGCCGCGGCGATCTTGTTGGCGGTAGGCGAGCCGGGAAAAAGGAACCCGAGAATGCTGGCCGGAAAGAGCAGGATCGCGTTGGCGAAGATGATCGGCATCACGCCCGCGTAGTTCACTTTCAGCGGCAGGAAGGAGGTCTGGCCGCCGTAGACCCGGTTGCCCCTCACTTGCTTGGCGTATTGGACGCTGACCTTACGAAGCGCCTGGGTCAGGGCGATCGTCGAGGCGATGACCGCAAAAAGAAACGCCAGGAGCAGGAAAAGCACGAACGGGCTGATGGGTTCCCGGCCGCTGCCCGCGGGGGGAACAAAGACCTGCCAACCGGCCACAAGCGCGGCAGGTAACCGGGCCACGATTCCCACCGTGATGATCAACGAAATCCCGTTCCCAATGCCCTTGTCGGTGACCTGCTCACCAATCCACATCAGGAACATGGTGCCAGCCGTCAGGGTGATCACGGTCATGACGCGGAAGGCGATGCCCGGTTCCGGAACCAAAGGACCCATCCTCTGGATGACCTGGTCGATCCCGGAGAAAATCGGGATATTGGCGGGATTCTCAAAGCTGACGGCCAGCAGGTAGCCCTGCACGATACAGAGGATCAGGGTGCCGATGCGGGTGTATTGGGTGATCTTCTGACGCCCCCCCTCCTCCCGGACCATCTTGCCCAGGGACGGAATCACCCCGGTTGCCAACTGCATGACGATGCTGGCGCTGATGTACGGCATGATCGTCAGGGAGAAGATGGCGCAATTTTCCAGGGCGCCACCGCTGAAAAGATTAAACAGGCCGATGACACTCCCCTGGTCCTGGGAGTCGATCACCTGCTTGAAAAACTCCCCCAGAACCAACGGATTGATGCCGGGACACGGGATGGAGGCGCCGATCCGGACGACCACCACCAAAGCCAGCGTGAAGATGATCCGCTGGCGGAGCTCCGGAATCTTGAAACAGTTGATGAGGGCGTGGAGCATGGCCCGTCCGGTCCCGACCCGTTTAGGACTTGAGGAGGGTGAGCTTGCCACCCGCCGCCTCAAGCGCAGCCTTCGCCGAACCGCTCACGGCGTGAACTTCCAGCGTCAGATTCTTCGGCTTCAACTTCCCGCCGCCCAACAGTTTCACGCCATCCCAGTGGCCTTTGACCAAGCCGCGGGAACGCAGGCCGGCCTCGTCCACCTTGGATCCGTCCGGAAACGCCTCAAGCTTGTCGAGATTCACGGGGGCGTAACGGGTGGCGAAATCCTTGTTATTGAAACCACGCTTCGGGATGCGCCGGATCAAGGGCATCTGGCCGCCCTCGAAACCGAGACGGATGCTGCCGCCGGAACGGGCCTTTTGTCCCTTGTGGCCCTTGCCGGAAGTTTTGCCGTGGCCGGAGCTTTCGCCGCAGCCCACACGCTTGCGCCGATGGCGGGCGCCGGGACGGGGGGTCGTGGTGCTCATCAGGCGTCCTTCCCCTTCTCCGGCCGCTTCTTGCCGCGGGTTTCCAGGATTTGGGAGCGGGTCCGCAGTCTCGAGAGCGCATCGACGGTGGCCTTCACCACGTTGGCCGGGTTACTCGAACCCATCGACTTGGCCAAAATATCCTTCACCCCGGCGGCTTCGAGGACGGCGCGCACCCCACCTCCGGCGATCAGTCCCGTTCCCAGGGAAGCAGGACGCAGCAGCACCTTGCCGCCGCCGAACGCCCCGGTCACCTCGTGGGGAATGGTGCTCGGACCGATGTGGTAGTTATGAAGGTTTTTCTTCGCATTCTCCGTTGCCTTGCGGATGGCCTCGGCCACCTCGCGGGCCTTGCCGAAACCGACGCCCACCTTGCCCTTGTTGTCGCCGACCACGAGCAGTGCGCTAAAGCTAAAGCGCCGCCCGCCCTTCACCACCTTGGCGCATCGGTTCACGAACACGACCTTCTCGAACATGTCGGAAGGGGTGCGCGTCCGGTCCCGGCGCGAAGTGGTCGGCTCGGCTGTTGGGATGAATTCGGACGTCTTGGAAAACGCCTTTTCGGGCGCGGCCTCCACGTCTTTCACGATCTCTTTTTCTTCCGCCACGGGCACTGTGCTCATGCTTGCATCCTTCCTAGAATTTCAATCCGGCCTGCCGGGCCGCGTCGGCGAAGGCCTTCACCTTGCCCTGAAAAAGAAACCCGCCCCGGTCAAATACCACCGCGGAAACCCCCTTGGCCGAGGCTTTCTCGGCCAGGGCTTTGCCGAGCTTGGCCGCACCGGCCTTGTTGGGCTTCGAGCCCTTGAGGGCCTCCTGCGTGCTGGCCACGGCCGCCAGGGTTTTCCCGGCCACGTCGTCGATGACCTGGGCGTAAATGTGTTTGCCGGTGAAGGCCACGCAGAGGCGGGGCTTGCCGGTCTGCCCGCGCACGCGCAGGCGAATCCGGGCGTGGATCCGATGGCGGCGTTCCCGGCGATGTTTGGATGGGTTGGGCATGGTGGTTTAGGCCGACTTGCTTTGCGCGGTCTTGCCCTCCTTGCGGCGGATAATTTCCCCGGAGAAACGCACTCCCTTGCCCTTGTAAGGCTCAGGCGGATAGTAGCGGCGAATATCAGCCGCCACGGCCCCGACCAGTTGCTTGTCCACTCCCTCGATGGTGAGCTGGGTGTTTTCCGTCACGGTGACCTTGATCTCCGCAGGAACGGGATAGTCGATCGGGTGCGACTTGCCGAGATTCAGGACGAGTTTCTTTCCCTGTAGGTTCGCTTTGAAGCCGACCCCGTGGATTTCAAGCTTCTTGGTGTAGCCATTGGCCACGCCCTCAATCACGTTGCGGACCAGACTGCGGGCCAGCCCATGCAGGGACCGGGCTTCCCGGTCCTCCGCATCGCGCGAAAGAAGGATCTGATTTTTGTCGACTTTGGCGGTGATGCGCGGAGGCAGGTCGAGACCCAATTTCCCTTTGGGGCCTTCCGCCTTCAGCCGTGAACCTTCCAGGGCCACCTTCACGTTGGCCGGGACGGTCACGGGGGATTTGCCGATGCGCGACATTACCAGACCACGAGGAGAAGTTCCCCGCCCACGTTTTGTTTTTTGGCATCTTCCCCGCTCATCACCCCGCGTGGGGTGGAAAGGATCGGCACTCCCAGGCCACCCAGATATTTCGGAATCTCGCGGGAGCCGACGTACCGGCGCAGGCCGGGCTTGGAAAGGCGCTTGATGCAGGTGATCGCACGGCCGTGGCGGTTGCGGGCGGCCTTGAGGGCGATATGAAAATCGGAATGGCTGCCGTCCTTTTTGAGTTCGAAATCCTCGATGAAGCCCTCTTTCTTGAGGATGTTGAGGATGTCGCCCCGCATGCGCGAATGGCGCGCCTTGACGGTCTTCAGCCCGGCCACGGAGCCATTGCGAAGGATCGTCAGGAAGTCGGCTAGAGGATCGGTGACCATAAATTCTCCTTACCAGCTGGCCTTGGTGACGCCGGGGATCTCCCCACGGAGGGCCATCTCCCGGAATTGGATGCGGCTGATCCCAAAACGGCCGATGTAGGCACGCCGCCGCCCGGTGATCGAGCACCGGTTGTATTTCCGGCTCGAAAACTTCGCTTTTGCTTTTTGCTTAAGCCGCCAGCACTTCTTGGCCATTTGCTTTCTCCTTGGGGGCCGCCTTGGCGGCGTCCGGCGCGTGGGAGCGTTCGATGAACGGCATGCCCATGCGCAACAGCATCTCGCGGGTCTCTTCCCGGTCCTTGCCGGTGGTGACAAAGGTGACGTCGAAACCCAGGTTCCGCTTCACCTTGTCGAGTTCGATCTCGGGGAAAATCGTGTGATCCTTGACTCCCAGCGTGTAGGCACCGCGGCCGTCAAAGCCGCCGTTGGGAACTCCACGGAAATCACGGATCCTGGGCAGTGCCATTCGGGTGAACCGGAGGAAGAATTCGTACATCCGCTTGCCACGCAGGGTCACCTTGCACCCGATTTCCTGGTGGAGGCGGAGTTTGAAGTTCGAGATGCTCTTCTTGGAGCGGGTTTTCAGCGGCTTTTGGCCGGCGATCAGGGTCAAGTCATTCACCGCGTCCTCGAGGGCCGCCTTCACGTCCTGGGCGGAACCCGTGGAGCAGTTCACCACGATCTTCTCGAGCTTCGGCACCTGATGGGTGTTCTGGTACTTGCGCCCCTTCATCATCGCGGGCACAACTTCCTTCAGGTAAAGGTTTTTAAGATCGCACTCCATGGCTTATTTCTTGCCCTTGGCGGGCTTCTCCTTGGCCTTTTTTTCATCCCGTTTTCCGGCGGCCGGACGGTTGACCAGGCGGACGTTGGAAACATGGATGGTGCCTTCCCGCTCGACCACCCCACCCTTGGGATTGTCCTGGGTCGGACGGACGTGGCGCTTGATCATGTTGACTCCTTCGATCAAGAGGCGGTGGGAATCGCCTTTCACCTCCAGGATTTTGCCCTTGCGGCCACGGTGAGAACCGGTGATCACCTCAACCTCATCCCCTTTGCGTACATGGAACTTAATCATGGCAGAAATCTCAGATCACCTCCGGTGCGAGGGAAACAATCTTCATGAAGTTCTTTTCCCGGAGCTCGCGGGCCACCGGACCGAAAATACGGGTGCCGCGGGGATTGGCATCCTTGTCGATGATGACCGCCGCATTGCTGTCAAAACGGAGATAGGAGCCGTCGGGACGGCGAACTGGGAACTTGGTGCGCACGACCACCGCACGGACCACCTCGCTCTTTTTGACCGTACCATCCGGGGCGGCCTCTTTCACGTTGGCCGTGATGACGTCGCCGACGCGCGCGTAAAGGGTTTTGCGGCCGATGACCCCGATCATCGTCGCCTTGCGGGCGCCGGTGTTGTCGGCGATGTCGAGCCAGGAACGGATCTGGATCATACGTTCGCTCCGACGGGGGCTTCCGCCTGGGCGATCACCTCGACCAGCTTCCAACGCTTCAACTTGCTGAGGGGACGGCACTCTGCGATGCGGACCGTGTCGCCCTGCTTCGCCTTCTTCTCGCCGTCATGGGCATAAAACTTCTTCCGGAAGCGGACGATTTTCTTGAACTGCGGGTGCGGGAACCGGCGTTCGACGCTGACCACGATGGTTTTATCCATCTTGGCGGAGACGACTTCCCCGATGCGCTCCTTCACCACGGCTTTTTTGACAACTTCACTCATTTCTTCCCTTTCACCGTGGCCGCCCGTTTGACCTCGATTTTTGCGGTCTCGATCCGGGCCAGCGTGCGGCGGATTTCCCGAAGCCGGTTCGGCTTCTCGAGTTGCCCCGTCTGTTGCTGGACGCGCAGCTGGAACCGCTCCCGGCGGAGCTCTTCCGCCTTGCGGCCCATCTCGGCCTCCTTGAGGCCGCGGATCTCTTCAATCTTCAAAATACCAGTCTCCTTTCGCGGCTGACGAAACGGTTCCGCATCGGCAACTTGCTGGCTGCCAAGCGAAAACATTCCTTTGCATCCACTTCCGCTAAACCG
>CAZURF010000041.1:0-12141 GCA_964623555.1 uncultured Akkermansia sp. | reverse complement strand
AAAAAACGGTGCACTGTCCCTCAAAGCGGAAAATGGAGCCGTACACGTTGGGTTTGCCTAGCAGGGCACAGGCGTCGTTGACGAGGTAACGGGTGGGAAAATTGTCCGTGCCGTCGACGATCACGTCGTAGGGGCGGAAGAGCTCCAGGGCGTTGTCAGACCGGAGGGCCACCTCGTGGGTTTCCACCTCGATGTGGGGGTTGATTTCCTGAATGGTCCGCTTGGCGGATTCCACCTTGGGATGGCCGATGGTGGTTTGCCGGTGGATGATCTGGCGCTGGAGGTTGGACTCATCGACGCGGTCGAAATCCACGATCCCCAAGCGCCCCACCCCGGCGGCGGCCAGGTAGGCCAGCAGGGGGGATCCCAGTCCGCCAGTGCCGATGGCGAGCACCCGGGCGGCCTTGAGTTTCCGCTGACCCTCCACGGTCACCTCAGGCATGATCAGGTGCCGGGCATAGCGGCGCATCTCGGGCGGGCCGAGGTGCAACGCAGCGGCCGTTTCCCGGATTCTGGAAATCAGTGACATTGTAGGAGCCTAAATCAGGAAGGGTTTTGGGTCGAGAAAGTCCGTGTCATGGAAAAGCTGATCTTCAAGATGTCGGGGTCTTCTGTTATGCCAAGAGGCAGCTACCCTCCGGCCAACTCGATGAAAATTCATCCCTATGTTTCCTTGTTTCTCAGAATTCTTTTCACGGTGGGGGCACTTTGGTTTTTGGCAACCAAACTGAACTGGCAGGAGTTTTCCGCGGTGGTTCGTGAGGCGAATCCATCCTGGCTGGCCCTGGCGGTGGCGGCTTATGGGGGGGTCGTGCTGGTTTCCATCGTGCGCTGGCATCTGCTGTTGGAGGTGGCGGGTGCGGCGGTGGGATGGGGCCGAACCGCCCAGTTGGCGGTAGCCGGCCTGTTTTTCAACAGCATCCTACCGGGGGTGATGGGCGGGGACGTGATGCGGGCCTACTGGGCCGCCCGCGATGCACCGCAGGCGCGCCCTGCAGCCGTGGTTTCGATTCTGCTGGAGCGCGTGTTGGGTCTGGCGGCGACCGTCCTGCTCGGTGCGGCCCTGATCCTGCCGCGCTGGACGGAATTGAATGAGCATCCCGTGACCCATGCCGGGGCTTTGGCTTTCGTTACGGTGGCGGGGATCCTGCTGGTGATTCTGACGGTATTGGGCAGCCCGGCTTCAAGTCGGATATTGGCAGGCAATCAATCATCGGGGTGGAGAAAAGCGGCAGCTGAGGGGGCGACGGCCTGTCATGTCTGCTTAACCCATCCGGTTGGGGCCGGGGCGGGGCTTTTGCTGAGCCTGACTTCGCAGGCCCTGCTGGTGACCCTTTTTTTTATGGTGGCGGAGGCGATGGCCTTGCCGGCGGACTTTTGGCAACTGGCCTCGGTTTTACCGATGGTTGCGATGGTGACGGTGCTGCCGATCACATGGAACGGTCTCGGCCTGCGCGAGGCGGCGTTTGTGACGTTCCTCGGGGTGTACGGGGTTCCGGCGGCCCAAGCAGTGGCAATTTCCCTGACGGCTTTTGCGGTGATCCTTGTTTGGAATTTGTTGGGAGGAGTGGTGTATCTGGTTTCGGGGGTCGGAAGAGTTGAGGGGGGAAAGGGGGCAGGGAGGTAAGGAGAGCACAAGACCACCGCGAATGGTGGTTTTTCAAAGAGGCGGAAAGCGGGTAACCTCTTCCGATGACAACGGCGGCCCAAAATGCTCCGAAACTGGCAAACCTGCGGGTGCGGGAGCTCAAGCCTTTGTCCTCCCCCAGCAAGCTCAAGAAGGAGATTCCGGTTTCGCCCGCGGCGGAGGCCACGATCCGGAAAGGGCGGGAGGAGGTTGAAGCGGTATTGGAAGGAAAGGACTCCCGACCCCTGGTGGTTTTGGGTCCGTGTTCCATCCACGACCGCAAGGCAGCCCTCGAATACGCGGAGCGGATCGCGAGGATGCGGGAGGAGCTCGGTGACTCGCTGCTTCTCGTGATGCGGGTTTATTTCGAAAAACCGCGGACCACGGTGGGTTGGAAGGGTTTGATCAACGACCCACATCTCGACGGCACCATGGATCTGGAGGGAGGCCTCAAGCTGGGGCGGAAGCTTCTGGCCGACATCAATGAGTTGGGGGTACCGGCCGGAACTGAGTTCCTCGATCCCATCGTGCCTCAGTACCTTTCCGATCTGGTTACCTGGGCCGCCATCGGGGCGCGGACCACGGAAAGCCAGACCCATCGTGAGATGGCGAGCGGACTTTCCATGCCGGTGGGATTCAAAAACGGGACGGACGGAAGCCTGCAGGTGGCCGTGGATGCCATGCTTTCAGCGCGGACGCCGCATTCATTTGTCGGAATCGACGCCGAGGGTTTGACCAGCGTGGTGAGGACAACGGGGAACGCCTCCACCCATCTCGTCCTGAGGGGTGGGCGGGACAAGAGTAACTTTGATCCAGATAGCCTCCAGGCCGCGCGGGAATCCTTAAAAAAACACGGTCTTCCCGTCCGCTTAATGGTGGATTGCAGCCACGCCAACTCCGGCAAGGAGGCCACTAAGCAGGAAGTGGCCTGGAAAAGTGTGGTGGAGCAGAAAAAGGGCGGAACGCCAGGGATTCTTGGCCTGATGTTGGAAAGCCATCTCCACGAGGGGCGGCAGGATCTACCCATGGAGGGTGTCCAGGGATTGAAATACGGCGTTTCGGTCACCGATGCCTGTATGGGCTGGGAGCAGACCGAGTCGCTGCTCCGCTGGGCCGCCCGCTAAGCGGGATTGGCTCCTTCGATTCCGCTTTCTAGGATTTCCCCTTGAAGACTACGCCCACGATTTCCGCCCCACAGGTGCGCGAAGAGTACGACCGGCACGTGGTGCCTTCGTACAAGCGGTCTGAGAAAGCGCCGGTGCTGGTGCGTGGCCAAGGGGCCCGGGTGTGGGATGCCGACGGGAAAGAGTATCTCGATTTCGGCGGTGGTATTGCGGTGAACTGTTTGGGCCACGCCCATCCGGGGTTGGTCAAAACCCTACAGGAACAGGCCGCCCAACTCATCCATGTCTCCAACCTTTTCTTTCACCCCAAACAGGCGGAACTGGCGGCCGAGCTAGTGAAGCGGACGGGGCCGGGAAAGGTGTTTTTCTGCAACAGCGGAGCCGAGGCCAATGAGGCCATGGTCAAGGCGGCCCGGAAAGCGGGAGCGGTCCAAGGGCGCTTTGAGGTCATCACCACGCTCAACTCTTTTCATGGACGAACGCTGGGGATGATTGCGGCCTCCGGGCAAGAGCGGTTGCGCGAGGGGTTCGGTCCGGCGATGCCTGGGTTTGTTTACGTTCCCTACAACGACCTGATGGCGGTGGAGAAAGCAATCGGGCCCAAAACCGCCGCGGTGATGATCGAGGGAATCCAGGGAGAGGGGGGCGTGATCCCGGCATCGGCCGACTATCTGCTCGGCCTGCGAAAATTGACCCGGGAAAAGGGTATTTTCCTCTTGATGGACTCGGTGCAGTGCGGGCATTACCGGACCGGCTGTTTCCAGAGTTACGAAAAGATCTTGAGGGAGGCTGGGAAGAAAGATGCGTACCTGCCGGATGCGGTTTCGATGGCGAAAAGCCTTGGCGGAGGTTTCCCGGTGGGAGCTGTCTGGCTCGGGGAGAGGCTCATGGATGTGTTGGGTCCAGGCACCCACGCCACAACTTATGGAGGGACCGCCTTGGCCTGTGCGGTCGCTCTGGAGGTCCTAAAGATCATTGAGGAGGAGAAGCTCGCCGAGAATGTGGCGAGCCGTGGAGAAGAGTTGAAGGAGGGGTTACGAAAACTGGCCGGAAAGGGCTGGGTTGCGGAGGTGCGGGGCTTCGGGGGAATGGTGGGCGTCACGGTGAGGGGCCGGTCCCATGCGGAGGTGGCGGCCCAACTGGCGGAGGGGGGATTGCTGGTGGTTCCTGCAGGTTCGGATGTTCTGCGGTTTCTGCCGCCGTATAATGTCACGAAGCAGGAGGTCGCGGAGGCCCTGCGGAAAGTGGAGTCCACCCTATGAAACATCTTCTGAAATTGGAGGGGATGAGCGAGCCCGAGGTCCGGCAGATTCTCTCTCTGGCGAAGAAGGCGAAAAAAGCCCGGGGAGGGAAGTCCACCGGAAAGGGGCCGCTCACCGGCCAGATCTGGGCCTTGATTTTCACCAAGGCGTCCACGCGGACGCGGGTCTCCTTTGAGGTGGCGATCCGGGAAATGGGAGGTGTGCCAAGTTTCCTGAGCGCGGCGGAGATCCAGTTGGGCCGGGGAGAACTGGTGCGTGACACCGCCCGGGTGATGGGCCGGATGGTGCACGGGGCGGTGATCCGGACCTTTGCCCAGAACGATGTGGAGGAGTTTGCCGCCTATGCGCGGATCCCGACCATCAACGCGCTGACCGACGACGAACACCCCTGCCAGATCCTGAGCGACATCTTCACTTACGAGGAAAAGCGGGGGTCGATCCAGGGCAAGCGGGTGGCGTTTATCGGGGATGCGGCCTGCAATGTGCCGAGGTCCTGGGCCGCGGCGGCCAAGATCTTCGGCTTTCACCTGGCCTGTGCCGCCCCCAAGGAGTTCCGGCCCATCCAAACTGGAAAACATGTCAGCTGGACCGAGAATCCTGCCGAAGCGGCCAAGGGGGCGGACATCCTTTACACCGATGTGTGGGTTTCCATGGGCAAGGAGGCCGAAGCCGCTGCACGGGAAAAAGTTTTTGGGCCATACCAGATCAACCGGAAGCTGGTGGCTCAGGCCAAACCCAACGTGCTGGTGATGCACTGTCTGCCTGCTTATCGGGGTAAGGAAATCACGGCGGACGTATTGGAAGCGAGGGCCCAGGACATCTTTGACCAAGCGGAGAATCGGCTGCACACCCAGAAGGGGATCCTCGAGTGGATCGTTTCCAAGTCCCTAAGGAAGAAGGGTTAAGGCCCAATTCCGTTTGACTCGACCCGGAACCTATTCCGGTTAATTTACCCTCATGTCCGCGACTCCTGCCCCCGCCACTAAAAAAGTAAACCTCCGCACTCCCGAGGTGATGGAGGCGGTGCAGGCGCAGGTGGAAAAGCATTACCGCAGCCATGCGGTGGAGTTTGTGCGGGCCACCGGGCAACCCCTCGTTGCTAAAGACATGACGGTAGTTTTGGCCAAGGCTTTCGGATTCTGTTACGGGGTGGAGCGGGCGATCGACTTGGCCTACGCCGCCGCCAAGGTTTTTAAGGACAAACGCATCTTTCTTTTGGGTGAAATCATTCATAATCCCGAGGTCAACGAACAGCTTCGCGAAATGGGCATCCAATCCCTCAAGCGTGGGCAGAAGGGATACGACCTATCCGGCCTGACCTCGGAAGACGTGGTGATTGTGCCGGCCTTCGGTGCTGAGGTGGAGACGATGGACCACCTCAAGAAAATGGGATGTCAGACAGTCGACACCACCTGCGGGGACGTGATGAGCGTGTGGAAACGCGTGCGCCAGTACAACAAGGAGCGGGTGACCTCCATTATCCACGGCAAGGCTTCCCATGAAGAGACCATGGCGACCAGTTCCCGGGCGCTGAGCGGCGACGGACTGGGGCACTATCTGGTGGTCTATAACCTGGCTGAGACGGACTATGTGTGTGAGTACATCCGGAAAGGCGGGAATCGGGAGGAGTTTTTAAAGAAGTTTGCCGGAGCCCATTCCCCGGGGTTTGACCCCGACCTCCATCTGCAAGCGGTGGGCGTGGCCAATCAGACCACGATGATGCGTGGGGAGACTGAGGAGGTGCAGCGCCGGATCAAGAAAGCCATCGAGGATCGTTTCGGCGCGCCCAAGCTGGGTGACCATTTCCGGTTTTTCGACACCATCTGTGGGGCCACCCAGGAACGGCAGGATGCCCTCAGGGACCTGCTGGTTCATAAGATGGATCTGCTGATCGTGGTGGGCGGCTACAACAGCAGTAACACGAGCCATCTTGCTGAAATGGGCGAGGCCAAGCTGCCGACCTATTTCATTCGCAACTGCACCAAAATGATATCTCCCGAAGAGATCGAGCATTACGACCAGCACGCCCACAAAGAGAAAAAGACCAGAAACTGGCTCCCCTCGGGCAAGGTAACCGTCGGGGTCACAGCCGGCGCCTCTTGTCCTAATAACGTGATTGAAGAGACGATTGCAAAGCTGTTTCAGTTTAGAGGCGTGGACGTCAAGAATCTGGTTCCGAAAGTCAGCTGAGAACGAGGCGGGCGCGGAGAACCCGCCCTACCTTCCCTGGCGATCAACGATTTTTTAGGGCTTCGGCCAGTTTGGGAACAAGACCGCCGAAGCTGCCGTTGGTGAAAACGGCGACGACATCTCCCGGTTTGAGGCGGGGAAGCAGGTCCCTCATGATCGCCTCGCCATCGGCCAAAAAGTAGGCCTCCTTGCCGGCTGCCTTGATATCAGCGGCGATTTTGGCGGGATCCAGGCGCGTGATGGGGTCGAGCTGATCCTTGCGGGCAATTTCTGCGATGTAGACGCCATCGGCCGCGGATAAGGACTGGGCCAGTTCTTTTTGGAAAATTCCCCGGCGAGTGGTGTTGGAGCGGGGCTCGAAGAGAGCCCAGAGACGCCGACCCGGGTAGCGGGCGCGCAGCGCAGCGATGGACTCACGCAGGGCGGAGGGATGGTGGCCAAAATCGTCCACCAAGGTGATACCTTTGGCTTCGGCACGGACCTCAAGCCGGCGGCGAACCCCGTGGAATTCCGGAAGGATGGAGGCCAGCTTATCCAATGAAAGGCCAAGGGTGTGGGCGGCGGAAATGGCCATGGAGGCGTTGTGGACGTTGTGTTTGCCGGCGAGCCGCAGGTGGAACTTTTGGCCGTGCAGGGTGAAGTCGCTGCCATCAGGCCCGCTGGCCTGAATCTGGTAGCGGGCCGCAGCCTGAGGCCCCCCGCCCACCTCGAGGATCTCACAGGGGGCGTCCTTGGCCACTTCCATGGCCTTGGGATCATCGGCATTGATCAAGGCGAGGCCGTTCTTTGGCACCACGTTGAGCAGTTGGCGGAAAGATTTTTGGATGGCGGCCAGGTCGGCGTAGATATCCGCGTGGTCGAATTCGACGTTGTTGAGGATGACCAGCTCGGGGAGGTAATGGAGAAACTTGCTGCGCTTGTCAGCGAAGGAGGTGTCGTATTCATCGCCCTCCAGGACCCAGAAGTGGCCTTTGCCGTGGTGGCAACCGCCGGGGAGATCCACCGGAACCCCGCCAATAAACCAACTGGGCTGCAGGCCCCCCTTCTCCAGCAGGAAGGCCAGCATGGTGGAGGTCGTGGTCTTCCCGTGTGTGCCGGTGACGACGAGGTTTCGGCTGCGGTAAAGGAACCAGCCGCGGAGCAGCTCCGGCAGGGAGACGAAAGGGATCCGGTGGGTGAGGATGGCCTCCAACTCCGGATTGCCGCGGGAGATGACGTTGCCGACGACGGCGAGGTCGGGCTTGGGGGCGAGGTTTTCCTCCCGGTACCCCTCATGGAAGACGATCCCGCGTTCGCGGAGAAAGTCCGACATAGGGGGATACACAGCTTGGTCGGAACCGGTGACCTGCAGGCCGAGCTCCCGAAACATGGCGGCAACCGTACCCATGCCGGTGCCGGCGATTCCGAGAAAGTGGAGGTGCTTAAGCTTGGCGCGATCGAGCATGGACGACTCTTCGGATGGCGGAGAAGGGCGGGAGAGTCGAGCCGAAAACCTAGAATCGGAGCACCCCGTCAGCCGCCTGGGCCAACTTTTCAGGGTCGGCCACCTTTTCCACCTTAGGGCCGTGGTCCGGAAGGATGGCATTAGCTGGCACCACCACTCGGCTGGTGGGGGAGATCAGGGATTCCCAGGTAGTGGCCGAGCCGCGGAATTCCGGTTCCAGGAGAAGAAGACCACCGTCCTTCAGCACCAGATCAACCTGAACCCTTCCAGTGGCAGCCAACCCGGCGGCGAGGCGAACGGCTTCTTCCGCCAAGCGACGTTTGGAGCCGGGGGCGGACTGGCAGATGATGGCGACCTTTCTCACGTGACGTTGAAGGAACGAAAAACGGCGGAGCGTTCGATCAGTTCTGCCAAAAGACCAGGGCCCCCCAGGGTGGCCTCCGTTTTCGATCCGATCCCGTAAGTTTCCGCGGCCCGTGGACAGGAAAAAAGACGCAGCCCTTTCTGCAGAAGAGAAGGGAGGCGGGGATCCTTCAGCGCTGAAGCCCCTTCATGGAACAGATAGACAGAGACCGTCTCGTTTCGGTCGATGGCACGGGACGCTTCCGACCAGAACGCCTCGGCGGAGGTTGAGCCCGCCGGAGCGGAGAGAAAGAGCAAAAGGCTCATCCTGGACGCCTTCGCAAGGCATCCGGGCCGGGATTCAGATCACGCCGGCGCGCTTGAGAGTCGCGTACGCGCCCTTTTTGTCGACCGTTTTCAAGGCCCGGGCGGTGAGGCGCACGGTGACATGACGGCCGAGTTCGGGAACGTAGAGCTTTTTGCGGCGGAGGTTTGGACGGAACTTCCGCGGGGTATTGGCGGTGACGTGCATACCGATACCGCCGGATTTCTTGGATTTACCGCTCCGGATGATGCGGTGGCCGAGAACGGGCACGGCCCCGGTGACTTGGCAACGGCGGCTCATTTCAGGAGGAGGGCGTTACGCGCCCGCTTGATGGCCTGGTTGAGCTTGCGGTGCAAACGGGCCGGCATGCCCGTGACGCGCCGGGGAAGGATCTTCCCCCGTTCCGTGATGAACTTGCGGAGCAGCTCCGTATTGCGGAAATCGATGGCGTCCGAGTTGATGTCGATCCGGCGGCGGGGGGCCGACCGGTTCATCCGGCGGGGGCGACGGGGTTTTTTGGTGAGCATAACCTCTTACTCCTTGGCTTTGGTTTTTTCTTCTTCCTCGGACTCTTCGCCGCCCTCCTCCTCGGAGGATTCGGCTGTGTCCAGGAAGGGTTGGGCGCTTTCCCAGCGGTTGCGGCCCTTGTTTTCCTGTTCAAAGCGGGACTGGCAATCGACGGTGAAGCGGGCAAAGGGAATGGCCTCGAGGCGGTTCACCGGGATGGGTTGACCGGACATCTCACAGACGCCGTAGGTGCCGGCCTCGATCCGCTTGAGGGCCTCCTCGATCTCGTAAAGGGCGTCCTGTTCCTGGCTCAGGAGGCTGAGGGCAAAATCTTTTTCGTACGCATCGCTACCCGCGTCCGCCTGATGCATGCCGAAGGCGGAGCCGCCTCCGGACGCAGGCTCGCGGAGACTGTCTTGGGCCACTCCCTGCATCTGATCCAGAATGTGGTCACGCAACTCGGCCAGCTTGGTCTTTTGCTTTTCCAGGAAAGTGGCGGAAAACTTCGGGGGCTTCGCCGGTTTCTGGTTTTCATCCAGCGGACGAAGGAAGCGGGCTGGAGTTTTGATGGGGAAAGGGGGGCCAGAGGGTTTTTTCGGCGCAACTGCCTTGGCCGCAGGCTTTTTCGACTTGGCCGGAGGACGGGCAGAAGACTTCTTTTTGGCCGCCTTGGGGGCCTTGCGAGAGGGGGCTTTTGCCTTCTTTTTTGTTTTGGACTTCTTAGCCATGAAATTCTGATCCTAGCTGAGCCCCAAGGGCTTGCCAACCGCAAAAGGCGGTCTGATTCAGGGGTTTTCGAGGCTGAGGTAGGTGGGGTGGGACAGGCCTTTTTCGTAGGATTCCAGAAGGTCCATGCCCTCGGTTGCCTTCATTTTGTCCGCCTTGATGGCCTCATCGATCTGGGCCTTGATCATCCGGGAGAGTTGGGAGGGTTCGTACTGGACGTTGCCGAGCACCCGACCGATGGAGAAACCGGGAATGGTCTCCTCGATGTAGAATCCGTCCGGCTCATCGGCATCCAGGTAGACGTGGGCCTCGTTGACCGAGCCAAAGAGATTGTGCAGGTCGCCCATCACGTCCTGGTAGGCCCCGAGGAGGAAAAATCCAAGGAGGTAGGAATGGCCGTTGGGGTCGTGGAGAGGAAGGGTGGAACGGGTGCCGGTTCCGTTGACAAAGGTGTCGATTTTGCCGTCGGAGTCGCAGGTGATATCCACCAACTTGCCCTGGTAGGTGGGCACCTCGTGCAGGCGTTGGACTGGGACGATGGGGAAGAGCTGTTTGAGGGCCCAATGGTCGATCAGGGATTGGAAAACGCTAAAGTTGCAGAGGTACTGGCGGCCGAGCTGGTCCGCCAACACTTTCACCTCCTCGGGGGGTGGGCGGCCATTCGTGTACATCGCGGCGATCCTCGAGATGAGATGCCAGAAGTTGTCCTCCACCTTGGCTTTGGTGGCGAGATCGAGGAGGCCGAGATCGAACCGGGCAGCGGCCTCTTCCTTGACGGTCAGGCCATCATGGAGGGATTCACGCCGGTTTTTCCGGTTTAAATTCACGACCAAGTCCGAGAGTTGACGGACAAACTCGGGATCATCTTCCTTGGCCGGGGTGAACTCCCGCAGGGTTTTGGCGATCGTGCCGAAGACCTCCACCAGGAGAACCGAATGGTGGGCGACGGTGGCGCGACCACTTTCGCTGACCAGGGTGGGGTGGGGGACTTTTTCCTGTTTGCAGACTTCGGCAACGGAGCGAACCACATCCCGGGCGTATTCCGTGAGGGTGTAGTTCATGGAGCTCTCCGAATCCGAGCGGGATCCGTCGTAGTCGATCGCCAAACCGCCGCCCACGTCGAGGTAGGCAGGTTTCAGGCCCATCTTGTGGAGCTGGCAGTAGTAGCGGGTGGCCTCCCGGACCGCCCGGCGCAGGGCAAGGATGTCGGGAACTTGGGAGCCAACGTGGAAGTGGAGCATCTGGAGGCTGTCCGCAAAGCCCTCCTTTTGCAGGTACTCAATGGCCTGGAGAAGTTCGCCGGTGGAGAGTCCGAACTTAGCGCCTTCACCGCCGGAGAGGGCCCATTTGCCGACTCCGCGGGCCGAGAGGCGCACGCGGATACCGAGGAGAGGCTGGACCTGCATGGCCCGGGCCGTTTCCACGGCGGTGCGCAGCTCCTCCAGTTTTTCGACGACGAGGATCACCTTCTTGCCGAGTTTCCGGCCGAGGAGAGCGGTGCGAATGAACTCCACGTCCTTGTAGCCGTTGCAGACGAGAAGGCTTTCCGGATTGCGATGATGGGCGAGGGCGGCAAAAAGCTCGGGCTTGCTGCCCACCTCAAGCCCGTAGTGGAAGGGCTCGCCGGCATCCAAAATCTCCTCCACGACCTCCCGCATCTGGTTGACCTTGATGGGAAAAACGCCGCGATACTCGCCCTTGTAGCGGGCGGATTTGATGGCCTCGGCAAAAGCCTCGTTGATGGCTCGAACCCGGTGGCGGAGCAGGTCGTGAAAGCGGATCAGCAGGGGATAGTGAAGACCGCGCTCGCGGGCGCGCTCGGCCACCTTGATGAGATCGATGGAGGGACCGGAGTCGCCCTGGGGATGAACCGTGACGTGGCCCAGTGGATTGACGCCGAAATATCCGCCGCCCCAGCGGTGGATGCCGTACAAGCGGACAGCATCCTCAATTTTCCATTTTTCGGGCGAATCACTCACCGATGCATTCTTACACGGAAGCGGGAGGACAAATCAACGATTCCCGCATCCTTGCGGATCCAAGGAACCAACTTAGGATGAATTTATGGCAAGTGACGCAATCCAAGTGCAGATCCTTGGCCTAATGCCGGCGGCCAGCGGCATGGCGGTCTTTCTCGGGAACGAAACCAAGACCTTCAGCATCCATGTGGATCACGGGGTGGGGACATCGATTGCGCTCCTTTTAAAGGGGGAGAAGCGGGAACGGCCGCTGACCCACGATCTCATTCACCTCATTCTCCAAGGATTTGGGATCACCGTGGACAAGGTGATCATCAATGATCTTCGGAACGACACTTATTTCGCCCGGCTGACCCTGCGGCAGATCGGACCCGGGGGCACCTCCATCACCGAGATCGATGCCCGTCCCAGCGACTGTGTGGCGGTGGCCTTGGAAACCGGTAAACCGATCTACGTATCCAAAGAAGTGTGGGATAAAGTCTCCGACATGACCTCCTTTCTGCAGGAGCTGAAGAAGAAGTTTGCCTCCGGGGAGTCGGTGGAAGAGGACGGCGAAGAAAAAGATGAGGGCGAGGCAGAAGGAAACGGCGGGAAGAAGGGTGGGGACAAACCGCC
>CAZURF010000040.1:0-12335 GCA_964623555.1 uncultured Akkermansia sp. | reverse complement strand
GCCCTCCTCCAATTGGAAGCCAAAGATCTGCCCTGCCTCACCCTCGCTCCGCCTCATTCGGCTGAGGCCGGCACTCGGATTGCGGTTATTGGCAGCCCACTCGGCCTCGAGGGAACCCTGACAGAAGGTATTATCTCCGCACGCCGAAGACTTCCCGGCGAAAAACGCGAGGTTCTTCAGATCAGTGCGGCCATTTCCCAAGGCTCCAGCGGCTCCCCGGTGCTGGATCCGCAAGGCCGGGTGGTTGGCGTGGCTTCCTTTCTGCTGGCGGAGGGCCAGAGTCTTCACTTTGCCACCCCCGCGGAAAAGCTGCAGGCCCTGCTCAGCCGGGCGAACCGTTCCACCAACCCCCCGACTCCGGCACTCCCCACCAACTCCTCCCAAAAAACGTACACCGTTCGTTCTGGCGACACCCTCACCCGCATCAGTCGGGAATTAAAAACCCGGGGAGTCACCACCACACCCGAGCAACTGCGCGCCCTGAATCAACTGTCCACCAATGCCGTGATCCGTCCGGGACAAATCCTTAAAATCCCTTGATCCATGAAGTCCGCGCTCCCGCCCGGGTCTTCCCGTTTTCTGGTCAAACCTCTGCCCGGCTCCACCGGTTTTCTCAGTCGGATTTTGGTGGCCACCCGCAAAAGCGACCCCCGCCGGTACATCCTGAAGGTCGGCAGCGACATTCCGCAGCGCCGGAAATGGGCCGGGGAACTTCGCGTCTTCGAGCGTGAATTTGCTGCCTACCGCCTGCTCGCCCCTTGGAAAGGAAAACTATCTCCGCTGCTCTTTTCGGGAGCCACCGCCGACCGCGGGTCCAACGGCCTTTTTCTTCTGGAGTTCATCCACCGGGCTAAAAATCGGGATCAACTCGTTGGCCTGACCGGACCGGAACTGGCCTTGGCCGCCCGCACCGTTGCCCGAATCCACGCCAAGTTCTGGAACTCGACGGCCGTAAAAAAGGCAGCCGGTCTTCCTCGCCACCACTACATGCGGGCCCACGAAGTCCAACGCCATCTGCCAGCCTTTCTGCGCTGGGCCAAGCTTCCCCTCCAAGACGCCAAGCGGTTCCGAAGTTTCCCCAAACAGGTGCCCCTGGCCCTGGCGCGGCTGCGTCAAGGGCCTCTTACCCTCGTCCATGGGGATTTGCGTTCGGACAACATCTTCTACGGACCGAGATCGGTCCGGTTCATCGACTGGGGCCTCGCTCTGGCTGGCAACGCTGCGTTCGATCTTGCCCGGCTGGTCGGGGGCAGCGCCCGGAAACCGCTCTCCCTGCTTCAACACGTCGATCTTTTCCAGCTCTGGCACCGGGAACTCCGCCGCTGGGGAGTCCGGCGCTACCCGCTCCACGAAGCCTGGCAGGACTACCGCGACGCCGTCCTCATCTCCCTCACCATCCCTGTCACCAATGCACCTGCTTTGGCGAATTTTGGCGCCCGGGGTGCAAAAATGGCACGCCTCATTACGAGGCGGTTCCTTTTGTCCGCTACGGAAATCGGCGTCGGCTAAGGCTGGCTTACTTTAAGCCCGGGGTCGGGGTTACTGGCACGCTTCACACTCCCCTCCGTTTCGCATCGCCTCCAGGGAACACGCCATTTTCTGCTCGGCGGTGTACTCCTTTTTTGGCGCCTCAGCTGCCGCAGCTTCCCCTTCCTGCAGGGAGGCCTTCACCTCTTTCTTGAGCTTTACCGTGGCCTTCTCGATGTTGGAGGCCCCGAGCGTGCGGAGGTAGTAGGTCGTCTTCAGGCCCTGATGCCACGCCAACCGATACATCCGGGAAAGGACCTTCAGGTCGGGTTGACCCAGGAACAAATTCAGCGACTGACTTTGGTCAATCCACTTCTGACGCCGGGCCGCCGCCGCCATGATCCATTCAAAGCCGACCGCAAAGGCCGTTAGATACCGTTTCTTGAGCTCTTCCGGCATGCCCTCCACCGGCCCTAGCTCTCCGTCAAAATACTTCAGCTGGTCCACCATCTGCTGGTTCCAAAGCCCTGCTTTTTTCAGATCGCGAACCAGAAACGGATTTAACACGATGAATTCGCCGGAGAGGTTGCTTTTGACAAATAGGTTCTTGTAGGTCGGCTCAATGCAGGGGGATGTGGCCGTGATGTTGGAAATCGTCGCGGTGGGCGCGATCGCCAGCACATTGGAGTTCCGCATGCCATGAGCTCGGATCTTTTCCCGCAGCGGCGCCCAATCCATCCGGCCGCCCCGCGGAACCTCCACCGGGACGCCCCGCTCCTGCTCCAGCAGGTCGATGGTGTCCTGGGGCATGAGGCCGCGATCCCATTTGGAGCCGCGGTAGCTGGAGTAGGTTCCTTTTTCCGCGGCCAGGTCGCTGGAGGCCTCGTAGGCGAAATAAGCAATGGCCTCCATCATCTCGTCATTGAACTCCACGGCCGCCTCGGAGGCGAAGGAGAGCCCCTTCATGTAAAGGGCGTTTTGCAGACCCATCACCCCCAACCCGATCGGCCGATGCCGGGAATTGGCCGTCTTGGCCGCCTCGGTCGGGTAAAAGTTGATGTCGATCACGTTGTCGAGCGCCCGCACGGCCACGCGCACGGTTTCGCGCAGCTTCGGCAGGTCCAACGACCCGTCCGGCTTGAGGTGCGTATCCAGAATGACTGAACCTAAATTGCAAACGGCGGTCTCATCCTTCCCCGTATTCAGGGTGATCTCGGTGCAGAGGTTGGAACTGTGAATCACGCCGGTGTGATCCTGCGGACTGCGCACGTTGCAGGCGTCCTTGAAGGTGATCCACGGATGGCCTGTCTCGAAAAGCATCGCCAACATCCGTTTCCACACCTCGATCGCCGGAGTTTTCTGACCCCAAATCTCCCCACGCTCCGCTTTTTTCTCGTAGGCCAGGTAGGCCTCCTCAAACTTTTTGCCATAGCTGTGGTGCAGGTCCGGCACCTCGCTGGAGCGGAAAAAGGTCCAGTGCTCCCTCGCCTCCATCCGCTTCATGAACAGATCGGGGATCCAGTTGGCCGTATTCATGTCGTGACAGCGGCGCCGGTCATCCCCGGTGTTCTTGCGCAGCTCCAGAAAATCGAAAAGGTCGTTGTGCCAGGTCTCCAGATAGGAGCACCCGGATCCTTTTCGTTTTCCACCTTGGTTCACCGCCACCAACAGATCGTTGTGCAGCTTCAGGAATGGAATCACCCCCTGGCTCTCGCCATTGGTGCCACCGATGTAACTGCCTGTCCCGCGCACGCTCGTCCAAGAGCCGCCCAAACCACCCGCCCACTTGGAAAGCATCGCATTTTCCGCCACGCCCCGTTGCATGATCCCGTCGATCGAATCATCGACCCAGTACAGGTAGCAGGAGGAGAGCTGGCTATGGTTGGTGCCGGAGTTGAAAAGCGTCGGCGTCGAGGAGCAGAACCGACGGCTCTTGTAGAGATTGTACAGCTCGGTCGCCCGCTGCTCCCGATCCTTGGGCTCGGCATGGAACAGCCCCATGGCCACGCGCATCCAGAAAAATTGTGGCGTTTCCAGTCGGCGGGTCACCGCCGCTTTTTTGTCGATGATCAGGTAGCGATCGTACAGCGTCTGTACCCCAAGGAAGTCGAACTCCAGGTCGGCCAACGGGTCGAGAGCCGCGGACATTTTCTCCAAGTCGTACTTGAGTAGGTCCTGGCTGAACCGCCCGATGGAAATACCCCGGTCAATCGCCTCGCGGAACCGGCGCCGGTGGAAGTCCCGCAGGGCGCCCACTCCGTCGCGCACAATGTCCCAGCCCAGCACTTCCTCATAAATGAAGGAAAGCTGGATCCGCCCCGCAAACTTGGCGAAATCCGCATCCTTCTCGATCAGCGTCTTGGCGTTCAGGCTGATTGTGTTGTTCAGGTCGGCCTTTTTGATCCCGTCAAAAACCGAACGGCGCAGCTCCTTTTCAATCTCCCCCGCCCCCAGGCAAAGATCCAAACCGATCGAGGCAAACTCGATCCGGGCACGAAGGTCGGCTCCGTCCCAAAGGTACGTGGTGCCGTCCGCATTGGTGACCACCACCATTCCCTCGCTGGTTCCGGCGGAGGTTTCGGTGTCCTCGCCGCGCGCTTTTTTCTCGCGCAGTTCGGTGCGCATGGCGCGGTAAAGGATATAACGCTCCGCCACCTTGTAGTGGCCGGCGCGCATCAACTCTTCCTGCACGATATCCTGGACCTCCTCAATGTGAATGGTCGCATGGCCAAGCTCGATCACCCGCAGGGTTGTGCCGCGGGCGATGGCTGCCGCCGGAGCCGAATCCATCCGGAGGGCCAGAAACGCCTGCCGGACCGCCACCTCGATTTTCGACTCGTTCCAAGGCACGGCCTGACCCATCCGGCGGATCAGTTTGGTGGTGCAGACGGGGGCATCGCCGTCGACCGGGGTGTCCTCCAGGCGGCGCTTGCGCTCCACCACCAGGCTTCGCGCCACATCATAGGCGTTGTTGTCCACGAGGGTTTTCTCCACGAGGGTTCTCAGATCCTCGATCTTGAGCCGCAACGGCCGTTCGGCCAAGGCCTGCCGGGCGAGATTTTTCCCCACCTCGGTGCAGATCCGGGCCACCCAGCGGCGGTTGGATTCCGTAAAAATCGAGTCCTGCCCCTTCGCCTTGAGCAGGCGGGCCAGACTGCGGCCAACCATTTCGGCCACCTCGGCCAGGCTGAAGGCATGGTGGCTCTCCCCGTCGATGACCTCGATTTCCGGCAGGTCGACCTGCACATCCTCGATGGTCTTTCCCCACTCCGCTGGAGTCCCCTCCGGAAGGTTCAGAAAACGCTTCATCGCCAAATCCACATCCACTTCACGCCGGTCCATCTTCATATCTGACTCTCCTTCTGCTGGTGTTGCTTCGAAAAATTAGAGCTCGTCGTCGTGCACCGCCGCCAACGCCGAAGACTTCTGGTACTCCGTCACCCGACCCTCGAAGAAGTTCTGTTCCTTTTTAATGTCCATCATCTCGGCCAACCACGGCAGCGGGTTCGCCACCTCTCCGCGCAACGGCTTCAGGCCCACGCCCTCGAGGCGACGGTCGGCAATGTAGTCGATATAGGAGGTGAACTCTTCAAGACTCAGGCCGACCGCATTGACCGGCAGGCAGTCTTTGATGAAGGTTTTTTCCAACTCCACCGCCTGCGCCATGGTCTGACGCAGCTCCTCCTTAAACTCCTCGTTCCAGATCTCCCGGTTTTCCTCCACCAGATCCATGAACAGGTTCCGGAACACCTCGATGTGGTTGGACTCATCCCGCAGGGTGTAGCGGAACATCTGCCCGATGCCCGGGAACTTGTTTTGCCGGTAAAGCGACAAAACCATCCCGAACAGTCCGTAAAATTGCGTCCCCTCCATGCACTGACCGAACACGAACATGTTCTTGGCCAGGAGCTTCTTGTTCTCTGGCTTCGTCAGGTCAAGGTCACGCCGCAAGTCCTTTGAGATCCCCGTCACGAACTCGTTCTTCTTCACGATCGACTGCACATCCTCGAACATCGCCTCGCACTCGTGCGGGTTGATGCCCAGCGAGCTGATCATGTAGAGCAGTGAATCGGCATGGATATTCTCCTCGTGGGCATGCCGCCCAAGCACCAGCTTCAACTCGGGTGCCGTCACCAGTTCCCGCACCACATGCTGGATGTTGTCGCCGACAATCCCTTCGGCCGCCGAAAAATAACCGATCCCCATCCGGATGATCCAGCGCTCCACATCGCTCACCGCCTTCGCGTCCTTCCACTGCTCGATATCCTTGCCCATGCCGATGTCCTCGGGCTCCCAGTGATTGGCCTTCATTTTGCGGTAGAGGTCGTAGGCCCAGGTGTATTTTAACGGCAGCAAATTGAAGGTCATCGTTTCCTTGCCGAGGATCACCCGCTTTCCAGCAAATGCGGCTTCGGCCTTCTTTTTATCCAGGACGAATTTGCGCCCCCCCACAGTGAATTCGGTCTGCATCATGATATGGCTCTCCGTTAAACGGCCCCACGGGAACGCGTCGGCACCGCTCCCGCTGAGGTCGTGATTTTGGTGATTTTTACGCGAAATTGCGTAAATTCGTTTCCTAGCCGACTGCACCATTGAGTTGTGGTGGATTTGTTCAAGAGAACTAGGAATAGTATGGCCCGAGGCCCTGTCAACCCCCTTCCTAAACTATTTTTTATCCATGCGGATATTGCTTAAATAAAGGCAAATAGGTGCTTTTTCCCCTCGGAAATCGCCCGCCCCCTCTTTACCCACTTATTCACCAACCCTCTTTTCCCCTTTGAACCCCCCCCCCTCCCCCACCTCTTCGTCACCTTTATTCCTTCCCAATACAAGGCCTGCTGCTTTTTTGGGGCCGTTGTCCGCACCGGCCCGCGTTGACCTTTGGTTCGGGCGGTTAGGGACAACCGCCCCTACCGAGCATCCAGCTTCACGCCCCCATTCATCCTAATCCTCATTCCATTCCAACCTGCCCCCTCCCGCTTTCCACTTTCCACCCTGTTTCTACTTCGGCACCGAACAACCCCCACCGTGCTTTTGGTGGTATTTTTGGTGATACTCCTCCGCCTTGGTGTAGGGACCTGCCAAATCCACCTGCGTCACAATCGGGCGGGAAAACTTTTTCGCCCCGGTCAGCTTCGTGATCACCTTCCGTGCCGCCGCCTCCTGCTCCGGTCGTGTGAAATAGATCGCCGACCGGTACTGGTCGCCCACGTCCGGCCCCTGCCGGTTCAATGTCGTCGGATCATGGATCTTAAAAAAATACTCCAGCACCTTTTCCGTGCTCACCTTTTCCGGGTCGTAATCCACCTTCACCACCTCCGCATGCCCCGTCCCGTGCCCGCACACCTCCTGGTACGTTGGGTCTTTCGTCCATCCCCCCGAATATCCCACCTCCGTGCTCGTCACCCCCGGCAACTCATCGAAGACCGCCTGCACCCCCCAAAAACAGCCGGCACCCAGAAGTAGCGTGGCAGTTTTCGGTTCCGGACCCGACTCCTGAAAATTCAGCACGGCCGAGTTGATGCAGTACCTCAACCCGGTCGGCTTCGGCCCGTCCGGAAACACATGCCCAAGATGCGTTCCACACCGGACGCAGTGTACCTCGGTCCGGCTCATCCCGTACGAGTTGTCCGTGGTCTCCCCAATGTTCTCTTCGGCAAACGGCTGGAAAAAGCTCGGCCAGCCGGTGCCCGAATCGAACTTGTCGTCCGACTTGAACAGCGGCAGTCCGCACCCGGCGCAGAAATAGATCCCGTTCTTTTTGTTATCGTGAAATACCCCGCAAAAGGCCCGCTCCGTCCCGTGCGTTCTCCCGATCCGGAACTGCTCAAGCGTCAGCCGATTCGCCCACTCCTTGTCCGATCTCTGTACCGTTGGCACCTCGAAGAGCGGTCCTCCTTCCGCCTCCCGCTTGCCCCCTTCCACCAGTCTTACTTTCACACTTTTCGCTTCGCTCTTCTTCGCCATCGCCATGTCTCCATGATAACCCACCCACCATCCCCCGACGAGAAGCAGAATCCCGAGGGTGGCAAGAATTTGGGCCAATTTCTTCATCAAGGCTTAGCCTGCCCCTCGTTGGGCCCAGTTCAATCCGACTTCTTCCAACTCCCGCTTGTCCCCTCCAGCCCTCCTAAACGTAATCGTAAACCCAATCGAACGGCATCAGCCTTTCGCCTCCAACTCCACGCCTGTGTATTTCGCTGACTGCTCATCCGCATGATAGGAGCTCCTCACCAGCGGCCCGCTTTCACACACCCCGAAGCCCAGCGCCAGCGCCCGCTCTTTCCATTTCGCGAACTCCTCCGGCGTCACCCACCGGTCAATCGGCAGATGCTTCGGCGTTGGCCGTAAGTACTGGCCCAAAGTCAAAATATCCACCTTCTCCTCTGCCAGATCCTGCAGAGTTTCTTCGATCTCCTCGTCCCTTTCCCCGATCCCAAGCATCAGCCCCGTCTTGGTCACGAAGCCCCTGGCTTTGGCCCGACGAAGCACCTCCAGGCTCCGGTCGTACCTTGCCTGCACCCGCACTGGCTTCTGTAGCCGTTTCACGGTCTCCATGTTGTGGTTGAGAATATCTGGGTCGGCACCCAGGACTATGTTCAGACTGTCTTCCCGACCCTTGAAATCCGGGATCAGCACCTCGATGTGGGTCTCGGGGTTCACGTTACGGACAGCTCGCACGGTGCGCGCCCAGATCTCTGCCCCGCCGTCGTCCAGATCGTCCCGGGCCACGGAGGTGATGACCGCGTGCTTGAGACCCATGATGCGGACGGCGTCCGCCACGCGGGCCGGCTCTCCCCAGTCCACCTCGCCCGGCTTGCCGGTGGCGATAGCACAAAAGCGGCAGGAGCGGGTGCAGGTGTCTCCCAGGATCATGATCGTGGCCGTTCCCCGGCTCCAGCACTCACCCAGGTTCGGGCAGTGGGCACTTTCGCAGACCGTGTGCAAGCGATTCTCCTGCACGAGGTTTCGCACTTTGAGATACTCCGGTCCTCCCGGGATCTTTGCCCTCAACCACGCTGGTTTACGCTCCATTTCATGCTTTTCTAGCGTGTTTTCCGCCCAAATCCATCTCTGCTTGGCAGGGCCCGACGTCCCGGCGGGCCGATAGTCCTTCCACTTCCCGCCTTCCATTTTCCACCAAAAAGCAAAAGCCCCGATCCTCTCGGACCGGGGCTTTAAGCTTCCAAACAGACTGTGGCCTAGGCGCGCCGGCGACGATTCGCCAGGAGGGCTGACAACCCCAGCACAAACATGCTGGCTACGCTCGGCTCAGGAATCGCTGTGGCACCAGCGTAATTCAGCATCAGGCTGTTACCCTGTTGGCTCACACTCCAAGACCCAGCCGAGGTGTACAAAGGATTACCCGCGCCCATCGAGTTCTGAAACCCGCTGGTGCTGATGGCAAAAACCGCAGCGTCAAATCCACTGATCCCGCCGGATGCCGTTGCAATCGCAAAGCTATAGTTGCTTGCAAGATTAAAGCCGGCAGCAGGCCCAGCGGTGTCATTGGTGGAAAGCAGCGATATGATGTCGATCAGGAATTTGCTCCCGCTGGTAGCCGAGATGGTAAGGCTCCCGGCAATATTCAGGAAGTCCCAGTTCGTGCCTACCACCGCTCCCGGGCCAAAGGTGTCGATTTCCCAGGCGTAACTGCCCCCACCCAGAAAAGTGGTGCTGCCCACATTCATAATTCCAGTGCTGTTGCCTGGAGCTAACTTGCCACTGACCGAGAGGGTGCCGGTGGTGGTTCCCGATCCCGACAACGTACCCCCACTGGCAACGGAAAGTGCCGTGGTCCCGGTCGTGGCTTGATAATCCAAAGACCCTTGAACGGAAATTGTGCCACCGGTCGCCGTCGCCGAGGAGCCGATGGAACTGGCGTTGGCACCGGTGCCGGTGACCGTCAGGTTGTCCCCAGTCAGATTCACTGTTCCCCCGGTCGCATTCAGGCGGGTGATCGTCTCATTCCCACCGGTGGAAAAGGTTCCGCTGGTCACGTTGGCTGTGGCTCCGGTGGCAAGTCGTCCGCCAGAACCCAGGTTCAAGGTGCCGCCCCCCACGTTAATCGTGGTGGCGTCCGCTGTCCCGTTGAGGGCCGTGGTACCGCTATTCGCGTTGACGATGCCGGCGCCCAGATTGGCATTCACCGTTCCGCCGGAAAGGCCGTAAGTGGCAGCCGTCAGCTTTCCGGTGCCACCTAGGGTTCCACCGCTGATGGAGAAACTGCTCACCGTGTCGTTGTTGGCCCCCATGCCAAGGGTTCCGGAGGAAACGGAAATAGCCGAACCGTTGGCGATCCGGTCGGCGGAACTTAAATTCACAGTGCCGCCGCTCACCGTCACATTTCCGCCAATCGTGCCAGCGGTATTCACCGTACCACCGGTGGCTTCGAGTGAACCGCTCAGATTTCCGTTCAGGGCAGTGGTGCCGCTTGAGGCTGTGGCCGCGCCCAAGCCCAGATTGGCTCCCACGGTGCCGCCCTGCAGGGCATAAGTCGCCGCCGTCAGGGTGCTACTTCCACTGAGGGAACCCCCCGAAATAGTGAGAGAACCAACGGTGTCATCCCCCCCCAGGCTGTAAATTCCGGCAGAGATGTTCACGCTCGCGCCGTTACCCAGGATATTTGCAGCAGTGGTCTCAAAAGTGCCGCCACTCACGGTCACTCCAGCCGTGCCTAACGCAACTCCTGTCGAAATTTTTCCGCCGGAGACCGTGGTGCTTCCCGTGTAGGACTGGGTTCCATAAAGAGCCAAGGTCGTCGTGCCAGAGCCAGCCATTTCTAGGTCTCCAGAACCAGAGATCGTATTCTGAAAAAGATCTCCTTTATTGGCGCCGGTGATGGTGAGTTTTGCGCCCGAGCCGATATCCACTTGGCCCCCATTACTGGTTCCAGCTTCCTTGACGCTGGCTAAGGTTTGGTTGAAGGAAATGTTCAGTCGGCTATTCGCCGCCACCGTGACATCGGCGGAAGCCGAAAGCCGGTTGCCACCCGAACCGAGGTTCAGATCGGTACCAGATCCACTCACCGCCACCGTGGTGGCCGAGGAAGTCCCGTTGAGCGTCGTATCTCCTGTCACGTTCAGGGTGCCCGCCGTGGTATTTCCGTTGATCGTGGAATTTCCATTGGCGTTAAGGATTCCACTGCCGAGGTTTGCCGAAACCGTCCCCCCGGTGATGTTGTAGGTGCCAGCGGTCAGGGTCCCAGTCCCGGTGATGCTGCCGCTGCTGTTTAGCGTGCCGAAGGTGTCACTGTTCCCGCCCGTCGCCAAAGTGCCGCTGTTATTGACCGTGGCCCCGGAACCAAGCTGATTGCCTGCGACCAGGGTGGCGATTCCGCCGCTATCGATGGTGATGCTGGACTGCACTGCATCTGCGCCGGACTTATTCATCCTTAACTGGGCACCACTTTTGACCGTGTAAGATGTTAAATTAACATTGCTGGTACTTCCGGCAAATTCGACGCTTCCCGCTGTGATGTTGACTGAATAATTCCCAGCGCCGAGCCCATCATCCAACTTCCCCGAAAGAATGAGGTTTCCTCCTGCAGAGGAACTGAGGTTAACATCCGAATCCAGAAACACATTTCCTGAAAAGGTGTTGCTTCCCGATGTGTTGGCGCTGGTGATCGTACGATTACCACCACCAGCCCGAATATTGATTTGATTGGAAACTGAAGTGCCGCCGTTGGCGTCTGAGATTGAAATCGTAGCGGTGCTGCTAGCCCCATCCAATCCAACATTGAAGCTGCCAGTGCCTGCAGCAGCTCCTTCCGCGATCGCGATCGTCCCCCCATCAATGAAGAAATTTCCGGTGTATCCGGAATTTGCATTATTTAGCGTAACAGTACCGGTATTTTTCTTAACGAACTTTCCGTTTCCGTCTAGTGCCAATGCTCCACCGCTAGCACTTTGGTTTACGTTGCCACTGGAATCAATTTGGTAATACAAATCGAACGTGGTTCGGTAATTATTGCCTGAGTTGCTCATAAAATGGGTCCCGTCGCTGGTGGAGGCAGTAAAGTAGTAATCAACAACGTATGTTCCACTAGAGGTTAGGCCATTAAGAAGACTGACATCGGCATCGGTCTTTTTCCATCGCTGGTCACCACCTCCTAAATCCGCACTCCACGGCAAACCAACTGATGTAAAACTACCGGCCGTGGCCCCGTTTTTATAGATTCTATAAAACTCGTTGGCGCCCGTGACATTACTGCCACCGTTTTTATAGGTTTTCACCTCGCCACCATGCAAAATCAGGCTTCCTGAACTAACTACGAATTCTCCGTAGTAAAAACCATTCAGGCCTCCAACATTTTTATAAATGCCCTCCCCAGCAGTAATGCCATCTGTTGAATAAAAGATTGCGGCTCCAGTTCCATCGCCAAAAAATCCAGAACCGGCCTTTGCCACTACCCCGGAGAAAAAGAAAACGGCACCAGCGAGGACCAAAAGCATCCACGTGAAACCGCTGCCTCGGTGCCACGGTTCGTTGGCGATGATGACTTCGTTGTGGGGATTCAGATTGGTTTTGTTTTGCATGGTGGTGCCTCCTGCGAGGGATGCGTTTGCGAATGTGTGCAAAGGGTTCGTCATGAACTTTGTAATCATTACTTTCGCAAATCCGAATTTCAACAGGGTTTTTTATAAAAGTTGCGGAACTGTTCAATTTTTAATCCTATTTTTTAAAGCACGTTTTTTAAATTGCCATCAGAGGTCGATGCGTTTCGGCATCGATTTTTCATAAATTTGGAATGAGGCCGTACCCCCGAATCCCTTAACACACTCCTACCATTTTCGGTCTAAGCTTAACGGCATGAACCCTCGCCCGGAACTCCTTGCCCCTGCTGGCGACTGGGACTGCCTCAA
>CAZURF010000039.1:0-12687 GCA_964623555.1 uncultured Akkermansia sp. | reverse complement strand
CGCATCGGCAACTTGCTGGCCGCCAAACGGAAGCACTCCCTGGCATCCACTTCTGCCAGACCGTCGAGCTCAAAAATGATAGTGCCCGGTTTGATCACGGCCACCCAAAATTCCGGTTGTCCCTTTCCCTTACCCATCCGGGTTTCTGGCGGGCGGGAGGTCACCGACTTGTCCGGGAACACCCGGATCCAGAGTTTGCCCCGGCGGTTCATGTTCCGGGTCAACGCCACGCGGGCGGCCTCGATCTGAATATTGGTTAACCAGCACCGCTCGAGGGACTGGAGTCCGTAGGAACCGAAGGCCAGGTGGATGTTCCGGGAGGCAAAGCCCTTGCGACTTCCCCGCTGGGTCTTCCGATACTTAACGCGTTTGGGCAGCAGCGGCATGGCTTAGTTTCCTTCCCCTTGGCAGATCCAAACCTTTACGCCGATTTTGCCCGCCACCGTGTGGGCCTCGGCAAAGCCGTAGTCAATATTGGCGCGGAGGGTGTGGAGCGGAACCTTCCCCTCGTGGTACTGCTCGGACCGGGCGATTTCGCCCCCGCCCAGACGCCCGCCCACGCGGATCTTCACCCCGGCGGCACCGAAATCGAGAGCCGTCTGCATGGCCTTTTTCACCGCCCGGCGGAAAGAAACACGGCGCTCCAGCTGCAGGGCAATATTTTCCGCCACCAGTTGCGCGTCGAGCTCGGGATTCTTGATCTCCTTCACGTCGATCAACACTTCCCGTTCCGGAGTCAGGGCCTGGGTCTCCTCCCGGAGCTTATCGAGCTCGCTCGCCTTGCGACCGATGACGAGCCCGGGACGGGCAGTGTGCAGGGTCACGCGGACCCGGTTGGAGGCGCGCTCGATCACGACCTTGGAAATGGCCGCGCTTTCCAGACGCTTCTTGATGAAGTTACGGATCTGGTAGTCCTCGTGCAGGAAAATGGGGAAATTCTTTTTGTCGGCATACCAGATCGAGCGCCAGTTGCGCTGGACGGGGAGCCGGAATCCGACGGGGTTGGTCTTTTGTCCCATAAAACTCTATTCCTTTGCCGGAGCCTTGGCCTTCGCCTTGGCGGGTTTCTTTTCCTTTTTCTCTTTCGGCAGGGCCGATTCGGCGGAAGCCTCCTTGAGGGTGATCCGGATGTGGCTCGTCCGTTTCCGGATCGGTCCGGCACTGCCGCGGGCCTTGGGCTGGAAGCGGTGGAAAGTCGGGCCTTCCCCCACCATCACCTCATGAACCACGAGCTTCTCCGCCGGGATGGACAGCTGGCTTTCCGCATTGGCCACTGCCGAGCGCAGGGTTTGCACCAAAAGACGGGCCGACTTCTGCGGGGCGAAACGGAGACGGGCATCGGCTTCGGGGGCCGGCAGGCCGCGCAGGCAGCGGGCGATGTCGCGAATCTTGAACGCCGACATCCGGGCGTATTTCATCTCGGCACGGGCGGTACGGGTCTCGGTGCTCATTTCTCGGCTAACACCGCAACGCGGTCCCCCACTTCAGGTTGAATCCCCTTGGCCAACTGTTCAGGCAGCCCGGCAGAAGTCACTTCCCTCACCTCGATCAACCGGCAGCTGCCGATCACCTGATCTTTGCGGAGGATCCGGAACGGCATGCCTTCCTTGGCGCCCTGCAAGCTACCGAGGTTGAGGACCACTGCCTGCTGGTCCCGGTCCACCGCCACAATCTGAGCATCGGTCAGGCCGCTCGCCATCGGACGAGGTGCGCTGGCCTGCTGCATGGTCGCCTCCAGAGCTCTCTTGGCGGACTCGAACTCGGAACGGGCGGAGGCGCGCTTGGCGGCATCGGTCTCAGCCGCCCACTGCACCGCGGTTTCGACCGCCGATTTTGCCTTGGCGAAAACATCCTGTCGCGCCTTCTCCGAGCGGATCAGTTCCCCGGCCAAGCGGGCCACCTTGTCATGGCTATCGCGGGCCTCGGAGCTGAGGGCACTGAGCCCCAACAGTTCGTCACGGCGCTTGAGTTCCAACCAGGCCTCGCGGTAGGCCTTGGCCTCGGCTTGAACCATGGCCAGTTCGTCCACCTGGGACTTGCCGGCAGCCAGGACCGGGGTGGCCCCGGCAAGGAGGATGAGGAAAAGATGGTTCATTTCGTCACCTTCTCCGTGTGGCCGCCGTGCTTCTTGAAGACGCGCGTGGGGGAAAATTCGCCAAGCCGGTGGCCGACCATGTTCTCGGTCACAAACACGGGGTTGAAAGCCTTGCCGTTGTGGACGAGGAAGGTGTGGCCGACAAACTCAGGGGCGATCATGGAGCGCCGGGACCAGGTTTTGATCGGCTTTTTGGCCGCGCCCATCTTCTGGATCTTCACCATCAGATGGTCGTCGATGAACGGGCCTTTTTTTAGACTGCGACTCATGACGCCTTCTTCTTTCTCCGGTCTTGGACGATGAACCGGGTGGAGGGTTTGTGCCGATGGCGGGTCTTGAGACCCTTGGCCAACTGGCCCCATGGGGAAACCGGATGCTGACGGCCACCGCCGCCCTTGCTCTTGCCCTGACCGCCGCCCATCGGGTGGTCGATCGGGTTCATCACCATACCGCGAACGTGCGGACGGCGGCCCAGCCAGCGGGCGCGTCCCGCCTTGCCCAGGCTCACCTTCTCATGGGCCACGTTGCCCACCTGTCCGACGGTGGCGTAGCAGTCCGCGTGTAGGCGGCGAATTTCGCCGGAAGGAAGCTTCAGGAGCGCATAGTCCCCGTCAATCGCGGTGCAGATCGCGGCCGTACCGGCGGACCGGACGATTTGAGCGCCGCGTCCGGGCACCATCTCGATGTTATGCAAAGGCAAACCCTGCGGAATGGCGCGCAGAGGCAAGGCATTGCCGACCTCGGCGGGCACGGAAGGTCCCGCCACCACCTTGACCCCCGCCTTCAATCCTTCGGGGGCGAGGATGTAGGCGCGATCCTTCGGACCGTATTCCACGAGGGCGATCCGGGCGGAGCGGTTCGGGTCATACTGAATGCCCAGCACGGTACCCGCACCGGTCCGCTTGCGGCGGTTCCATTCAATGATCCGGAACTTCTTTTTGTGACCGCCGCCGCGATGACGGGAAGTCATCCTTCCGTAAGCGTTGCGGCCTCCCGTGCGGCGCTTGATTTCGAGAAGCTTCTTTTCCGGTTTCGAATCCGGGGTCAGTTCCGAAAAGTCACGCAACATCGTGTAGCGCAGGGATGGGGTCAGGGGGCGGAATTCCTTGAGGGCCATAGTCGTCTCCTTAAGCGGTTTCGATCTTCTGGCCGGCGGCCAAGGTGATGATCGCGCGCTTGGTGTGGTTCTTACGGCCCAACTCGCCCCGGCGGGAGCGGCGGATCTTCCCGCTACGACGGAAGGTGTTCACACGAACCACCTTTTTGCCGAACAAGGCGGTAATCGCCTGACGGATCTCGAGCTTGGTGGCATCCGGCGCCACCTCAAAAAGGTACTGGTTATGGGCGGAGGCCAAGCGGGTCCCCTTCTCGGAGACGCAGGGACGCACGATGACTTCGGTGGGCGACCTCATGACTTCGCTTCTCCCTTGGACTTGGTTTGCAGACGTTTGCCCAATTCGCTCCACGCATCCTCCGCGATCCAGACCTGACGGCGGCGCAACAGGTCTTCGGCGTTCACCTCGCGAGCGGTGCGCAGGTCGACTTCCCGCAAATTCTGGGCGGCCTTGAGCAGATTCTGCTCGGGCTGTTTGGAAGTCACGATCAGGCAGGACAGCGGCAGGCCCGCATCTTTGATCCAGCCAATCAGCTCCTTGGTTTTCGGAGCCTTCAGGCTGGGAGTGGAGCCGGTGACGATGGTTCCCTTGGTGGCCAGATCGCTGATGGCCCGGCGGAGGGCGGTTTTCAAAACAGTCTTGGGCAGGTTCTTTCGGTAGCTGCGCGGATGCGGTCCGAACACCACACCGCCACCCACCCAGACGGGCGAGGACTTGTACCCGGCGCGGGCGCGACCGGTGCCCTTTTGTCTCCACGGCTTCTTGCCGGAAAGGTCGACGGTGGCCTTGGTTAAAGTGGAGTGGGTGCCGGAACGGCGGGCCGCCCGATAGGCCGTAACGGCCTCGTGCAGTGCCTGGCTGGCCTTGCGGTTCTTGTAAAGTTCGACCCCGAGGGCTTTCTCGGCGGCAGCAAGGTTGATGGCTTTGGCTTTGCTCATCGGGGATTCCTTAGGCCTTCACCTCGGCCTTAATCGCGTCGCGCACGATCACCAGGCTGCCGTTTGGTCCGGGCACGGCCCCGCGGACGAGGAGAAGCCTGTCGTTCTCCCGAACCTGGATGACCTTCAAGTTCTGGACGGTGCAGTTGTCCGCACCAAAAGTGCCCGGCATACCGGCGTTCTTGTAAACGCGACCCGGGGTGGAGCGGCAACCAATGGCACCATTCCGTCGGTGCGTGGTCGAGCCGTGAGCATCGGCCTGCCCGGCGTAATTGTGCTTCCGCATGACGCCGTGGAATCCCTTGCCCTTGGAAACGCCCAGCACGTCGACCAGTTGACCGGCCTTGAAGCGTGTCAGGGTTACTTCCGCACCCGCGGCGAGATCCGCCGGAGGAGCCCGAAACTGCCGAAGCGCGAGGGGATTTTTCCTTCCCTGTTTCTCAAACGCGACCCGCTGGGCCTTATTGGTCCGTGAGGCTTTGCGCACCCCGGTGCCGAGGACGACGGCCCTCACCCCGTTCTTCTCGGGAGTGCGCACCTCGTAAACGGTGTTCGGTTCGGCAGAGATGACGGTCACGGCGGTGGCTTGGCCCTGGTCGTCATAGACCCGGGTCATGCCCACCTTCTTTCCGATCATGCCAAAGCGCTCGATCATGGTTTCTCCTTAAATCTTGATGGTGATGTCGACCCCGGCCGGCAGGTTGAGCTTCTTGAGCTCGTCGACGGTCTTCCCCGAAGGCTCGAGGATATCCAGCAGCCGTTTATGGGTCCGGATTTCAAACTGCTCCATGCTCTTTTTGTCGCAGTGAGGGGAACGGTTGACGGTGTAGCGCTCAATCTTGGTCGGCAACGGGATCGGGCCGGCCACGCGGGAACCGGTCCGGTTCGCGGTCTCGGCGATCTCGCCCGCCGCCTTGTCGAGCAGGCGGTAGTCAAAGGACTTGAGGCGGATGCGGATGCGGGTCGCGGGCATGGCTTATCCTTTCTTTTGCTGGGTCACGGTGGCCAGGACGCTGGACGGCACCTGTTCGAAGTGGGATGGCTCCATGGAATAAGCGGCGCGGCCGCGGGAAAGGGAGCGGATGGTGTTCACGTAGCCAAACATCTCGGCCAGGGGCACCTCGGCCTTCACGATCGAGGTCAGGTTCTTGGAGTCGACGTTCATGATCTTACCCCGGCGGCGATTGATGTCGCCGAGGATATCGCCTTGGAACTCGTCGGGTGTCGAACATTCCACCGACATGATCGGCTCCAGGAGAATGGGGCCGGCTTTCTGCATCGCATCCTTCACCGCAAAGATCGCCGCCATCTTGAAAGCCAATTCGTTCGAATCCACCTCGTGGTAGGAGCCGTCCATGATCTGAATCTTCATGTCGATGACCGGGCTTCCATGGATCACGCCGTTGAGCAGCGCCTCTTCCACGCCCTTCTTGACCGCCGGGATGTACTCCTTCGGAATGTTGCCGCCGGTGACCTTGTTTTCGATCTCGATCCCCTTGCCGCGCTCCTGGGGGGCAACCTGCAGAATGACGTGGCCGTACTGTCCACGTCCGCCGGACTGCTTGATGAGTTTTCCCTCTCCCGGGGAGGCCTTGGTGATCGTTTCGCGGTAGGCGATCTGCGGGGCCCCCGCGTTGGTCTCCACGCTGAATTCCCGCTTGAGACGGTCACAGATGATTTCGAGGTGGAGCTCGCCCATCCCGCTGATGATCGTCTGACCGGTCTCCTCGTTGGTCTTCACCATGAAGGTAGGATCCTCTTCGGAGAGACGTTGCAGGGCCTCGCCCATCTTTTCCCGGTCGCCCTTCGTCTTGGGCTCCACCGCCATGGAAATGACGGGCTCGGGGAAACTGGGCGGCTCGAGCGTGATTTCAAACTCCTCGTTGCAAAGGGTGTCGCCGGTGGCGATATCCTTCAGTCCCACCGTGGCGGCGATGTCCCCCGCGAAAACCGTGTCGATATCCTCCCGCTTGTCGGCCTGGATTTGAACAAGACGGCTCACGCGCTCCCGTTTCCGGGTGCGGGAGTTGTAAATGAACTCGCCCTTGCTGAGTTTGCCGGAATAAACGCGGAAAAAGATCAGTTTGCCGACATAGGGATCCGTCCAGAGCTTGAAGGCCAGCGAGCAGAACTTTTCGCCGTCGTCGACCTTCACCGGGATCCGCTCCTCGGGATTCTCCGTGCTATGGCCGACCGCCGGAGGAATGTCGATCGGGCTCGGAAGATATTCGACCACCGCGTCGACCAGCGCTTGCACACCCTTGTTCTTGAAGGCGGAACCACCCACCACCGGCACCAGCTTGTTGGCGATGACCACCCGCCGAATCGCCTCCTTGAGCTGCTTGGCGGTCGGACGCTTTTCCTCGAGGAACAAGTTGCCGACTTCCTCGTCCACGTCCGCCACGGCTTCGACCAGCCGGTCGAGAGCCTTTTTGGCCTCTTCCTTGTATTCGGCAGGAATTTCAGCGATCTCGTAGGTGGAACCAAGATTCTTGCTATCGGTGTAAAGAAAAGCCTTCTGGTTGATCAGATCGATCTGGCCGAGGAGTTTATCCTCTTTGCCCAAGGGCAGTAGGATCGGGACGGCGTTGGCACCGAGCTTGGTGCGCATCTCGTGGACGGCCTTTTCAAAATCCGCCCCGGTTCGGTCCATTTTATTAACGAAAGCGATCCGGGGAACCCCGTACTTGTTCGCCTGCCGCCAAACGGTCTCGCTCTGTGGTTGCACTCCGGCCACCCCACAAAACACTGCGATGGCGCCGTCGAGCACCCGGAGGGACCGTTCCACCTCGGCGGTGAAGTCGACGTGTCCGGGGGTGTCGATGATGTTGATGCGGTTCTTGGTTTTTTCGAAGGACTTCACCAGTCCAGTCTCCTCCCGCACGGTCCATAAACATGTGGTGGCGGCCGAGGTGATGGTGATGCCGCGCTCCCGCTCCTGCTCCATCCAGTCCGTCACGGTCGTACCTTCGTGCACCTCACCGATCTTGTGGATGCTACCGGTGTAAAAGAGAATCCGCTCGGTCAGCGTGGTTTTGCCCGCATCAATATGGGCGCAGATCCCGATGTTGCGCGTGCGCTCCAGCGTGTAGGGACGGGCGGAACCGGAGGTGGCGGGAGGCATGGTCGTCCTTTACCAGCGCAGGTGGGCAAAGGCCCGGTTGGCCTGTGCCATACGATGGGTTTCGTCCCGTTTCTTGACGGCATTCCCCTGCCCGGCCGCGGCGTCGCGGATTTCCTGGGCGAGAGCGCGTTCAAAGGCCACCCCCTTGCGGTTGTTGGCCAAATCCACGATCCAGCGCAGTGCGAGAGCGAGCTGGCGCTCCGGGCTGGTTTCCACGGGAACCTGATAGGTGGCGCCACCGACACGGCGGGATTTCACCTCGAGGCGGGGCTTCACGTTGTCGACCGCCTTGTTGACGACCGCGAGCGGGTCCCCGCCCGAGCCGCCCTCGTTGGCGCGCTTGATGGCGTTGTAGACCAGCCGGCTGGCCGTCGAGAGCTTCCCCCGGCGAAGGACGTAGCCGATCATCCGGCCGACCAGCGGGCTTTCATAGACGGGATCCGCGTGAATCGGGCGGGCTTCGTGACGACGACGGCGGGCCATGACTTCTCCTTAGGCCTTGGCCGGCTTGGCTTCGGCCGCCGCTTTGGCCGCGCCGCCACCTTTGGGACGCTTGACGCCGTATTTGGAACGGGAAACGAGACGCGCGAGCTTGTTGGTGTTGCTGGGACCCGAGGCACCCAGGGCATCAAGCGTGCCACGCACAATGTGATAACGGACGCCGGGCAAATCCTTCACGCGGCCGCCGCGGACGAGAACGATGGAGTGTTCCTGAAGATTGTGATTTTCACCCGGGATGTAGGCAATCACCTCTTCCCCGTTGGTCAGGCGGACTTTGGCCACTTTCCGAAGAGCGGAATTCGGCTTCTTCGGCGTGCGGGTCATCACCTGGAGACAGACACCGCGGCGCTGGGGACAGCCGTGCAAGGCGGGAGCCTTCGTACCGCGTTTGAGGGCGGTCCGGCCAAATCGCACCAACTGGTTGATCGTCGGCATCAGTTTTCTCCCCCGCAGGCGTCCTAAGACAGAAAGCACCCCTGGGCGGGTTCCATGAAGCGCGTGGCGCACGCATGGAGGAAAGTCCCCTCGGACCTTCACATGCCGACTGATCTTAACCGGCTAATCCCTTCGGGCCCCGGTCGGATGACAGCGGAAATTAAAATCCTGCCGGAAAAGACCCTTGATGACAAGGGTTTTCCGTGAATTTTTTACATCAGCTGGCCAATGCCGCGGGAATATCGAGAGCCACCTTGCGGGACCTCTCCTCTTCCGGTGCGGTTACGACCAACGGATCTCCAACAGGCTCACCGAGATGCAGAAGCTTGATCTTCCGGTAGGCGCTAAAGCCGGTTCCGGCGGGGATGAGATGCCCCATGATCACGTTCTCTTTGAACCCGAGCAGCTTGTCGACCTTCCCAAGAGTGGCCGCATCGGTCAGCACCCGGGTGGTGTCCTGGAAGGAGGCCGCGGAGATGAAGCTGTCGGTCTCAAGCGAGGCCTTGGTGATCCCCAGTAACACCGGGGTCGCCTCGGCCGGCTTGCCGCCCTTCGCTTCGATCTCCTTGTTCTCCTCCTCGAAAGCCATCCGATCGATCTGTTCGCCCCACAGGAAGCGGGTGTCACCGGGCTCGGTGATCTTCACCTTACGCAGCATCTGGCGGACGATGATCTCAATGTGCTTGTCGTTGATCTCGACGCCCTGCAACCGGTAGACCTCCTGCACCTCGTTGACGAGGTACTCCTGAAGCTCCTGCGGTCCGCAGACCTCGAGGATCTCGTGGGGCACCACCGGTCCTTCGGTGAGCTGCTGGCCTTTCTTGACGGTGTCGCCCTTGTAGACGATCAAATGCTTGGACAGCGGGATGAGATGCTCTTCCTCCGCGCCAGTCTCCGCATCCTTGATGACGAGCTTCTTCTTCCCGCGAACGTTGCCCTGCAGGTCGATGATCCCGTCGATCTTGGCGATTTCGGCCGCATCCTTCGGACGCCGGGCCTCGAAAAGCTCGGCCACCCGCGGCAGACCGCCGGTGATGTCCTTGGTCTTGGTGACCTTCCGCGGGGTCTTGGCCATTCGTTGGCCGGCGCGAACTTTCTCCCCGTCCTTCACCTCAATGTGGGCTCCGGCCGGGATGCTGTAAGCCGCCACGACCGCACCCGCCTCATCGACGATGGCGATTTGCGGATGCAGGTCTTCCTTGTGCTCGATGATGACCGTGCCGACCAGCTTGGTGGCCTCGTCGACCTCGCGCTTCATGGTCACCCCCTCGAGGATGTCCTTGAACTCCACGCGGCCAGCCTTCTCGGTCAGGATGGAAATATTGTACGGATCCCACTGCACGAAGCTCTGGCCCTTCTTGACCTTGCCCCCCTCGGGGACCGAGATCATGGAGCCGATCACCACGGGATAACGCTCCAGCTCCCGGCCGTCTTCCGCGTGGATGCTGATGAAACCGTTTTTGTTGAGCACGATGTCGTGACCCTCGAGGGCCTTGACGGTGCGCAGGTCCGTGTACTGGACCGTGCCGTCGTGCTTGGCCTTGATCTGCGGCTGCTTGAAGACCTGGGAGGCCGTTCCGCCGATGTGGAACGTCCGCATGGTCAGCTGCGTACCGGGCTCCCCGATCGACTGAGCCGCGATGATGCCGACGGCCTCGCCCAGCTTAGCCGGCTGGTTGGTCGCCAGGTTCTGGCCATAGCAGGAAGCACAGACGCCACGTTTGGTCTCGCAGGTCAGGGCAGAACGAATCTTCACCCGTTCCATGCCGAGGGCCTCGATGGCGATGGCGGCTTTTTCGCTGATGATCTCGCCGGCGGCGACGACCTTCTTCTTGCTGACCGGATCAACGATGTCGTCCACGGAAGTCCGGCCGTAGATACGGTCGCGGAGACGGACGATCTCATCGTCCCCTTCCAGGATCGCCTTGACCCAGATGCCCCGGTCCGTGCCGCAATCGGGCTCGCGGATAATGATGTCCATGGCCACGTCGCAAAGTTTTCGGGTCATGTAGCCAGAATCGGCGGTCTTGAGCGCGGTGTCGGCCAATCCCTTGCGGGCTCCGTGGGTGGAGATGAAGTACTCCAGCACGGACAAACCCTCGCGGAAACTGGCGGTGATCGGACGCTCGATGATTTCACCGGACGGCTTGGCCATGAGTCCACGCATCCCGGCCAACTGCCGCACCTGGTTCCGGTTGCCTCGCGCCCCGGAATCCACCATGAGGTAGACGGGGTTGTAGTCCTTGCGGCCCTCGTTGTGCTCGAGGGTGCGGTACATCGCGGCGGAGATTTCTTCGGTGGCCTGGGTCCAGATGTCGACGATTTTGTTGTAACGCTCGCCGTCGGTGATGGCGCCCATCCGGTACTGCTTCTCGACCTGGGTCACCGCCTGGCGGGCCCGGTCAATCACCTGGGGCTTGTCCTCCGGGATGATCATGTCGTCGATTCCGATGGAGACACCTGCGCGGGTGGCGGACGAGAAGCCGAGGTCCTTCAGCTTGTCCAGACAGACCACGGTCTGTTGGTGGCCGCACTTCTCGTAGCAGCGGAGGATGATCTCTCCGAGCTGCTTCTTGCCGGCGGCCTTGTTGAAGAAACCCACCTCTCCCGGCCAAATACCGTTGAAACGGACCCGGCCCGGGGTGGTCTCGATGAACTTCTTGGCGGCGTCGCCGAAAACGGTTTCGCGCCCGAAGTCGGGGTTCTTGAAGAGGATGAAGTCGTGGGTCTTGAGGCTCCCCTCGCTCACCGCGAAATCCACCTCGTCGGCGTTCTCGAAGACGCTCAGCCGCTTCTTCTTGTCGGTCGACTTCTCGGTGGAACGCACCGGGTTCTGCGTGAGGTAGTAGCAGCCGAGGGTGATGTCTTGGCTGGGAGTGGTGATCGGACGTCCGTTGCTGGGGCCGAAGATGTTGTTCGGGGCCAACATGAGCAACCGGGCCTCGAGCTGGGCCTCCACGCTGAGCGGCACGTGCACCGCCATCTGGTCACCGTCGAAGTCGGCGTTGTAGGCCGTGCAGACCAGCGGGTGAATGCGGATGGCGTCGCCCTCGATGAGCTTCGGCTCAAATGCTTGAACGGAGAGACGGTGCAACGTGGGGGCACGGTTGAGGAGCACGGGGTGCTCGCGGGTCACCTCGTCGAGGGTGTCCCACACGATGGACTCCTTCTTCTCGATCATCTTCTTGGCGCTGCGGACGGTGTGCACTTGGCCGAGCTCCTTGAGGCGGCGGATGATGAAGGGTTCGAAGAGCACGAGGGCCATCTTCTTGGGCAGACCGCACTCGTTCAGCTTGAGTTCGGGCCCAATGACGATGACGGAACGGCCGGAATAGTCGACGCGCTTGCCGAGCAGGTTCATCCGGAAACGACCGGTTTTGCCCTTGAGCATGTCGGAGAGGGATTTCAAAGGACGGTTCCCCGCCCCGGTGACGGCACGGCCGTGGCGGCCGTTGTCCATGAGGGCGTCGACGGCCTCCTGCAACATCCGTTTTTCGTTTCGGATGATGACCTCGGGGGTCTTCAACTGGAGAAGGTTGCGGAGACGGTTGTTCCGGTTGATCACCCGGCGATACAGGTCGTTCAGATCGGAGGTGGCGAAACGGCCTCCCTCCAGGGGCACGAGCGGACGGAGATCGGGCGGGATGACCGGCAACACTTCGAGGACCATCCACTCGGGGCGGGCCCCGGCCTGGATAAAGCCCTGCACCAGCTTGAGGCGTTTGGCGACCTTCTTGCGGGTCTGTTTGCTGCGGGTCTGCTCGAGCTGCTGCTCCAGCTCCACGGCGAGCGCGTCGAGATCGAGCTTCTTGAAGACGTCCCGGATTGCCTCGGCGCCCATCTTGGCGACGAAGGAGTCCCCGTACTGTTCCTGGGCCTCGCGGTACTCCGTCTCGGTGAGGAGTTGCTTGGGCTTAAGCGGGGTCTTCCCCTCGTCGATGACAAGGTAATCCTCGTAATAAATCACCCGTTCCAGTTCGCGGGCGGTCATGTCCATCATCAGGCCAAGGCGGCTGGGCATGCACTTGTAAAACCAGATGTGACTCACCGGCACGGCCAGCTCGATGTGGCCCATGCGTTCACGACGGACGCGTGCCAGGGTGACCTCGACGCCGCAACGGTCGCAGATGACGCCCTTGAACTTGATCCGCTTGTACTTCCCGCAGGAGCACTCGTAATCCTTGGTCGGCCCGAAAATCCGCTCGCAGAACAACCCGCCCTTCTCCGGCTTGAAGGTCCGGTAGTTGATGGTCTCGGGGTTCTTCGTCTCACCGCGGCTCCAGGAAAGGATCGCCTCCGGGGAGGCGACGGTGATGCTCACTTCGTCGAAGCCGACGGAGCGCTCCATGCCGAGGATTTCGCGGGCGGATTGGGTCTGTTTGTTCATATGGGATGAGGGTTCTCTTGGGTCTAGGGGTTAAGCGGCCACAACTTCCAGCGGGCTGGGTTTCTGCAGGTCCTCGTCCACGACGCGACTGC
>CAZURF010000038.1:0-12742 GCA_964623555.1 uncultured Akkermansia sp. | reverse complement strand
GCCATCTCGGTGGAACCATCCTCGGCACCACCAACCGGGGCCGTTTCGTGGCCAAAATCGGTGCCGGCAAGAAGGCACTGATCGATCCGGAAATCCTCAAACAGGCCCGTGACACCTGCCGCGGCCTCAACCTGCATGCCCTCATCTGCATCGGCGGCGACGGCTCGCTTTCCACCTCCCTTCAACTCCAGAAAGCCGGCATCAATGTCGTCGGGGTTCCCAAGACGATCGACAACGACATCCTCGCCACCGCGTCGACCTTCGGGTTCGACTCGGCCGTCACCTGCGTCGTCGACAGTCTGGATCGCCTCCACACCACCGCCCGGTCCCACAAGCGGATCATGGTCGTCGAGACCATGGGACGCCACGCCGGCTGGATCGCCCTCCACGGCGGGTTGGCCGGGGGTGCGGATGCCATTCTGATTCCGGAAATCCCTTTCCATTTCTCCAAGGTCGCCGAGTTCGCCAAGGAACGCGCCTCCCTGGGTCTGCCTTCCACCATGATCGTGGTGGCCGAGGGCGCCATCCCCGCCAAAGGTCACCTCTCCACGATCGAGTCCGGTCTGCGCGGCAAGGGCGAGGTTCGGCTCGGCGGGATCGGGGAACAGGTTGCCCGGGAAATGGAGAAACGCACTAAGCAGGAAACCCGCCACGTGGTCCTCGGCCATCTCCAGCGGGGCGGCAATCCCACCGCGCTCGACCGGATCCTCGGCACCCGTTTCGGCGTCGGCGCCGTCGAGTTGGTGGTGAAGGGCAAGTTCAGCCACATGGTCAGCTACCAGAACTACGAGATCGGCGGGGTCCCCATCGCCGATGCCGTGGCCCGGATCCGCACCGTCCCGCCCAAAGGCCAGTTTGTCCACCACGCCCGCGAAATCGGCATCTGCTTTGGCGATTAATTTCTCGTTAACGTAATCGTAACCGTAAACGAACTGCCTTAATCCCCAATCTTCCCGGTGGATCCTCGATCCATCAGCTCACACCCCACGATTCTCGGCTTCATGTCCCCCCCGTCCCGGATCGCCATCCACAACTCGAATCCGGATTTTCCCAGATTACCAAATCCCACGCTCGTCAGCGGTACCGGACCGTACTTGGCCAACTCCCCATCCCCCAAGCCCATCACACTGAGGTCTCCGGGAATTTTCAACCCGGCCGCCCGCGCGGCCCGGACCGCCCCGCAAGCCACCGCATCATTTCCGCAAATCACCGCCGTGGGCTTTTCCTTTTTCTCCAAAATTTTGGCTGCCTCCCTTTCCCCATCCTCCGGGGTCAACCCCGCCATGGTCGCCTCGCCGAAAATCTCCATCCCGCGCTGCCGGGCCCCGTCCCGGACCGCACGCAAATGCTCCGCATGGCTGCGCTCCGCCGGATGCCCTCCAAGATAGGCGATCGTCCGGTGACCCAGTTTCCACAGGTGATCCAGCGCCAGCTGGGCGGCCTGCCCCATGTCCCGCATCACCCAGCTGACCCGGGCCCGCCCCGGCCCCACATCGGCTGGGTACCTCTGGAAAAAAATCACCGGCAGGCCGGCCTGGGTGACCGCCTCAAGCGCCAGCGACCGGTGCTCCGTGCTGATCTTCGGCAGGATAAAAATGGCCTCGGACCCGCGTCCCATCATGGCTTTCACCTGGGCCGCCTCACCTCCCTTCCGCTCCCCCGGGGTTCCCACCATCACGGAAATTCCCGAGGCCTCCGCCGACTTGAGCAGTCCGCCGGCGATGACGGAGCTCTCCTCCGATCCGAGATCCGGAACCAGCAGCCCCACCAGGCCGCTCTGTTTGCTGCGCAGGCTTCGGGCCGCCTGATTCGGCCAGTACCCCCGTTTCTCCGCCTCCGCCCGCACCCGCTCCTTGGTCGCCGCGCCGATGTCCGGCGCGTCGTGCAGCGCCTTGGAAACGGCCATCACCGAGAGCCCGAGGCTCTCCGCGATATCGCGCAACCGGACCCTCACACCGCCTCAGGATCCTCCGCAAACACCGCCGCAAACTCCTCCGGGGTCTTGGCCTCCATCAGCATTTTTCGGACCTCCTCCTTGCGCAGGAGCCGCGCCATCGCCCCAACCAGCGCCAGGTACTCCGTGACCATCCGGCGCGGTGTCCCGATCACGAAAATGAGATGAATGGTTTCCCCGCTGTTTTCAAACAGGACGCCCGGGCGGCTCCGACCGACGGCCAACACCATCTTTTTCACATGGTCGGTGCGCGCGTGGGGAAAGGCCACCCCGTTGCCCAGGCTGGTGGCCTCCAGCCGCTCCCGGGCCAGCAACTCGTCGTAAAACGCGCGAAAATTGATCATGTCCGGATCCTTTTCCAGCAGGAGGGCCACCTCGTGGATCGCCGCAGTGCGTTTGGTTTCCCGGATATCGAGGAGAACCAGGCGGGGTTGAATCAGCTCCGCCAACTTCATCGACCGCCCCGCGCCGTCGACCCGCTCCACCCCAACTTCTGCCTGGCCAGTCCGTAAAACCCGGTGCCGGCCGGATGCATCAGCCGCACCACCGGTTTGGCCACCGTGACCCGCAAAACCTTCCCCGGGGTCAGCTTCCCCGCGAGCACCCCGTCCACCCGGAGCAGGGCCACCTTCTCGATGGAACCGAGGGAGAGCTCCACCCCCTCCTTTTCCCCCACCACCACGGGACGCTCGGCCATCGCGTGGGCGCAAACCGGCGTGAGGACCAGGGCTTTCGCCCGGGGACTGACCAACGGTCCACCCGCGGAGAGCGAATAGGCGGTGGAACCCGTCGGGCTCGCCACCAGCAGGCCGTCGGCATGGTATTCGCTGAGAAACTCTCCCCCGACCTTCACCCGGACGCGCACCATCAGGCTCCCGGGAGCCGGTGCCACGGAGATTTCATTCAGGGCGCACCAGGAACGTCCGCTCCCCTCCAACTTGGCCGAGAGCACCGAGCGGGTACTTAAACCGTACTGACCCGAAAAAATTTTGGGCAGGACATAGCCGATCTCCCCCGCCTTCACGGAGGTCAGGAATCCGAGTGCGCCGAGGTTGATCCCGAGAATGGGAATTCCGGACCCCATCGTCGCCTGGGCCGCGTGCAGCATCGTGCCGTCACCGCCACCCACGACCATCGCATCCACACCCCGGCCGGCCGCCCGCTTGAGCCCGTCCTCGCTCGTCCAAACCGCCCGCACCCCCGCTTCCCGCAGGATCTCCTTGAGGACCATGGCCACACCCCCGTTGCCGGGCCGCCCCTTGCGGAGGCAGACCACCACCTTGCGGATTCGCTTGGAGCCCGGGGATCGCCGGAGAGCCATAGGGGAGAATTCACCGAAACCCTTTGATCCTCAAGCGGATTCCCAACCTCCTTCTTGCACGTCGCCCCTTCTCCAGTACCCTTACCCTTCCCATGCCTAAATTCCCGTTGAATTACGGGCTCCCTCCAGCCCAAGGCCTGTACCATCCCGCCCGGGAACATGATGCCTGTGGTGTCGGCTTCGTCGCAGACATCCAGGGGCGCAAGGCCCACTCCATCCTGAAACGGGCTCTTGGTTGCGTCTGCCAACTCGCTCACCGGGGCGCCTTGGATGCCGACGCCAAATCCGGCGACGGGGCCGGCGTCCTCACGCAAATCCCCGCCAAACTTTTCCGCCGCGAAGTCGAAAAGCTCGGCCAACGCCTCTATGCCGACGGCGACCTCGGAGTCGGCGTCTTTTTCCTGCCTTCTTCCGACAACTATGCCCAGGCCCACATCCGCCGCATCGCCGAGGAAGTCATCACCCGCCGCGGCCTGCAGGTGCTCGGCTGGCGACCCGTGCCCGTCAATCTTCGCATTCTTGGGGAAAAGGCCGCCGCCTCCGCTCCCAAGATCGAACAGCTCCTCGTTGCGCGGCCTGATGCCAAAAAACTTTCCGACGACGCTTTGGAACTCCTCCTCTTCCTCGCCCGCAACGAAATCGAACACCGCTGCGCCGCCGATCGCACCCCGCCCTTTTACATCCCGTCCTTCAGCTCCCGGGTCATCGTCTACAAGGGGATGCTCACGGGAACGCAGCTCGAGCGTTTTTATCCCGATCTCCAGGATCCGGCTTTCGAAACCTCCCTTGCCGTCTTCCACCAGCGTTACAGCACCAACACCTTCCCCACTTGGCCCCTCGCCCATCCGTTCCGGATGCTCGCCCACAACGGCGAGATCAATACCCTCTGCGGGAACCGCAACTGGGTCCATGCCCGCGAGGCCGACCTGGCGGCACCCGGTGTCCAACCGGCCGATCTTCCGCTCTTGCATCCGATTATCCAGCCGGGCGGCAGCGACTCCTCCAGCCTCGACAACGCTTTCGAACTTCTTTCGATCGCCGGTCGAGGCCCGCTCGAGGCCATGCTCATGCTGGTCCCCTCGGCTTTCCGCTCGGAAGACAACCTCTCCGATGACGTCCGCGGATTTTACGAATATCACGAGTGTCTGAACGAACCATGGGACGGCCCGGCCGCCCTCGCCTTCAGCGACGGTCGGATCGTCGCCGCCAGCCTCGATCGCAACGGCCTCCGTCCGGCCCGCTATAAGATCACCAAAGACGGCCTGATCGTCATGGGTTCGGAAGTCGGCATCGGCGACCTGCCGGACAAAAATATCGCGGAAAAGGGCCGCCTCAGCCCGGGCGAGATGATCGCGGTCGATACCGTGAACAAAAAGCTGCTTCGCAACGACGACATCAAAAAGTTCGCCGCCTCCGCCAAGCCCTACGGGGAGTGGGTGAAGGCCGGGCTGCGCAGCCTTGCCGCCCCACCCGCCCAGCTTCCGCCCGTAACGGCCGACCTCAACGCGCGTCTCCTCTCCTTTGGTTACTCCGACGAGGAGCTCAAAATCATCCTTCTCCCCATGATGCAGAAGGCCGAGGAGGCCATCGGGTCCATGGGCGACGACGCCGCCCTGGCGGTCTTCTCCCGCAAACCCCGGCTACTTTACCAGTACTTCCGGCAGCTCTTTGCCCAGGTCACCAACCCACCGATCGACCCAATCCGCGAGAAACTCGTCATGTCCACCGCCGTCTATCTCGGCACCCGGCCCAACTGGCTGACGGACGGCCCCGACCACGTCCGCCTGCTGCGCCTCGAATCCCCCGTCATCGCGCCATCCGAACTGCCGGCGATTCTTGGCCAAAAGGAAGCGCATCTTCGTTCCAAGACCCTCTCCGTCCTCTTTCCGGCATCCGGCGGACGCGATGCCTTCAAAAAACGGCTCCATGAATTGGCCGACGAGGCCGCCGCCGCCGTCAAAGACGGTGCCTCCATCCTCTGCCTTTCCGACCGCGGCACCAACGCGGAACAAGCTGCTTTGCCCATGCTGCTGGCGGTTTCCTCCGTTCACCACGCCCTCATCCGGGCCGGCCTTCGCATGCGTGCCTCCCTCATCGCCGACACCGGCGACTGCCGCGACGTCCACCACTTCGCCTGCCTGGTCAGCTTCGGGGCCTCCGCAGTCTGCCCGTATCTCGTCTGGGAACTGGCTGCCCGCTGGCAGGGCGAGGGCGCCCTGCCGGACATGGATGCCGCCAAGATCGTCTCCTCCTACCGCCAGGCCGTGGACAAGGGTCTGCTCAAGATCATGTCCAAGATGGGCATTTCCATGCTGACCAGTTACCACGGCAGCCAACTCTTCGAGGCCGTCGGTCTCGGGGAAAAACTGATCCGCAACCATTTCACGGAAACCTCCTCGCAGGTGGGTGGCATTGGCCTCGACGAACTGGCCGATGAAACCATCCGCCGCCACCAGGAAGGCTACGCCGCGGCGACTTCCGCCGAGCGTCTCCCGGACGCCGGTCTCTACCGCTGGCGGCGGGACGGCGAGATGCATTCCATCACCCCCCCGGCAATTCAGGCTCTCCACTCGTTTGTCGGCCTCAAGGGGCCCGACCAGCGGAACCAACCCGCCCAGTACCGCGCCTATGTGGACGCCCTTTCCAAAAACACCCCGGTCACCATCCGCCATCTGCTCCGCCTGCGGCAGGGCCGCACCCCGATCCCGATCGACGAGGTCGAGCCGATCGAGGACATCCGCCGCCGCTTCACCACCGCCGGGATGTCGCTTGGCGCGCTTTCCCCCGAAGCCCACGAGGTCCTCGCCATCGCCATGAACCGGATCGGCGGAAAGTCCAACTCCGGAGAAGGCGGCGAAGACCGCGCCCGCTTCTCCACCATGGAAAACGGTGATTCCAAAAACAGCCGGATCAAGCAGGTGGCCTCGGGACGCTTCGGCGTCACCGCCGAATACCTCGCCAGCGCCACAGAGCTGGAGATCAAGATCGCCCAAGGCGCCAAGCCCGGTGAAGGCGGCCAGCTCCCCGGTCACAAGGTCTCCCCCCTGATCGCCACCCTCCGCCGCTCCACCCCGGGCGTCATGCTAATTTCTCCACCGCCGCACCATGACATTTACAGCATTGAGGATCTCGCCCAGCTGATTTACGACCTCAAGCAGGTCAACCCGCGCGCCAAGGTCTGCGTGAAGCTCGTGGCCGAGGCCGGCGTGGGCACGATCGCCGCCGGCGTCGCCAAGGCCCATGCGGACGTTATCCTCGTGGCGGGTCACGACGGCGGCACCGGCGCCTCCCCCCTCTCCTCCATCAAGTACGCCGGCAGTCCATGGGAACTCGGCGTGGCCGAGACCCAGCAGGTGCTCCTGCTCAACGGCCTGCGGAACCGCATCACCCTCCGGACGGACGGCGGCATCCGGACCGGCATCGATATCATCACCGCCGCCCTCCTCGGCGCGGAGGAGTACAACTTCGGCACCACCGCCCTCATCGCGTTGGGCTGCGTCTTTGTCCGCCAGTGTCACCTCAACAACTGCCCGACTGGGGTGGCCACGCAGGACGACAAGTTCCGGGCCAAGTTCCGCGGCACCCCCGAGGCGGTGGTCGATTACTTCAATGCGGTCGCCCAGGACGTTCGCGAAATCCTCGCTTCCCTTGGGGTCCGGAAACTCGACGAGATCATCGGCCACCCTGAGTTCCTGGAGACTTTCGTGCCCGAGAACCACCCCAAGGCTGCCACCGTCGATCTCAAACCTCTCCTTACCGTTCCGGACGTGGATCCCCTCGCCCCGCGCCATCACACCTGGGAGCGGAACGACAAGCTGGAGGATCAACCCCTCGATGCCCGCATTCTTCAGGACGCCAAGGACGCTCTCCAGAAGAAGCGGAAGATCAAGCTCTCCTACAAGATCCAGAATGTGCACCGCTCCGTCGGCGCCCAGCTCAGCGGCGAGATCGCCTACCGCTACGGCGATGAGGGACTCGCCGACGGCACGATTCAGATCAAACTCGAGGGCTCCAGCGGCCAATCCTTTGGAGCCTTCCTCGTGCAAGGGGTCAAGCTCACCTTGCAGGGTGAGGCCAATGACTACGTCGGCAAATCCATGTCCGGCGGCGAGATTGTTCTTCTGCCTCCCAAAGGCGTCTCCTTTGATCCGTCGCTCAACTCCATCTGCGGCAACACCTGCCTTTATGGGGCCACCGGCGGGAAGCTTTTTGCCTACGGCCGGGCCGGGGAGCGCTTTGCGGTCAGGAACAGCGGCGCCACCGCCGTCATTGAGGGCGTGGGCGATCACGGCTGTGAGTATATGACCCGCGGCACCGTGGTGGTCCTGGGACCCACCGGCAAGAATTTCGGAGCCGGCATGTCCGGCGGGCTGGCCTATGTTCTCGACGAGGACGGACGTTTCGAGAAGCGGTACAACCCGGGAATGGTCACGCTGGAGAAACTTTCCGGCCCCGACGACGCCAAGGCCCTGCAGGCCATCATCTACCAGCACCTCGAGGCCACCGAGAGCAAGAAGGCCAAGGAGATCCTCGCCAAGTGGGATGAGTACGCCCCGAAATTCAGGAAGGTTGTTCCTCACCCGCCCGTCTCCGCCCTCCCCGCCGGCCAGGCCTCCGCACCGGCCGTGGCCAAAGTCTAACCCCCTTCCGCGGCCCAAAGCCCGGGACGGGGAGTTAGATCAAACCCCGCCTTTTCAGTTCCTGGAAATTTTCATTCCCTGAAGTCAGCACCATATCCAGGGCAAATTTTAACAGGCACACCTCCCACCCTTCATCGACGCCGGTCAGCACCGCCGCCAAAGGATCGTTTTTCCGCTCCACCTCGGTCTTCACGCGGGCGGTCACCTCCGCCAGGGCTCCCGTTACGTCATAGCGCCGGATTTCATCCTTCCGGAAGGTGAAACCGTACTTCAGGACGGCGATTTGGGAGGCAAACTCGCTCACCGCATCCGCATACCGTTCCGCTTTCTCCCCGAATCCCTCCAGCAAAAGCTTGGCAAACCTGTCGGGAGTGAGCAGCTCGGGCTTGTGGGCGTGGATCCGCCCCTCCCGCACCCTCATCCGGTTCACGGAGTCCATCTCCTCGGTGATCAGGTGATAGTTCAGGACCGTCGTGCCAAAGGTCTCCAGCCGCTTTTGGGGCGGCATCACCACCTTGGTGTTTTCCAGGGCGTAATGAAAGTCATCCGGCTTCACAACCTCCTACCTTGGCCAACTTCCCTCGCTTTTCAAACCCCGCACTTCACGGTGATGCGCACACGCTTTCCTAAACTTAAACGTAAACCTAAACGAAAAATGTTAGTGACCTCTGGACGCTTGGAATCATCCGTCTGGGTAGCCTATAAAAAGCCATGGCCACCTACGTTTATGAAACCATCCCCACCAGAACCGGCGAGAAGCCCGAGCAGTTTGAGGTTCGCCAATCGATGAACGACCGCCCCTTGACCCGGCACCCGGAGACGGGGCAACCGGTCCGACGCGTCATCAGCGGTGGTCTGGGGATCATGGGCGGATCCAAGGGCGCCCCGGCTCCCTCCAGCCACGGCTGTGGACCCGGTTCCTGCGGCTGCGGAAAATACTAAACCGAATACAACACGGCCCGCATCACGGCCTCTTGGACCTCGGCCACCGACTTCGAGACCGCCCGGCCGATCAGATCCATCTTGGCCACTTCCGCGATCCGCGGGCTGTATTTCAGGAGATCCGCGTCGCTGAAGACGGTCCGCAGGAGTTGGCAGGCACTGGCCAGGCTGATGATCACCACATCCCGGGGCGAGGGAATGGCGCCATCCACCACCACCCGGCGGATTCTCTTGCGAACTTCCTCCTCTTCCTGGTTCTGGATCATCGGATAACGCCGGCCGGGAATGACCCAAAGAATTTTTTTCTCCTCCCTTTTTAAAACCCCCTTTTCCACCAACCGCGCCAGGGCACCCTCCCGGATCTTTTGCCCGTCGGCGGAAATCACCCCCACCCAGTGCTTCGCATCCTTCCTGTCCTGGGCCGCCGCGATCTCTTTGAGGATCGGATCCAGCATCCGGTCGCCCGTGGCCTTGTCGCTGACCAGGGTGAGATGGGTGAGATCGGTATCAATCCGGCTGAGGAAGGCCAGCTCCAGCAGGGCCGCTCCGGCCAACGCCTGATCCAGGGCCAGGGGCGGAAGTTCCACAAACTTTCCCTTTTTGTCGTCCAAGGCCAGCAGGACGATCTCCTCCACGAAGGTCAGCATGACTTATTCTTTCCCCGCCCCCCTGCGAAACAAGCCATTCCTTGCTTTCGGATCCGGACGGCTGACTTAGGCTGAGGTCGTGCGCCTGATTTGGATCCTTGGCGATCAGTTATTCCCCGATCACCCGCTGCTCTCCTCCCCGGCCAAAGACCGGTGGGTGGGCATGATCGAATCCGCGCCCCGCGCCGGCCACCTTCGTTACCACCAACAGAAGCTGACCCTTCTCTATGCGGCGATGCGGCACCACGCCGCCGCCATGAAAAAAGGCGGCCACCGCGTTCTTTACCGCCGCCTGACCGAGGGCTCACGCCAGGACGGCTACCCGGAAATCCTCAAGCGATGGATCCAGGAGCATGGGATCACTGAAATTCATCTCCTCGACCCAAACGAGTACGACACCGCTCAGAGCCTGGCCGGTCTTTCCAAGAAACTGGGTGTTCCGGTCCAAACCCACCGGAGCCCCCAGTTTCTGGTCCCCCGCGAAGAGTTCGCCGCCTGGGCCAAGGGCAAGAAACACCTCTTGATGGAGGCCCACTACCGGCGCCTGCGGACGGAGCATAACATCCTCATGACCCCGAAGGGCCAGCCGGAAGGTGGCGACTGGAACCTCGACGACCAGAACCGCCGCACCTTCCGGGAGTTCGCCAAGGAGAAACCCAAAATTCCTCCCTTGCCGCCGCTCGGAAAAGATCCCGTTGTGCAAGAGGCGGCCTCCGATGTCGCCAAGCTATTCCCGGATCACCCCGGCAAGGCCGCGGATCTTTGGATTCCGGCTACCCGGGAAGGTGCCCTGGATTGGCTCAAACATTTCATTCGCACACGGCTCGGCCAGTTCGGTCCCTGGGAGGACACCATGGTCGAGGGTGAAACGGTTCTTTTCCACTCCGTGCTCTCCCCTTTCCTGAATCTCGGACTGGTCACCCCGATGGAATGCATCCAGGCCGCGGAGAAGGCCTACCGTCAGGGAAAGGCACCCCTAAACTCTGTCGAGGGCTTCATCCGGCAGATCCTCGGGTGGAGGGAGTTCATTCACGGCCTCTACTGGCTGAAGATGCCGGATTACAAGAAGGTGAACTTCCTCGGGGCGGAGCGCCCTTTGCCCCGCTGGGCCGACGACGGAAAAACCGAGATGCGCTGCGTCTCCCAGGCTGTCACCGGTGCCATCGATCGGGCCTACAACCATCACATCCAGCGGCTCATGGTGCTGGGCAACTACTTTCTCCTCGGCGGTTACGAACCCTCGGCCGTCCTGCGCTGGTACACGGAGATGTATCTCGACGCCTACGACTGGGTCATGGTCCCCAACGTGCTCGGGATGATCCTCTTTGCCGATGGCGGTTGGTTTGCCACCAAACCCTACGCCGCCGGTGCCGCCTACCAGGAAAAGATGGGCAACCACTGCGTGAATTGCCGATTTGACCCCAAGACCAAGGAGGGCCCCGATGCCTGCCCGTTTCACTCCCTCTACTGGAACTTCTACGGGCAGCATGCCGGTAAATTCCGCTCCAATCCCCGCATTGGGATGATGGTGGCGATGTGGGAGAAGAAATCGGCAGCCGACAAAAGCCGGATCCGCGCCGAGGCGGAAAAGTTTCTGAAGGCCCAGGCCTAGGACTTACTTCTTCAGCTGGCAGGCGACGGGTTTCGCCTGGTTCCAGGGCATTTTGGCCAGCAGCATCCCCATCCCGCACCAGTCCGTGATCCCGGCAAAAATCAGGCCCGCGCCCACCAAACCGCTCAGGAAAAACCAGAGCGGATCCACCCAGGATCCCAGCACCACGCCCACCAACACCATGGTGCCCGCCCCGATCCGGACCTGTCGCTCGATGGAAAGGGCTCCTTTCCCCCTCACCACCGGCAAGCCGGCGGCCTCCCACGCCTTGGTTCCACCCTCCACCACCAGGCAGTGAGGAATTCCTTCGGCGTGGAACTTTTCCGCCGCCTTGCGGGCGCGGTTGCCCCCGGCGCAAAGCAGAACCACCGGGGTTTGCGGGGAGATCCCCAATTCGGAGGAAATCCTTTTCGGATCCAAGGAATCCAGCGGATAGAGCTTGGCCCCAGTGGCGTGGACGGCCTCGTACTCCGCCGGTGACCGGACGTCGACCAAAGCCAGGTTTTCTCCATTGGAGCGGCGTTCCTGGGCTTGAGTTGGACTGATCAGTGGGACTTCCATCACGGAATCTTGGGCAACTTCGCTTGGCCGGGCAACCCCCCGATGGATAGGTTCAGTCGTGCTGTTGGCCTTTCACAAGCCCTACGGGGTTCTTTCCCAGTTCACCCCCGACGGCTCCCCGCACCGCACCCTCGCGGAATTCGGTTTTCCAAAACAGGTTTACCCCCTGGGACGACTGGATGCGGATTCGGAAGGTCTGCTTCTTCTCAGCGATGAACCGGGCCTGAACAGCCAGCTGTTGGATCCGGAACACGGCCATCCCCGCACCTACTGGGCCCAGGTGGAACGCATCCCGTCTGCCGATGCCCTACAAACACTCTCCCAAGGTGTAGTGATCGAGGACCGTAAAACCCTCCCCTGCCGGACTTGGTTTCTAGATCCCCAGCCCACGGTGCCGCCCAGGGATCCGCCCATCCGTTACCGGAAGAGCGTTCCAGACTGCTGGATCGGTTTGGAGCTCACCGAAGGAAAAAACCGCCAAGTTCGCAAAATGACGGCCGCGATTGGCCATCCCACCCTACGTTTGATCCGGGTAAAAATCGGTAATCTGGAGCTCGGAGGCCTCGCTCCAGGAAACTGGCAGGAGCTTAATCCGGCCGAGAGGAAGTTGGTCCTGGGGGGGTGAGGCCCCTCCGGCACGCATCACTGCAGTACTTCACCTCGTCCCACACCCGCTCCCACTTTTTCCGCCAGGCAAACGGTCGCCCGCAATGAAGGCAGGTTTTTTGGGGTAGATCGGCTTTGGCCACCGCCCGGCCGGAGCGCCGCATGATCAGCGAACTGCGGCCCAGACCCGGTGGACATCGTCATGATCCTCCAGCGACTGCAAAAACGTCCCCACCTCTCCCCGCTGCTCGTCGGTCAGCTCGGGATAGTTCTTGGGCACGTACCCCTGCTCGCTGGTCACCACCGTCCAGCCGTTCTTCTTGAGCCAATCCGCCACGCCGTGGACGGCGGCCCGTTCGCTCAGGAATTTTGCCCCGCACGCATCCTCCGGAATGTCGTCGTTCTGCGCATGAGTCAGTGTTTCCACTTCGTTGGCTCCGGCCTCGATGGCTGCTGCCT
>CAZURF010000037.1:0-14113 GCA_964623555.1 uncultured Akkermansia sp. | reverse complement strand
CACCACCTCCCGACGGCTAAGCCAGGTCCACCAGTGGATCAACAGGCCGACCGCCAATCCCGCGGCAGCCACCAGATAGGGGAGCGACGGAGCCACATCCTTGGCCTCATCCCAAAAAAACCGCACCAAGGCCAATCCGGGAGCCCACACCAACAAGAGCCCCAGAACAACGCCCCACCCCGCTTTTTTCCACCCCTCACTTCCGGCGCTGCCCAGCCACCAGGCCAAAGCCAGCGCCAGGGGTGAAAAAATGGGAAGAATATAGGTGAGGAGCTTGGAACCGCTGGAGCTCACCACAAGAAAAGGAACCACCACCGCCGCGGCCAACGCCCACTGCGGAGCGGAGACCTCCGCGCGCCGGATTTTCTGCCATGCCCTTGCGGCCAGCCCCGGCAGGAATCCCGTCCAAGGAATCGTGCCCACGATCAGAATCGGCAGAAAGAACCACCAAGGCTTGGCGCGGCCATGCGTGGTGCTCCCAAAGCGGTCCAGCAACTCGTAGCCAACGAAGTACCCCCACAACTCCGGAAACTTCAGACTGACGGCGACGAACCAGCTCAACGAAATCGCCACCAGGAGCACCAGCCCGCCGATCCAAGGCAACCCCAACCTCTGCCCCTCCCGCCGCGCCGCCCACGTCCAGGCCAAGGCCGCGGACCCTGGAACTACCCAGGCCATCGGACCTTTGGCCAGAAATCCGAGCCCCATGCATGCAAAGAAAAGGAGACCAAACTTGCTTCCGCCCGATCCCACCGCTTTTTGCACCAGGCATGCCAGCGCCGCCGTGATCCAGAAGGTCAGCGTCATATCCAAGGTGATCTGCCTGCCCAAGGCGTAGGGCTCCATCATTGAGGCCAGGATGAGCGCCGCCATCCACCCCGCCTTCCTTCCGGCGAGCCTCCACCCCATCCAGCCGGTCAGCCAGATCACCCCAAAGAAAGAGAGGGCGGAAGGAAGTCGGGCCGTCCACTCCGAAACCCCTAAAGCGCGGTACCCCACGGCATTGAGCCAGTAGACCAAAGGGGGCTTGTAAAACTGCTCAATCCCGTTGAGCTGGGGCACAAGGAAATCACCGTTCGCCGCCATTTCCCGGCCGATCTGCGCAAATCTCCCTTCATCCGGCTCCAGCAACCCGAAAGACCCCAAGAACGGAAACACCACCGCCGCCGCCAACACCGCCAACCCCCATCGGTCGATTCTTTCGGTTTGGTATCCCATCAGTGGATCATACGGCACCCCCTCTTAAATTTAATCTTAATCTTAATCCTTTCCCCAAGCTCCTCGCTTGAAACCTCCTGTCATGTGCTCGAATCTCGGTCGATGTGCGGCATCGCTGGCTTCACCACCCTCCGCCACCAGCCTGACTCCCCCGAGAAGGCCTTGGCGGCCATGACCTGCGCCCTGACCCACCGCGGTCCGGACGCCGAGGGTGCTTACACCGATGCCGCGGTTCGCCTCGGCCACCGGCGCCTGAGCATCCTCGACCTGTCTGGCGGTGCCCAGCCCATGTCCTCTCCGGACGGGCGCTGGCACATCGTTTTTAACGGGGAAATCTACAACTACGTCGAACTGCGCCGGGATCTGGAAACCCGCGGCGCTTGTTTTCGCACCCAGTCGGACACCGAAGTCCTGTTGCAGGCGTGGGCGGAGGACGGACCGGACTGCCTGCCCCGGCTCAACGGCATGTTTGCCTTCGCCATTTGGGATGCCCGCGAAAAGCGCCTCTCCCTGGCCCGCGATCCTTTGGGAATCAAGCCCCTCTACTACGCCAACCACCGGGGAGAGCTGCTCTTCGCTTCGGAACTACGCTCGCTTCTGAAATACCCCGGGCTTCGCCCCGGCTTGGATCCCGCCTCCCTCAACAAGTATCTCGCCTTCGGCTACATCCCCGCCCCCTCCACCGCCTATGCCGGCATTCGCAAATTGGAGCCGGGCCAGATGCTGGTCTGGTCCCCCGCCGGCCGCCGCACGGACTATTTCTGGGACCTGCCCATCGAGGACAACCCCGTCGCGGCCGGAACCTTCGACGAATCCGCGGAAAAAACCCGGGAACTCCTGCAGGAGGCGGTCCGCTACCAGCTACGCAGCGACGTGGAAGTCGGCATTCTGCTCAGCGGGGGCATCGATTCCAGCGCGGTCGCCGCCCTCGCCGCCCCCCTCGCCGGGAAAAAACTCCACTCCTTCTCCATCGGTTTTTCCGAGGCCTCCTACAACGAGCTTCCCTTTGCCGAACTGGTCGCCCGCCGGGTCGGCACGGAGCACCACCACCAGACCCTCGCGCCATCCGACGTGGTCTCGGCCCTCCCCAAAATCTACTCCGGACTGGATGAACCCCTTGGGGACGCTTCCCTGGTGCCCACCTGGTTTCTTTCCCGGTTGGCCGCCTCCAAGGTGAAAACCGTGCTGGGCGGAGATGGCGGGGATGAGCTGTTTGCCGGTTACCCCAGTTTTCAGGCTCATTTGTTGGTGGAACGCCTCTCCTTTCTTCCCCTCGCGGTTCGCGATGCCATCAATCACATCATCCAACGCCTCCCGGTTTCCCATAACTACAAGAGTCTCCCTTTCCTCCTGGCCCAGTTCGTGAAGGGACTGGGTCTGCCCCCGGAAATCCGCTTCCTCCTTTGGATGGGGGCCTGCGGCAACCCGGAGCGCCGCGATCTGCTCGCGGACGGGGTGCGCGACCAGCTTCACCGGGCCAACCCCTTTGAGGATGTCACCCGGCTGGCCCAACGCAGCGGACTCTCCGGAGGCTTGGAGCGGATTTTTTATCTTTGCGCCAAGCTGTATCTGCAGGAATGCGTGCTCATGAAGGTGGACCGGGCCTCCATGGCCCACTCCCTAGAGGTTCGGGTCCCGTTCCTGGATGTGGATCTGGTGACCCACGCCTTTTCGCTTCGGGCGGATTACAAAATGCGGGGGCGCCAGACCAAGCTCATCCTGCGGGAGGCGCTGCGCCGGGATCTGCCCGAGGCGATTTTAAAACGCAAGAAAGCCGGCTTTGCCATGCCGGTGGCGGCCTGGCTGCAGCAGGATCTTAAGTCCTGGGCCCTCGACCTGACTCAGTCCTCTCTGGTGGACTCAACCGGCATCCTGGATCCGCGGGCCGTGCGCCGGATGACGGAGGAGCATCTGGCCGGCCATTCGGACCACCGCCGCTCGCTCTGGGCCGTTCTCGCGTTTCTCGCCTGGTGGAAGGAAGCCCGCTCCGCCTGAATCGCCACTAAACTTCCCCCGCCTGAATCACCGTGTCCTTGGCGTTTTTGGCCGGTCGCGGATAATCGGTATTCGCATGAAGTCCCCGGCTTTCGTGCCGGCGCAGGGCTGATTCCACGATCAGCGCGGAGCAGAGGGCCAGGTTTCGCAACTCCAGGAGGTCCGGCGTCACCCGAAAGTCCCAGTAAAACTCCTGCACCTCCTGCAACAGCAACCGCAAACGCGACTGCGCCCGCCGGAGCCGTTTGGTCGTCCGGGCGATCCCGACGTAGTCCCACATTAGTTGCCGGATTTCCCGCCAGTTATGGGTCACCACCACCAGTTCGTCCGCATTGTGGGCCTTGCCCTCCTTCCAGGCCGGAAGTTTTTGCCCGGAACCGTCCCCCGCCAAAACGTTCGGAAGATTCTCCGCCCCCTCGTGGGCCATGACCAAAGCCTCCAACAGGGAGTTGCTGGCCAACCGGTTGGCTCCATGCAGTCCGGTATAGGCCACCTCCCCCAGCGCCATCAGCCCCGGCAGGCGCGTGGTCCCGTCCAGCTTCGCCATCACTCCCCCGCACTGATAGTGCGCCGCCGGCACCACCGGGATGGGTTGCTTGGCCGGGTCGATCCCCAAACCTCGCAGGGTGGAAGTGATGGCCGGAAAACGCTGCTCCAAAAATTCCGAACCCCGGGAGCGGATGTCCAGATAGACACAGGCCGCCCCACTCTCCTTCATCTCCTCGTCGATCGCCCGGGCCACGATGTCACGGGGAGCTAACGATCCCCGGGGGTCCGTCCGGCGGGTGAAATCCTCCCCCGCGGTGTTGATCACCACCCCTCCCTCCCCCCGCAAGGCTTCGGAAATCAAAAAGGTCTGGGCCTCCGGATGAAACAGGCAGGTCGGATGAAACTGCACGAACTCCAGGTTCGCCACCGGTGCACCTGCCCGATACGCCATCGCCACCCCGTCCCCCGTCGCGATGGCCGGATTGGTCGTATAGAGATAACACTTTCCGCAACCCCCGGTGGCGAGGACCACCGCCGAGGCTGCCACCGCCTCGACCTGGTTTCGCTGGGCATCGAGGGCATACAGGCCCAGCACCCGGTTCGGACCCTTCCGTTTCAGTTTTTTCACGGTGATCAGATCGATCGCCACCATGTTTTCGCGCACGGTGATGCGGGGATGGGAGCGAACGGCGGACAGCAGGGCCCTTTCCAGCTCCTTCCCGGTGATGTCGCCGGCATGCAAGACCCGCCGCTTGGTGTGCCCCCCCTCCTTGCCCAGGTCGGGTCCCCCACCCCCTTCCTCCCGCTCCGTAAAGCGAACCCCCAATTCGATCAGCTCCGCCACCCGGGCCGGCCCTTCTTGGACCACCCGGCGCACCACCTCCTCACGACAAAGCCCGGCACCGGCTTCCAGGGTGTCGCGTACGTGGAGTTCGTAGGAATCCTCCGCCGAGGTCACGCAGGCGATTCCCCCCTGGGCATAGTTGGTGTTGGACTCGACCGCGTTTTTCTTGGTCAAAAGCAGCACCGGAGCGTGCCGGGTCGCCTTCAGGGCAAAACTTAGGCCCGCGATGCCGCTGCCCACCACCACGACCGGGGCCGTCAAATCCCGACTTGGTCTTCTCTGCGCCATGGCTATGTTAGGAAGTTCTTGGAGCTGTAGCTCAACTGGTTAGAGCACCGCCCTGTCACGGCGGGGGTTGCGGGTTCGAGCCCCGTCAGCTCCGCGGCTTTTCACGCAAAACTCCCCGCAACGAAGGCGGACTCACCCGCTCATCCTGAAGTTCCCCGGCATAATAAAGCTGCCAGACGTAGCCGGCATATTGGCTGCCGTCGGATCCCCGGCTTTCCGCCGTGACCGTGCGGATTCCATCCCCCTCCCGCAAGGGAGGAGCGGGCTCCCAGCGCACCAAACTGCCCTCACTGGGTCTCAGCACCCCGTCCCGTCCCCGCTCAAAAAAAGAGACACGGACCACCAGTTTGCTGGCATCAAGCTTCCCGGCTCCGCCCACGGCGCGGACCTGCCAGCTGATTTTTTTTCCTCCTCCGTTCGCCGCCTCCTCCTGCACGCCGGCCAGGGCCAGTTTCCGCGGCTGCTTGGCCAGGGTCTCCTCCCGCAGCCGGGCCACCTGCTCCAGCCGGATTCTTTCCTCCACGATGTGGGCCCGGGCCAGGGCCAGCTTGCGGATGGGTCCGCCGGCCTCGCTGCTGCGGATGAGCTCCCGCCAACGGGTCAGGGCGGTCGCCGTGTCCTGGCGGGCTTCCGAGAGCAAGGCGGCCGCCACCTGGATGCGCGCATTGGCCGGATCTTTTTGCCGGGCCTGCGCCAAAAGTTTTTCCGCCAAATCAAGCTGGCCCTGGCCCTGGAGTTCCCGCGCCTGGACCAGAAGCTCTTCCGCGCCGGGCGTCGCCGCTTGGGCTCCGGCCACCGTCAAACGGGAAGCCCCGGCGGGAAGCGGCAGGTTCTGCAGGGCCTCCCGCGACTCCTTTTCGCGGGCGGCTTCACGTTGGGCGGCCTGGGGATCCAAATCCCACCCGCCCTCCGGTGGACGCTCCCCCTGGCGCAGTTGCCAAAGCCCCCCCAGGATAAAAATCTGGATCAGAACCAAACCGGCCGCGGCCCAAATCCAGGAGAACGATTTTTTTTCCGGCATGGTCAGGGTTTCGCCGCCGCGTTGGTCTCAACCCGGGGCTGGACGGCCGCCTGCTTGGCGTCGCCCGGGGAGCGCATGATCCACCCCATCAGCCAGTCCGTGGCCTGCAGGCGCTCCTGTTGCAGGATGCCCTCAGGGGTCTTCGCTTTGGCATAAGGACGGAGCACAAAGACGGAGAGACAAAAGAAAACCTGTAAAAGCAGGATTCCCGCCACCAGGTAAATCGCCACGCCGTACAGCCGCGGGCGGAGCCGTTCGCGCTTGGGTTGGGGGATGCCTCCGTCGGCCATGACCTCAGCCTAACGCAAAGGCGGTTCCCGTCACCCTTCGGTTCAGGGGGTGGACGAGGAGGAAATCCCGGGATCTTTTTTCAGCCACTCCAGCTGCTGCCGCGTGACCAGGCCGGCAAACTCCCCTGTCTCCGCCCGGATCGGGGCCGTGCCATCCGCCAAGGCGCGCCCCAAGGTCACTTTCACCCTTTTTTCCCCGTCCCCCTCCACCACCAGCTCCACCTCCGGCTTGAGAAACTCCTTTTTGCCGGGCACTCCTGTCCAGCGAATCACCTGCAGATCCTGCAGCCGGGTGGCATAGCCGGCTGCGGTGGGAACATCCGCATCCACCCCGGGAACCCTCCATCGCCCGTCCTGCCCGGACCGGTACTCCCGGCGTTGCCCGCCCGAGGACCAGACCAGTCCGCGGATCGGACCAAACTCCCGCGACAACAGGCCCCGCTCCAGCCAACCCATGCCGTTCTCCGGGGTTTCCCGGATCAGGGCCACCGTGGTCGCCATGGTTCCCGTGATGGCGGAATTCTGCACGTACACCTCATCCTTGGTCTCCTCCCCGAAACTCAGGGTTTCCGTCTTGGCCGTCGTTCCGTTGGTGGAGGGAACAGACCACGTCAGCGCCACCGTCAACCGGGGCTTGGCAAAGCCAAGCTTGGCCGGGTCCTCGGTCGCCAGAAAGCGATTCGCCCGCGAATTTAGGACGGCATCCAACCAGCGGTTGATGCGTGCCGGATCGGCAGTTCGGTTGCTGCCACCCCAGGAGGCGATCCAGCCCTCTCCCTGTTTCTCCAACCGGTACTCCCCTCCTTTTCCGCCGAATTCCAGTTGGGTCACCCGATCCGGGGCTCCGAACGTCGCCAACCGCCGATCCCGGATCCTGTCGGGCAGCTTCCCCAGGGCATCCACGGAGCTTTTGGCCAGGGTGAAGACAAAGGGACGGTCCGCCATCCGGGCGAAGACCTGGTTGGTTTCCTTCGGGTTGACCTGGCCGATCTGCAAAATCCGGTTGGTGGCCCGGCTCTTCACCTCAAAGGTTTGGACCGGAGCCGTCAGGCCGTACAACGCCAGGTCTCCCTCGGAATCGGCCAGAAAGTTTTCGGCGCGGAGCGCGGAAATTTCCCCAAGGACACTTTGAATCGCCGCCGGATCGGCCGGGGCCTCGACCGGCTTGAGAATTCCCCAATTCCCTTCGGTATTTTTTTGCACCTCCACCTCGAGGGCTCCCTGGCGCATCCACAACTGGGTGACCTCCGGAACCACCAGAGGAAAAACCCGTTTTTCCCGCCACGCCTGGAGATTCTTGTCCATGACCTCCGCCAGCTGGTTTTGCACCACCATCAGCTGCTCACCGGGTCCGGGTTGCCGGGTTCGGGCGTAGACCCCGCCGGGAATCGGGGTCTCCCGGCCGATTTCCACGGACAGTTCCCCCTCCGGGGTGGCGAGGGTCAGGGTGCGACTGGGCTGTCCAAGGCCAAAGGTCTGCAGGTTGGCTTCGGTGCGGGCTTCCTTGGGGAAGGTCTGCATCGTTTCCACAAACTGTACCTCGGAAAGAAGCTGCCCGACGGTGGCCGCATCCGCCCCGGTTTCCACGGGTTGCAAAAGCTGCCACTCCCCTTCCTTGGACTTGCGAAACGAGAAGGTTCCTTGGGCGTTCTTTAACTCGATCCGGTCGGCATCCCGGACCGGCAACAGCGTCATTCGTTTGGACTCCTTTTCTCCCCGCTCCGTTCCGGGTGTCTGCTTCTGGAGAAAACTCAGTGCTCCGAGCAGGAGGGCCATCAAACCGGCGGCGACCAACAACCCGCGGGTGCTCACGACCGGACTCCTAGTGGCGTCGCCGCCACCAGACCAACACCCCGATTCCCGTGGTCAGCAACGGGACCCCCAGAAAAACCGCCAACACGATGATCCGCTGTTGCCGGTCGTCCAGCGCCACCGCGAAATCCAGCGGCGCCTTGGGGGAAATTCCCAACGCCTCTTGCCTCCCCAGCGTCCATTGCAGGGCATTGACCATGAAATCCACCTCGAGCGGCGAAAGGTTCTGGTTGGCAAATGCGGAGGCGGACCCGACCGCCACCACGCGCAGGGACGGGGCCTCCTGTCCGTTTGCCCCGGGCGCGGAGCCGTCGATCACCGCCGCCACCGTGAAGGGACCCTTGCGGTCTTCCCCTTCCGCGAAATCCGTCTTTTTGCCTCCGGTCAGGGGCCAGTTCTTGGCCCAGTACCGGTCCGAGGTTTCCACCAGCATCTCCGCTTTGTGGGGAGCCCCGGCTGGCTGGGGTTTCAACGTCAGGGATCGGGCCGGACCGAGCCGCAGGGAGCCGCCCACGTTCTCAATCCAGCGGATGGCTGGATGGAGCGAAAAACGGGTTCCCACGGTCTCATCGTTGATTCCCTGCGCCAATCCCGTCGTGCTGAGCACGGCCACTTTTCGGAAGATTTTGTTGCCATCAAAATGTACGCCCTGCTCCTCCAGGAGATTTTCCAGCCCTGTCGGGCCGCCCGGATCCAGCGCGATGACCAATCGGCCGGGTTTCGCCAGATAGGCCCGGAGGGCCGCGACGGCCGCCGGCGGCCAGGCAAACTTGGATCCCGCCACCAGCACCGCATCCGCATCGGCCGGCACACCTTCCTCCTCACCGGTCTTCCAGGGCAGAAGCTCAAGATTCTGGGAGGACAGTCGGGCAGCCAGGAGAGAGTAGCCGGCCGGATCCCGGTCCGAAGAACGCAGGTTGTACTCCCCGTGGCCCTCGGCCACGTAGACCTTGGCCGGCTTGCCCTGCACCAGTCCGCTGAGGGCGGAGGAGATTTTTTCCTCCGCGTTGAAGGATTTCACCCGGGCCGCCCCGCCGGCCATCATCATGCCGGGGTCGATTTCCGCCATCTCCGCCACCTTCAAAATCCGCGACCGCTCCCCAAACTCCAGGATCACGACATTCTCGTTGCTGGTGAGCTTGAATTTCTCCGCCAATTTCTGGGCCGTCTGGAAATCAAGAAACGGCTGAACCACCGTCACGGCGACCTTGCCACCGGAGCGGTACTTGTACTCCTCGAGGAGCTTGAGGACATCTTCCTGGATCAGGCTGCCGGTGGCGTCCCCTTCCGGAGCCAGAAACGCCGTGACCTTGATCTCCCCCGGCAGGGCCTGGAGAAGATTGAGGGTCTGCCCGGATAGTTGCTGGAAACGGTTGAGGGAGAAGTCGGCGCGGTAGTAGTGCCGCCAGCTGATGTAGTTGGCCCCGGCAAAGAGGAAGACGAGGATCGGCAAAAACAGCCAATGGTTCAGGGTCTGGGTGCGCCGGGCCTTGCGCAGCTCCGAGAGGGCGGGAGGTTTCGTCGCCATCGCCTTAGCCTTTCAACCGACGCCCGGCCATCACCCGGTGCGTCAGGATGAGGAAGAAAATAGTGCCGCTGAGGTAAAACACCACCGGTCGGGAATCCAGCAGGCCGGCGCTGAAGGAGCGCATCTGCTCGAGGGTGAAGACGTAGGTCAACGCCTCCCGCCAGCCCGGATCCCGGACCAGATAACTCAAAAATCCGGCAAAGAACAACAGGGCGATGATCGTGAAGGAGATCATCGCGGAAACCGCCTGGTTCCGGCTCAGCACCGAGCCAAACAAACCGATCGAAAGATAAAACATGCCCACAAGGGTCACCATCAGGTAGGAGAGCGCCAGCGGGATCCAGGCCACCGGCACGGTGTTTCCCGTGACCGCTTGGAAAATCACCAACCCCAACAGCGACGGGACCCACAGCAGCAGGTAAAAAGCCAGCGCTCCGAAAAACTTGGAGAGGATCACATCCCCGTCCCGCACCGGCGCGGTCAGCAGCATTTCGATCGTCCCGGTCTTATACTCCTCCGAAAAAAGCCGCATCGTCAGCACCGGCACCAGGATGATGAGGAGGAACCAGAAGTGGAAGATGTAGAAATAGATCTGCATCACCGTGAACTCCCTCACCCCCTGCCCCAGATAGGCCACGCATTGGCTGAAACTGAAACCGCTCACCAGGGCCATGCAGGTCAGCAGAACCCAGGCGATTGGCGAAAGCAGCAGGGCTCCCGTCTCCCGTTTCCATAAAATCCAGAAGGCGCGGGTCATGGTCTACTCCTGGGTCAACTCCACAAAGACATCCTCCAGCCGCGCTTTTTCACGGCGAAACTCCCGCAAGGGCCAGTTCTCCCTTTTGATGAGCTGATCCACCTCGCCCCGGATGTCCTTGCCCGGCACCGCCATCACCTCGAAGGAGATCCAGTCCCCCGCCCGGTTCAGCTCATTCACCAGGCTCACATCCGGCAATCCCCTGAGTTTTTCCAGCGCGGAGCCCGGGTCGGCCCGCACCTCGACCTGAAGGGCGCCGGCCTGCACCCGCTTTTCCAGGTTCGCCAGTGTGTCGGAGGCCTCGATTCTCCCCCGGTTGATGATGATGGCCCGGCTACAGACCATCTCCACCTCGGAAAGGATGTGGGTGGAGAGAAGGATGGTCCGGTCCTTGCCAAGCTCCTTGATGAGTTCCCGGAAAGAACGGATCTGGTGCGGATCCAATCCGGCCGTCGGCTCATCCAGAATCAACAGCCCGGGGTTGTGGATCAGTGCGTCGGCCAGCCCCACCCTTTGCCGGTACCCCTTGGAAAGCGTGCCGATGATTTTTCTGCGCACATCCCCCAGGCCGCACTGGTCCAGCACCAGGTCGGTCCGCTGGGCAATCTCATTCCGGGGAACCCTCTTGAGGCGGCCGCGATATTCCAGAAACTCCTCCACCCTCATTTCGGGATACAGGGGGACATTTTCCGGCATGTAACCGATCCGTTGCCGGGCCAACAGGCTCTGCTCGGGGAGCTTCGCCCCGGCAATCTCGATCTTTCCATCCGTCGCGGGAAGGTACCCGGTCAACATCCGCATGGTCGTGGATTTGCCGGCCCCGTTGGGGCCCAGGAACCCCACCACCTCCCCTTTCTCCACGGAAAAGGTGATGCCTTTGACCGCCTCCCCCCCGGCATACCGCTTGGATAAATTTTCGACGGCAATCATCGGTAAATTTCAAAAATAGAAAAACTGTTGGAAGGGGTCAAGGGAAGGTCACCCGAAACCGCTCGACAACCCTCCCTCCAGCGTCGTTTCTTGTCCCATGCGCATTGTGGCCGTGGTGAACCAGAAAGGCGGGGTCGGCAAGACCACCACCGCCATCCATCTGGCCGCCGGGGCCGCCGAGGCCGGCCGCCGCGTTCTCCTGGTCGATCTCGATCCCCAGGCCAATGCCACCAGCGGCCTGGGCCTGGACTCCGTGCCCGGCAAAAGCCTCTATCCCGTCCTCTTGGGGCAGGCCCGCGCGGTGGAAATGCTTCAGCCCGCCCGCCAAGCCAACCTCCAGGTGCTGGCCTCGGAACTCGACCTCGCCGGGGCCGAGATTGAGTTGGCCTCCCTGGAAAATCCCCTCCTCCGGGTTCGGGAGGCCCTCGCGCCGCTGAAACACGACCCCGCTTTCGACCTCGTCCTGCTCGACTGTCCTCCCAGCGTTGGCCTGCTCATGACCAGCGCCCTGGTCGCCGCCGAACGCATCCTCGTCCCCGTCCAGTGTGAATACTTCGCCCTCGAGGGCGTTGGAAAAATCCTCAACCTCATTGAAAAAATTCGTGAAGGCGGCCTGAATCCCGACCTCGCCATCCTCGGCATCCTCCTGACGATGTATGATGCCCGCACCCGCCTCAGCCAGCAGGTCAGCGATGACCTCCGTCAGCACCTTGGCCCCCAGGTGTTCCAGACCATCATCCCCCGTTCGGTCCGGCTCGCCGAGGCCCCGAGCCACGGGCGCACGATTTATGAATACGATAACTCCGGCGCCGCCGCCGCGAGCTACCGCCAGCTTACCGCCGAATTTTTGAGCCGGCTCTGATTCGCCGCACTCCCTGCGGCGTGCCCAGCAGGAGGAGATTGGCCCGCCGTTTCCCAAAGATGCCCGCACAGACCACCCCGGGAATCGCCTCCAGCCGCTTTTCCATTTGAGCCGGATCGGAGATCCGCAACCCGCGCACATCCAGGATCTGCCCGCCGTTGTCGGTCACAAAACCCTTTCGCCACACCGGCCGCCCTCCCATTTTGCGGATCTGGGCCGCCACCTGCTCCCGCGCCAGCGGCACCACCTCCAACGGAACCGGAAACCGGCCCAAACGTCCCACCAGCTTGGAGCTGTCGGCAATGCAGACGAATTTGCGGGAGGCCTTTGCCACGATCTTTTCCCGCGTCAGCGCCCCACCCCCGCCTTTGATCAGCCGCAGTCTCGCATCGGCTTCGTCCGCCCCGTCCACATAAACCGCCAGCTTCCGGCTTGGCAGCATCGGCACCACCCGGATCCCCCGCCGCCGCAGGGACTTCGCCGTGGCCTCCGAGCTCGCCACCGCCCCTTGGACCCACCTTTTGGGCAGGAGCTGGATAAAGTAGTTCGTCGTTGATCCCGTCCCCACCCCCAACCAGCAGCCCTTGGGCACCTCCGCCAACGCCGCCCGGGCGGCTTCCTTCTTCTGGCGTTCCTGGGGGCTCATATCTTCTTTTGTAAAGGGGAGTGGGTTGCGTCAATCTATCCCCTTCTCATGGCGGCGACCCACCTCCATCTCGACTGCCCGTCTGGCATCAGCGGCGACATGTTCTGCGCCTCCCTTCTCCATCTGGGCGTACCCCTTTCCGTCTTCCAAGAGGCGGTCACCTCCCTGCAACTCCCCGAGAAAATCGTTCTCAAAACGGAAAAGGCCGTCCGGGGAGGTCTCGCCGGCCTTCGTTTTCTGGTTGAGGAACCCGGCCACCACCATTCGCACGGTCACGGTCACCACCACGGCCGCAACTGGTCGGAGATCCGTGAACTCCTGAAAAAATCCAGTCTCGCCCCGCAGGTGCGCGACTCCGCCCTCGCCATGTTCCAGCGCGTCGCCGAGGCGGAGGCCAAACTCCACGGTGTTCCCGTTGCAACGGTCCACTTTCACGAGGTGGGTGCCGTGGACTCCATCGTGGATCTCGTCTGCGCCGCCGCCGGTATTCACCACCTCAAGGTGGCGGAGATCACCGCCTCCGTTCCCGTGGACGGCACCGGCACCATCCAGTGCGCCCATGGCAAGTTCCCCCTCCCCGCCCCCGCCACCGCCGAAATCCTCCGCGGCATTCCCATCCGCCAGCTGGATGTTCCCCATGAACTCACCACGCCCACCGGTGCCGCCATCCTTGCTCACTTCGTCAAAAGGTTTGGCCTTCTTGAATCTTTTTCGGCTGATGGGATCGGCTACGGCCTCGGCACCCGCGATCTTTCGGATCGCCCCAATGTTCTCCGGGCATTTCTGGGTCACCTCTCCAAGGTTTCGACGGAAGCCACCGATACGGTTTTTGAAATCCGCACCCATCTCGACGACATCACCGGGGAGCACCTCGCCCATGCCATCGACCGGTTGATGGCCGAAGGCGCGCTCGACGCCGCCGTCTCTCCTCTGGTCATGAAAAAAGGGCGGCCCGGCCATCTCCTGACTGTCCTCGCCCTGCCCGCCGACGCCGAAAAACTCGCCGCCGCCGTCCTCCGCGAAACCACCGCCTTCGGCCTCCGCATGGAGCGGGTCGAGCGCCGCACCCTCCGCCGCGAGGAAAAGACTGTCCAGACGCCTCACGGTTCTGTCCGGGTTAAACTCGGCTACCTGGGCGACAAACTCGTGCAAATCCACCCCGAAGACGACGACTGCCGGCAACTAGCCAAAACCGCGAAGCTCTCTCCTGCCGAAATCTCTGCCCTAGCTAGATCATTGTGCCGTTGAAGGGTTGGTAGGCCACTTTCGATGGAAGTGGCTGCCTCTTTTGTCAAAAGCGGCCTACCTAATTAAGGGCGATAGGTTTTCATTTTCGTTAACGTTCACATTCACCTAAACGAAAAGAATAAACCATAAGTTTGACCCTGTTCGTCCCAAGTTTATGCTTTCGTCTTAACCCCAAAACGGAGAAC